>NZ_BAABCV010000007.1:0-261563 GCF_039539265.1 Mucilaginibacter panaciglaebae
CTGTTTTATACCGTATTGATGCCGATGGTACTGCGGTAAAACGTGGGAGCGGCCGGTCGGTGCCAAATTTTATGCTAAAGCCCTGTTGTTTATTCAACAGGGCTTTTTGCTTTTATGCAAGCGGCGTGCAGGCAAAATGATCAATCCAATAGCTTTTTGTCTACTTCGCTATCATCATTGTGCGCTATCTTTTTAATATACAGTTCATCAACCAAAATAATAAAGATAACCAACAGCGGTACAGCCAATATTACACCCAAAGCACCGGATACAGAACCCATGATAAGCTGACTGATCAGCGTTAGTGCCGGTGGCAGGTTAATCATTTTTTTCTGGATTAGCGGAGTTATTATATTGGCAACTATAGTTTGCGAGGTAATATAGATTATCGCAACTAAAATGGCCATGTTGGTACTTATAGTAAACGCCAGCAGCACACCGGGTATCATAGCCACCAGCGACCCGATGCTGGGCACCATTTCCAGCAAACCGGTTATCAATGCCAATATTAAAGCAACGGGCATACCTACAATGGTAAGCGAAGTGCCAATCAATATAGTTACGCAAAGCATAGAAAACAGTGTGCCTTTTAGCCATCCTTTTAATGTCAGGCTTATGCGGTTTAAAATGTGTTTTCCCAGCGACTTTTTGCTGTGGGGAACAAGTACAATAATTCCATCTTTATAGAGCGAGGGATTGGTGGTAAAAAATATTCCCAGAAATAAAATAACATACATGTCGCCAAGTACGCCAAACGTGGTGCTGAAAAAGCCTTGAACAGTGCTCATTAGCTTCTGCGAATTATCGCCCGAAAAGCTTTTTAAAATGGTTTGACCTACGGATGATTGTGATAATTTGGCCCTGGCATTATTAATCGTAGTCGGCAGCGTATTACTTAGTTCGGCTACCTGCGCCTGGATTTTGGTACCCATAAACCAAAATAAAACGCCTAACAAAATTACCGTACCCGCAATTGAGATTAACATTGCCGGCTTACGTTTAAGTTTGGTGCGGTGTTGTATAGCATCGCCAAGGCCGTGGAAATAAGTAGCTATTAATGAGCCGGCCAATATCATCAACAAAATATCAAAAGCAACCCTTATTACCAAAATGGTAACCACCAGCAAAGCCACTATCCCCACGGTTTGCCATACCTTAGTTATGTAACTTAACTCTTTTTCGGTTGATGGGGTTTTGTCTGTCGCCATGTTGATTTAGTGTATAAAACAATACGGGCAACGACCTTAAATGTTTTAAATCATTAAAACACAAAGGGCAGGGCGATAAAAAATGCCGCTTAGTAGAGCTTATAAAGCGCCCAATGCTCAGTTTCGTAAGCTTTTTGAAGGGTGGAGTAGTTGTTTCCTGTTTGATACATTACAGGTGCATACCGGGCGTTTAAAATGGTATATCCGGCCAGGGCATTTTTAGTGTTGGCAATGAGTATGTACCCTACATATTGGTTGGGTGTTTCAATAGCACTCAGGAAGTTTTCCTGATAAGGCAGAGTTAAATTGCCGACATCGTTAGTAAAAGCTACTATTGGGTAAGCAATGGCATCATCAATCAATACCTTTGAGCCGTCGGGCAAGCCATTAATATAGTTTGCCATATCATGATTTTCGTCCTGTTGCTCGTCGGGGGTTCTGTCTTTCAATACTGTTATGAAATTGCGTTCGTCGTCAATTAATGAATTGGCTAAAAAGTAGTAGCCTGTATAAAACTGGACCAGTATAATGATAGTCAGCACAGACTTAAACCAAAAACTGTTTTTTAGCGGTTGTGCCTTAATTGCAAAACATAAAATGGCCAGTATTAAAAACATCAGATAATACTCATGAACCAAAATGACCTTTTCATACTTAATGTGTAAGAACTCGACAAAAGCAAAAGGCGTTAACAAGGTTAATATCTGGTAAGTGCTGCGCCAAAACAGTGTGATAGCAAATAAAATCAGCGGACAAAACATGATCATGCGCATCGATATAAGCAGCGATGTTTCGGGAGTTTTGAAATCTGGCCTTAATGCAGTTTTTTCGTACATAAGGCGCTCGGCCAATACATTCCAGGTAGCATACGGGCTGTTCAGAAAATAGTCGGTATCGTTGGCATTGGCAAGATTAAGCAACTTATAACAGATAATTGATGTGATGGGAAGAATAAACAGGATAACATACATCGCAAAGGTTTTATTAATGAGTTTGCGACGCAAGGAGGGGCTGTTAAAGCTTTGTGTCATCCGGAACAACGACTCCTTTTCGGCCAGGTTTAATGATTGCAGGGCTATCGAGAATATCAGCGGAATAAAGAATAGCGTTAACCAGATGAACTTATAATCGCAAAATAACAGCACTACCAGGCAAATACTGGCTATGGATATATGGAAGGTAGTATTTGATGTATAAAATTTAAATATGTTCAGAAAGAACATATAAAAGAAGATCAACGCCATGTATATGGCCTTACCAGAGCAAGCTGTATATAACAGACCTGGATGAAATAGGAATATGAGTATTAACAACAGCAGATAATAATCATCATCAGTCTTTTTTATCAGGGTAGTAGCCATCAGATAAAAAAGTGCAGCGGTACCCAATGCCGAGGCAATAACCGGCGCAAGCAATGAGCTGACCGGCGTGAATGCAAATGTGGCAAAGAAAGGTATGGCTGGTGCCGTTAAACCAATTACTTTTAGTTTATAGCCAACTCCCTCAAAAATGATCCGTGTTTTTTCGACATAAAAAAGTGACTCCTGATTAAAGTAGCCCAAGCTGTTTAAATAGATACCGCAAACCAGATAATATGCCGCTATCAGCAGCGTGATAATTATCAGCGACTGGCTCCGGGTTATCATTAGTTTAAACTTGAAGTTCATCATTCGGCAGGGGCAGGTTCGTTATTAACGTTACTTAAACCGTGGTTTGTTTTTTCCCAATAAAAAGGTTTTACAATTAATTGGTACAAACCTTTATATGCCGCCCACGAATGCAACAGCCAGTAAATAGGGTTGGCAACAGCAAATAAAATAAGCTCGTAATAGCGGCGCTTAAATACGGCCATCATGTTTACATAGATCATGAGTATATTACCAATCATAAGGTTGATGATAGACATAAATAAAACCCAATCCGGGAAAAATGAACGGATTGAGGTTAGGTCAAACATCAGGTAGCATAAAAATATGCCTAATAGCAACGGATATACTAAAAAGGTGATAGGTGTTGCGCCGATAAAAAAGTTAAACCCCAAAAAACCTTTCCATCCTATTTTTTTCCAGAGCTTTACGGGGTTGCGCATATGCACCAGGTGAGTTTGCATATAACCCTTTATCCAACGAGAACGTTGGCGCACCCAGTTAAACATTTCGTTGTTGGCTTCTTCATAAGTGGTTGAGTTTACAATGGCTACCTTATAGCCCTTTGCATACGCACGAACACCCAAGTCGGCGTCTTCAGTTACATTAAACGGATCCCATCCGCCCAACTCAATCAAAAATTCAAATTTAAAGTGGTTGCTGGTGCCACCTAACGGAATAGGTATATCGAACGTATCCAGACCTGGCAGCATGTAGTCAAACCAGTATGAATACTCGAGGGTAAACATGCGGGTCAAGAAGTTCTCATTACGGTTAAAGTAATTAAGGGCGCACTGAATACAGATATAATTATCAGGCAATTTATTAAATAAGCTGACGATCTTTTTAAGCTGATCTGTGTCAGGTACATCCTCTGCGTCGTAAATGGTAAGAAATTTTCCTCTTGAAAAATGCAATCCGTAATTGCAAGCTTTAGGCTTGGTTTTGGGCATATGGAATGGCACTACAATTACCTCAAACACAGCCGGAAAATCCAGATTACGCACGGCGTTAAGGGTTTTGTCGTCGTCCTCCTCGATCAGCAGCTTAATGTCCAGTTTTTCGCGCGGGTAATCCAAACTTTGCAGGTTCCAGATTAGTTTTTTGATTAGCTTGTCTTCTTTATAAACCGGCAGGTGGATAGTATAGATTGGCAAGTCATCTTCTTCAACCTGCCTTACTTCTTCGCGGGTAACGGCCTGATGCAGCTCAAATCTTGATCCGACTAAAGCCAGGAAAAGCTTAAAGACAATGGACACCAGAAAGAACAAACTTAGCAATACATTAATAATAATAGATGTATTGACAAAACTCAGCATCATCCCCACAACAACCAAAGTAAAAATACTAAAAGTGATAATTAATTGCGGCGTGGTAAACGTAGTAAGGGCAGAACTTTCTGGGTCACGGTGCAGCAACTCAAACACGGCCGACTTTACATATTTTTGCCCTAGTAATACGTGGCTGTACCATGTAATATCAAGGTCTGATGCCAGGATTATCTCAGGCTCCAGGTCATAAGTGAACTTAATGTAATCAATAAACAGCTCATCGCTGGGGTTAGCCATCAGGGTTACCACTTTGTTGTTTTCAATACGCAGGGGCAGGGCCAAATGGGCGTCGGCAAATTTCAGTTCGGTTTTTTCAAGTATGTCAAGGTCGTAATCTTCCTCACGTATCTGTTTAAATTCATAGCCTGCATTTACCAGAGAACGCTCGTAATTTTTACGGCTCAGGTATCCAAAGTTGAGCAGTATTTTTATAAATGACAGTCCTGACCTTTTTGAAAAATCATCGATCTTATCCAGATCGGCCGATGTTAAGAAGCCGTCTTGGAGTAAAAGCTCAGGAATGGAGATATGCATTATATAATATATAATAAAATGTTAAACAGCTAAACAACTTAGGCAAATACCGGCTTTCCATTTTAAATGTAGCGCCGGCACATAAAATATTGTTGTTACAACAAATTACTCGCTAAAGATATCTGTTGACTTTTGAACCTTGGCACGTATGTACAAGAACGAAAGCAATATCAATACTAACATACCCAGCAAGATATATAAGTTGTAGTTTTCCCAGAAACGGGTAAGCACGCTTTTGGTATCAACATACTCCAGATTCTCGCTTGATTTACTGATGTTAAACAGATACTTATTATTGTTTACATCAGAGATAGCTACATTACTTGAAAGTGTCGACAACTGCTCTGTAATAGACCGCGATGCCGCTGTAAATGCATCGGCAATGTGCTTGCCCGTACCGGTAATCACCAATACTGCATTATTGCTTCGCCCGTAAAAAATCTGCGCCAAACCGCTAGACACCGAGTCGGACAGTTCATACACCACTTTATTATTCTCATTGTTATACAAACGGAACCTGCGGTTAAACTTGATCGGCGCATCCGGGAAGTCGTCCATCAAAGGGTCATCGTGCGATAACAGGGCGATGATGTTATTTTTCTTTAAATCGTTCTTATCGATGCCGTCAGAGTACTCAAACTCGGGAAAATTATTGGCATTGATGTTATTGTTCAACTCATAAATGATCTCGCCCATGGCAGCCGCAGCATATGGCGCATACTTTTTAGTTGCCACAATGCGGGTTGTACCAGAGTTAAATGCTTCAGGATATTGATAGAAGCTCAGGTCGCTGGTTATAAATGGGTTTTTTGATTCGAGGTAAGATTTATCAACATCAACCTCGGCAAAGAAACCGTTGAAGCTGGCATTACAATTACCACCACTGGTATAAAATCTAAATTCAATCTCCAGTGTGTTGTACTTGTGGTGCTGATAACGGTTAATGGTTACAGAAGTATTTAACTTACCCGATGCATCCAATTTTTCAGAACTGATCAACATACCATTCAGGTAAATGTTAACGTAACCACGGTCATTAGCGGCCAGGCTGCTGTAGTTAGCTATAACGCGTATCTCAACCTCTTTAGGTGTGAAGCTAAAGTCGGAGTTTTTAAAGTTGTAAGTACTCTTTAAGTTACCAATACCCGAAAGGAAGTTGGTAGTACCGCCTATTTGACGGAATGATAACTTGGAGCGGTTTTCATCAATGGTTTTGAAGAACTTATTCTCGGCGTTGTTAATTAACAGGTAATCGCCAAAGGTGGAGTTCAAAATGTTCATGTTGCCTAAAGCAGTGATCGTTTTTTCATAACCGGCATCATCACCACCGCTGACGTATAATATTTCTGACGGGGCGACAGTTTCTTCTAATGACCGTACAGTTAATAATTTTCCGTTTGCATTTACTAAACGCGTTAAAGTATCCACAGCTCTCACTACCGATTTATTCAGATAGAATAAACCTTCGCCTCTTTGGAGTGTAACTTTTAGCATGGCCCTTCTTTCGGAAGTAAGGCTTGAAAGGTTACCACATACAATGTAATTTCTAACGGTATCGGGCAGGGTACCTTCGCGGTATACCATGATATTTTTAACATCGGCCTTTTTTAACCTTGAATAGGCCCAGGCTACTGCTTTAAGGTCATGCAGCGTTGGGTTTTTTGGATACACAATGGCGCGCATGGTTTCAAAACAGTTGCCAATGTTTACATTGTTAAAGAAATTGGCCGTACTCTTAACTAATGACAGGTATGAATAACTCTTAACCTTCATCCACATGGCAGGGTTATCCAGATCCTTACATTTTTCGTCAGTAACTGTGCATAAGGTCTTAACCTGTATTTTAAGAAATTTGTCAGTCGACATATCCATGCGGCTCAGGTTAAGCGATATCTGCATAATTGAGTCCTGCGTAAGGCGGCTACTAAATGCCGGTCGGTCATTAATAATAACGTTAACGTACGATAGGTTTTTGATTAGCGCCTGTGAGGGCTGTACGTAAAGCACCAATTTACTTCCGTTTAACTCAATACTCGGGTCAATTTTTAAATAGTAAGCGCTGGTGCCTATCATGCCTATAATTGCGTCATCGTCATGCCCCATGGCACGAAATGACAGAATTTTTTGGGCAAAGCTTGCCGTGCTTATTAAAAAGAAAAGGGCCAGTGAGGTAAAAAATTTATTCATTGGATACGGTATTAGTTAATTACGTAAAATTCTACTCTGAAATAATTACCATTGTCGTCGCTGCGGTAAAATAGTTCGCCACCCATTTCCTGGGTAATTAGCTTGGCTATTGATAAACCTAAACCCAGGCGACTTTCCTGGCTGGTGTTTGCGTCGTTTAATGTTTTTAGCTTGTTAAACATCATATCCAGTTCTTCCTGGCCTATGGCTATGCCCTCGTCAATAATCTCGAAAACAAATTTTTGGCGTTGCAAGCTGGTCACCACACGTATATTATTATTAGTTTGCGAAAATTTAATCGCATTTGATAACAGGTTCTGAAATATCTGCCCGGCGAATACTTTATCGAGTTTTACATTAAGCGGTAGCTTCAGAATGTTATCAACCAGGTGAATATTTTTCATTTGGGCGGTTTCAACCAGGCCTCTGAATATTCGTCTAACCTCAACGTTTACATCAAATGTTTCCATATTGAACTTCAGGTCGGGCGATTCGATCTCTTTTACATCCATTAGTTTGGCCAGCATGTACTGCATCTTTTCGGCCGATTCGCTGATATAAGCGCAAAATTCTTTTTGATCGGTACTTAAACGGTATTCTTCGTCCTTGATCATGTTGTTACTCATGATGATAGAACCGATCAGGTTTTTCAGGTCGTGGCCTGCTATATTGATGAAGCTGTTTTTTTGCTCGTCCATTTTTAACAGGCGCTCATATTGCATATCAATAATGGCATTCTTTTCAATGATATCCCGGTTTTGTGCTTTAAGCTGTTCGTTTGATTTTTCGATCAATAACTGTTGCTTTGCTTCGCGCTCTAATACTTTAAAACGTGCGCTTGGAATAAGGCAGGATATGGTAGCAACGATAAAGAAAAACTGCCCGCCGTTAGTTATAAATAAATCAATATTATAATCGCTGAAAGCATTAAAAAAAATGGTGAGCAATATAAATGCTACCAGCGTTTGTATAATAGAATGTGCCGGCTCCCAAAAAACCTGAATATTGAAAAACAGGATAACGGCTGAATAAACCAGAAAATATACATTAAATTGCTGCGAGTTGGCCAGTGTACAAAGCAACGCCGATGTACACGAGAGTGAGAAAAAGGCTATGTGTAATAATATGCGGTAATTGTATTTTTTCTTGCTTCTGAAAAATGTATACAAACCGTAGATTACAATATCTGTTATTAAGCGTACAATTAAAAACTGAACCCAAATGTCCGGATTATAAATTACGTCGATAATAGTAATTAGAGGATATAAAAAAAGGATAGTCCAGATAATATTGTTAGTCTGATACCAGGCTTTTTTTAAAACTTCTTTTGAAAATTCTTCTTTAGTAATCTGAACAAACATTACAAGTTTAAATTATATAAAGATTGAACTTTGTTTATAGTTAAATAAGTGAATAAAATTATACAAAATATAACGCAGGCAGTTTGTTTGGTAATTGCGATGTTGGTCATTATTGTGCATTCAACCATAGCAAAAAACAATCCAAACCCTTCGGCCCAACGTTTGTTGGCCTTTAAAAGGGCTAAAAGTTTAGATAATGGCATAAGTGTTTCCTGGCTCGAGCAAACCTGGAATAAGGATATGTTGAACCAAGACAAACTAACCAAAACAGACTTTGAATTGCTTAAAACACTTGGGTTTAAAAGTCTCAGATTGCCGGTTGCTTTCTCGTTTTTCGAAGCTAAAAACATACCTCTCGAAAACGTTTTCAATCATATAGATAAAGTTGTTAAGTTGTGTCACTTATACGGAATAAAACTAATAATTGATTACCATTATGGCGAATTAAATGATAACAATTATTTAACCCAAACCCCGCGCATTATTAATGTATGGCTTACCGTGGCTAAACGTTATATTAAACAGAGCCCTGATGATGTTTTTTTTGAGCTGTACAATGAGCCGCCCCATATGAGCCCGCAGATCTGGAAGGATGCCGCTTATAACATTGTAACCGCCCTGCGCAAAGTGGATAAGAAGCGGACTTTTATAGTAGGTGCGTCGAACTTTAACAGCATCTATGAGTTGAGCCGCACAGAGCGCATGGCTGATGAGAATATCATCTATACGGTACATTTTTATGAGCCTTTTTTATTTACCCACCAGGGTGCAAATTGGGTAGGCGATCAGGTGGCTACTACCGGGGTGCCTTTTCCTTATAGTGCGGAGAAATTTCCCACTATGAACCCTAAAACTAAGGGAACCTGGGGCGAGACAAATTACTATCAATACCGTACCGACGGTAATGAGCAGTCGATGGTTGATAAATTAGCAATAGTCAAGAGGTGGGCAGAGAAATATGATGTGCCGCTAATTTGTACTGAATACGGCTCGTATAAAAGGTATACTGATCAGGATAGTCGCTGCCATTACATTAAAGCCATACGCAGAAGTTTAAAAAAACTGAATATACCCGGTATTATGTGGGAGTATGACAGTGATTTTTCTATTTTTAACGGGAAACCTGCATTGGTAAATTTGCCCGATTGTATGAAGGATGCTATCGGCTATATCAGTAAAAATTGATGTATTATTGAATGTTAAATTACTACTTTTGTAGATTAATTAATTACTATGGTGTTTTTTGAAGAAAAAAGAAAAGAGGTAATGGCTCACATCGAGAAATTCATGCTCGAAAAGATGCAGGAATACTTGAAACCAATAGAGACTATCTGGCAACCGACAGATTTTTTACCAGACTCAACAAAAGATACTTTTTTTAGTGAGGTTAAGGCTTTACGCGAATCTGCCGAGGGCCTTTCATATGATCTGGTTGCTGTTTTAGTTGGTGATACCATTACCGAAGAGGCACTACCCACCTATGAATCATGGCTGACCATGGTGGAAGGTGTATCCAAAAACGAAGAGGGCGGCTGGATGAAATGGACCCGCGCCTGGACTGCCGAGGAAAATCGCCATGGCGACTTACTGAACAAATACTTATACCTGTCAGGCCGCGTGAATATGCGCGCTATGGAGGTATCAACCCAATATTTAATTGCTGACGGTTTTGATATCGGCACCGGACATGATCCATACCGTAACTTTATTTACACATCCTTCCAGGAGTTGGCCACCAATGTGTCGCACCGCAGGGTAGCATCGCAGGCAAAAAAGGATGGCGATATCCTGCTGTCAAAAATGTGCGGTGTTATTGCATCTGATGAGATGCGGCATGCAAAGGCTTATAAATATTTTATTGAAAAGATATTTGAAGTTGACCCTGACGAGGCGATGCTGGCTTTTGAGGATATGATGCGCAAAAAAATTGTGATGCCTGCGCACTTCCTGCGTGAGGTTGGGTTAAAGATTGGTCAAACCTTTGGCCACTTTACCGACGCTGCGCAACGCCTGGGAATCTATACTGCAATTGATTATGTGGATATCCTGAAAGAACTGATCAAAGACTGGCATATTGAAGGTATTAGCGGGCTTAGTGAATCTGGCGAAAAAGCGCGCGATTACCTGGTAGCTTTACCAGACCGCTTGCTGCGTGTTGCTGACAGAATGAAAAATCCAACTTTAGAATATAAGTTTAGCTGGATTAACGGATAGTCTCCGGTAGCTTTAAAACATAAACGGCCTGTAGCAATATAGGCCGTTTATGTTTATGTCAATTTTAGTGTCATACTGAGCGATAGCGAAAAGGATCTGCAAACTATACAATCGCCCCGCGGAAGATGCTTCGTTCCTCAGCAAAATTGTTTGTTTTTACCCCTCTTGTACCATTTCCACCCCGCGGATATCATCCGTCAAATCTTCAAATATGCTACCAAGTATTGAAAAGATGGTAAGCGAGTTTACATCATCAACATAATGTTCATTGTGTCTAATCTTTAAGTGCGTGCCATCAACCTCTATGTGAAATAGCGGCCCCTCATATAATTCGTTTTGATATATCTCAACCGCATCGCCGGTTTTTACAGTTTCAAAAAGAATATGTTCCTGCCGGTGCAAGAAAAAATAAGGATTTAATTTTTCTTGCAGGCGGTTAAACAGGTCGTCAACATTGATACGGGTATGTAACGTTATGATTCTCATATTTAAATAACCATTGTCAAAAATTATTGTTTGAAGTAGTAAAACTTGATAGCAAACCAAAACTTACATTTGTTTTAACTGATAACATAAAACTATGAACTACAAATTACTGGGCCGCTCGGGCCTTAAAGTATCAGAACTATGCTTGGGTACCATGGGTTTCGGCACAGAAGCCGGGTGGGGGGCCGACAAGGAAACCAGCTTTGCCATTATGGATGCCTTTGCCGACTCAGGCGGCAATTTCCTGGATACGGCCAATGTGTATAAACTGGGCACCAGCGAAAAGATCATTGGCGAATACCTGCAAAACCATGACCGCGATTATTTTGTATTGGCCACCAAATATTCCTTAAAAGATAACCAGACTAATCCCAATGCATCAGGAAATAACCGTAAAAATATGATGCGTAGTGTAGAGGAAAGCTTAAAAAGATTAAAAACCGATTTTATTGATATCCTGTACCTGCACATCTGGGACGACCTGACACCGATAGACGAAGTGCTGCGGGGTATGGACGACCTCATCCGCCAGGGAAAAGTTAATTACGCTGCCATAAGCGACACGCCTGCCTGGATGGTAGCCAAAGGCAATACACTGGCCGAGCTGATGGGCTGGAGCCAGTTTGTTGCGCTGCAGGTTGAATATAGCCTGATACAACGCACGTCTGAACGCGAGCTTATACCGATGGCCAGGCATTTTGGTATGACCGTTACGCCATGGGCGCCATTAGGCGGCGGGGTGTTAAGCGGCAAATATCTGCGGGGCGAAAAAGGCCGTATTAAACCTGAAAGCCGCCGCCTGGATGACCATAGCGTGCGTATCACCCAAACCGTTGTGGAGATAGCCGGCGAACTGGGCGTTGCGCCAAGCCACGTAGCTTTGCAATGGACAACGCATCAGGGCTTTTCGTGCATCCCTATTGTAGGTGCTACCAAAGTTGATCAGCTTAAAGAGAACTTGAAAGCTATTGATGTAAAACTAAGCCCTGAACATCTGCAAAAGTTAGATGAAGTTTCAAAGATCGACTTAGGTTTTCCAGGTGAGTTTTTTAGGGAAGAAGGTGTAAAGATGAATTCTTTTGGCGGATTTTATGATAGGGTAGAGAAGCGGTAAGAACAATATATCAATATGTTCATTTCGAGCGATAGCGAGAAACCGGTATATTGATGTTACTACTTGTTAGCGCGTGTATAGATTTCTTGCTATCGCCGAAATGACAAAAATAGAATGCATCTCAGTTGCCACGGGGCCGCTCGGGATAACGTGGTAGCAGCATTACACCGCTCTCGCCATTCGCTCCAGCAAATCAATAAACAATGGCGAGTCGTTAAGGCTCTCCACCAGTTGCACATGCTCGCCGCCCAGGGCTTTAAACTCGCCCCCGTATTCTTCAGTGACTTCGTAGACAGTTTCGAGGCAGTCGGCGACAAAGGCGGGGCAAAATACCAGCAGCCGCTTTTTACCTTCGTTGGCTAACGTTTTTATTATC
Organism: Mucilaginibacter panaciglaebae; assembly: GCF_039539265.1. Classification (NCBI taxonomy): domain Bacteria; kingdom Pseudomonadati; phylum Bacteroidota; class Sphingobacteriia; order Sphingobacteriales; family Sphingobacteriaceae; genus Mucilaginibacter; species Mucilaginibacter panaciglaebae. The sequence continues at coordinate 12,458 of NZ_BAABCV010000007.1, forward strand.
TCGCTTGTATAAGGCTGCACCCAGGGGTCGTTACCCAGACGCGATTGAAAGCAAACGGTATATTTCCCTCTTGGCAAACCCAATTTAGCTGCTATGAGGCGCGCGGTATCATATGATTGTGCAGAGTAGCAGAATTTATTAGTATCGTTCAACGTATCGCAGCAGCCATCAACCTGCAGGCAATAGCTATGTGTATGGTCGCATTTTTTTATTTGACGCTGCGGCAGCCCATGAAAGCTGAACAGAACGTGGTCATACGTTTCGGGTTGATGTTTTCGTGCGTTTTCTGCAAATGCCCGTATCATCAGGTCATCATCATGAAATGAATTGACAAATGAAATATTGGGAATAGTTTGCCAGGTTTTAACCAGGTCCATTACTTTTTCCTGAACAGAGCCGGTACTTGCCGAGGCATACTGAGGGAAAAGTGGTATAACCTTGATATCGCTTACCAAATTAGTTTTCATTCGTTGTAAGGCTGCCTCGATAGACGGGCTTTGGTAACGCATGGCTAATTCAACCTGGTAATCATCACCCAAACGGGTTTGCAGGGCCTGATGCTGTAACTTGCTGTAATATAATAAAGGCGAACCGGTTTCTTTGCTCCAAATTTCCTGGTACAACTTGGCCGATTTTGATGCACGGAATGGCGTAATTATGCCTTGCACCAAAATAGTACGAAGTATTGGGTTAACATCGATAACCCGGCCGTCCATTAAAAACTCGTTTAAATATTTCCGCACATCTGCTGTGCTGGGGCTGTCGGGTGTGCCCAGGTTTACCAGTAATATTCCTTTTTTTGACATCGCCGTAAAAATAGCAAAAAAGCATTTAACGCTTTAAGGCAGGATTTTTATTACAAAAGGATTATTATAATCCAGGCTGTTATCCTGAACATAAGAAATTAACCATCAATCAAAAAAACATTTGCGAGGTAAAAGCCGCACGCCTCTTATTGTGGTTTCATGGGATATCCTGATAGATACTGAATAATGACGAGTCAGAAACGTAAAGTGCGCACTGATCCACGTGCGAGTGTGTATCAATTTGGATCATTTGGATCATGCCGAGAATTCAAGATGCTGAAAATGAGTATTTTAAAAATATCAAACTCAAAAAGTGGATCACTTTGGATCACCAAATATGACTTTTAAGTCGTTTTTTGGATCACCTGCGGTTTCATCCCAAATGCTGCAAGCGGCATGCTTGCAAGTTAAGCCGAAAGCTTAGTCCATTATGGAACGAAGTTACGCTGAATCAGTAAAGGTGGGCAAAGGCCTTTAGGTTCACGCTTCGAACGCCTCAGGATGGCAAATAAAAGAGATTATTTTATACACCCCCTTCAGAGACCGGGGTTAATACGCTTCCAGCACCGCCTTTACGTCTTCCATTAACCACATGGGGGTTGACGTGGCGCCTGCAATGCCTACCTTATCGCCGGGTGCGAACATGGATGGCTTTAGTTCGGCCGTTGAAGAGACGAAGTAAGTATTGGGATTATGTTTGCGGCAAACCTCATACAGCACCTTTCCGTTTGATGATTTTACGCCGGATACAAACACAATCTTATCAAAATTCTTCACAAAAGCAGGCAGGTCTTTGTCGCGGTTTGATACCTGGCGGCAGATGGTGTCATTTGCATTCAGCTCATAACCGCGGGCAGTAAGTGCGTCCTTTACCTGGTAAAACTTCTCCATGCTTTTGGTGGTCTGGCTATACAGGGTGATGTTTTTTGGTAGTTCGATGTTATCCAGTTCTGCTATATCCTGAAATACAAGGGCATCATTATTAGTTTGACCCTGCAATCCGATAACTTCCGCATGACCATGTTTGCCAAAGATCAGGATCTTTTCGTTAGCGTCGTACGAAGTTTTGATGCGGTTTTGCAGTTTCAACACTACCGGGCATGAAGCATCAATCAGTGTGATATTATTTTCGAGCGCAGTGCGGTAGGTTTCGGGAGCCTCGCCATGAGCGCGGATGAGTACTTTTTCATTATGAAGATCTTTTAACTGATCATGATTAATAATGCGCAGACCGAGGTTCTTCAATCGCTCAACCTCTTCATCATTGTGGACAATATCGCCCAGGCAATACAGGTAGCCGTCCTCATTCAGAATATCTTCAGCCATATCGATAGCGTAGATAACTCCGAAACAGAACCCCGAATCCTTGTCTATTGTAACCTTTAGCTGATATGCTCCCATTGCGTTACAAATTTACGCCATTAGGTTGATTTTATTGCAGCGCCGCAAAAAATATAAATTGACATGCCAGCAATGCCGGGGCCACCATGCTCTGCTTTTTAAAATCAAACAGCTCAAAAACTAAAAGGAATACAGCGCTGGCTATAAACCAGCAGCAGTAGTTTTGTATTAACGTTTCGTTATTAAGCCAATGCCAATAATCTAACTGGTCGGCTACAGGTTCTATTAACAGATCAAGTATAACCAGTAACAACGCTCCGCAAAGCACACGTACAAGCATTAAGTTAATGCGTAGTTTTCGCATAGATACACCGGTAGCGTAAATAAGTATAAACCAGGTAAACCCCATAACTACCGGCACTTGCCGAATAGTAAAGCCTAAAGTATGCCCGTAATAATATGCACCAAACAACTGGCCGGTATGTATTCCTATATATTCAATAAGCCAGCCCGCCAGGACGATCATCACAAAAAAATAACAAAATTTCAAATTCAGTTCATCGTGGTTAATAAATACAATAAACGTCATCAGCATCAGATGAAATGGTACCAACAGTATGAAATAAGGCTTGGTAGGTAAAAAGTACAAGCCAAGTAACCCTATTAAATGGAATATAACTATAATTCTGATGGTATTGATCTCGCGTTCATGCAGCGCACGCGGAGAGTGAAACGATTTTATATCTTTCGGCCTTTCCATATGATGGTTTTGGTTAGATGCCTTTGTATAGCTAAAAATGCAACCAAAGTTAAACTAAACATTTGTGCCGGATGCAGCACTATATTATACCATGCATTTTGGCCTGCCGATAATGATATCATTACCCGGGTTAAAGAAATTAAGCCGGCCATAAACAATATCAACTGCAGGTTAAGTGTCATGATAATTATCATCGGGCCAACGATAATGAGTACAATATAGACTAAAAACCAAATAATATTATAATTAAATGCAGCCAAAAAGTTTTTACTGAACCCGTTTACCGCATCCCTGTAACCTTTATACATCCGGCAGCTAATCATGCCATTGGCCATAAGCGCCTCCCCATTGCATTGGTTGGCTTTTACCTGTCGCATAATTTCTACATCTTCCACTATTTTGTCTTTTACCAGTCTGTGCCAATGGTATTTGCGGTATACTTCAGCATCAAACAGCATAAACTGCCCGCTGGCTGCGGCTACATTGTAATTTTTTACCAGGTACACCAACTTTAAGGGTAACAGGTTAAGCAAAATATAATGCATCAGCGGCACCACCAGACGCTCGCCCGTAGTGTCCATCTGCTGGTTAGCAAACAGGCTAAGCAGGCATAGTTTATTAACGTACATGCGGTGAATGGCGCTATTGATCAAACCAATATTTAATTTTTCATCTGCATCAACAAATAAAAAAAAATCACCTTGCGCTTCTTCAGCCAGCTGGTGGCAGGCATAATTTTTCCCCAGCCAGCTATGTGGTAATTTTTTTCCTTTTATTACCCTGAACTGCGGATGGATAGCTGCATAATCAGTGCAAATGCGGTAGGTGGCATCGCTCGACTCATCATCCAAAATCAGCACCTCGTAATTCTGGTAATCCTGCTGTCGTATAGATTCTAAAAGCGTCTCAATGTTCGCGGCTTCGTCGCGCACCGGAATAAGTATAGAAACCAGATCCGGATAAAAGCGGTTTACCCTGCGTAGTTTAGGGTCAGACAGAAAATTGAATAGCGTAACCGCAAACCGCAGTATGATAAAAAAGAAAGTAACGCTTATGGCTATGATCACTATTTCGTTATTTGTAGTTGTTGTTGCCGTGCGTGCATATAATGTTGCTGGTAAGCCAGTTGCAGGGCGTCTATGTCTTTAAAACCGGTGCCGCTTTCAGGTTTCAAGTGCACATTGGCAACCGGCTTGAAGTTGTTAAAATTCTCTATAAAAGTGGCGGCAAATACCAGTTGGAAGTTGCTTGCTTTCTTGATGATGTTCATTACCCCGCGCTCAAATGGTATTTCTTCGATCATATTTGAATACAACTTACCCTGGGGGAAAATAAGCACCAGGTTATTGGGGGTATTCAATAGGCTGGAGGCAAAGCTAAGCGATTCAACAATATCTCTTGATCCACGGTTTACCGAAAATGCACCCAAGTACGTGAGCGGTGTCTCCTTTATTGCCGTCTCTTCAAGGATCATGACATGGAATTTTTTTTTAAAGAATATCCGGTTGATATGATACAATACTATGGCATCCCAAAAGCTGAAATGGTTGCCAATCAGCAATATTGATTTCCCCTTGTCTATCGGTATAGTGTTAAAATTTATCCTGCTAAAATACCGTGCCGTTATCCAACGCAAATAAAGTTCTACACTGGTTTTAATGACGATATTTTTACGGGGATAAATCATCAATGTTTCACATTTAACTGATCTTTCAATGCCTGTTGGTGAAAGGTATTGATTTTAGCGCTCAATTCTGTAAAGCTTACCTGATTTGCGGTGCCGCAATCAAACAGGTGAAAAAATACTGATGGTTTCAGGCTTTCAAAGTAATCGATCAGGGCACATGAGTATACGATCTGACAAGGGCCCTTTATATTTTTGATCAATAGCTCAATACCTCTTTCAACAAGTATTTCGGTAGTATGATTAGATATAAGAGAACCCTGCGGAAATACCACTACCAGGTTTTGTTTATCGTTAAGCAGATTTGCCGCATAGTGGAGTGATTTGATCATTTCGCGAGAGGTGCGGTTGATAGAAAAGCCACCAAACAAATTCAACAGCATACGTTTCTGCAAGTGATCTTCCTGCATCATAATATATAGCCTGCGGTTAAGATGCCAATAAGCCAGGTAGTTTCCCCATAGCCCGTCCCACCAGCTAAAGTGATTACATAACAGCAATATCGAATGTCCTTCTTTAGGTTCGAATGGCTGTACCACCAGGCGGTTAAAGTAGCTGCGCATCCTGAAACGCATGTAATACGCAAACCAATTACTGAACAGTGTTACACGGCGGGCAGGTATCATGATGCTAAACTAACTAAATATTCGTCGAGTGCAGGCGTTACCAGCCAATGGCCCATGAGCACCTCATGTACCTCGGGGTTTTTTAGCCGGTTGATAAAAGGCATGGCCGCCTTTTTGGTAAAAAGCTCATCGTGTTTGCCAAATATCAACAAGCATGACACGTTATATTCATTTATAAGATGTGCTGTTTTCACGGCGTCTGGTACCAGTAGCTTAATAAGGTTTAAAGTATAATATACATCAAGACGTTTTTTTTCTGTATCCATTTCGCTGTAAGCAATTTGGAAAAGGCTGTCATCAATAAAACGTACACGGCGCAGCGTTTTTAGTATAGACGGGGCCAGCCATTTACTTTTGGTTACCCGGCGAAATAAGTATTTGCCCCAGCTGGTATTGCGTAAAATGTCAAAGCCTTTATAAACCGACAGCCCGTCCGGCGCCATTAAAATAACATCATCGATCAGATCCGGGTACTCTTCAACCAGTATCAAAGCCAGGTTAGCACCAATAGAATAACCCATTACTGAAAATCGTTGACGGCCGTATTGTTTAAACCAGTACTCAACATATTGTCGTACCAACATTTTAGGCATACCTGCAAGTATCTCGGCTTCGGTCCAGTTATCAAGTTGACTATTGCCATGAAAGAAATGATCAAACCCGTAAACATGGTACTTTTTTAAAATAGATTGTTTAAGCACCTCAAATTGCCTGCCCGTCATGCCATAACCATGAAACGCCAGCAAAGCTTTGCTGCCTTCGCCATATTCATGAAAGTGTGCTGTGCCTAATTCTTCGATCTGTATAAAGCCCATTGTGGCAATATTATTATTTTGAATAAAATTTAACTGAAATGCAAAGGTACAACAGGGCTGCCACGGTTAAAATTTAATCTCTGCTATAATTTTTTCTGTTACGCCTATATTATGCGCTACGTATTGCTTTGCTTTATAACCAGCATCGGCACAAAAAGATTGGTCGTGCATTAAATTATAGGCGGTAATTTTTAACGACGCCTGGTCATTCACGCTGAAACCTGCACCGATAGCGATCAGGTCGCGAGCTTCTTTAAACCGCGAATAGTTGGGGCCAAATACAACCGGTAAGCCGAAAGCCGCAGCCTCAAGCGTGTTATGTATGCCGGCTCCAAACCCCCCGCCTATGTAAGCAATATCGCCGTATTGATAAAGCGATGACAGCATACCGATGTTATCGATAATCAAGACCTGAGCTGCCTGGATGAGATTTGAGATGTGAGATTGGATTTGTGAGTGCCTGATGTATGAACCCTCAGGCAATAAACTTACCAGATGGTTGATCTTATCTTCACCTATTTCATGTGGTGCGATAATGAATTTCCACCGGGGATGTTGGCTGATTAATTTAGCAATAAGTTGCTCATCTGCCGGCCAGGTACTGCCGGCTATAAATACTTTTTGCCCGCCTTTAAAATCTTCAATTTGCGGCAGGGCTTTCGGGTTTTGTGCGTTGGCCCAAACGCGATCGAAACGGGTATCGCCGCTAATGGTTACGTTGGTGATGTTAACGGTTTGCAGCAGTTGTTTTGACTGCTCGTCCTGTACAAAAAAGTGGGTTACAAAGCCCAGTATCTTGCGGTGCAGGCTACCATACCATTTAAAAAATAGCTGTCCGGGCCTAAAAATGCCGGATATAATGTAAAGCGGTATTTGCCTGTTATTTAGTTGCTTAAAAAAATGATACCAGTATTCATATTTCGTAAATATGACAACGGCAGGGTTGATAGCATTAATAAATCTGCGGGCGTTGGCCTCAGTATCTAAAGGCAGATAATAAACAGCGTCGGCCAGGGGCGTATTTTTACGGATCTCATATCCCGAAGGGGAAAAAAAAGTGACAACAATTTTAGCTCCGGGCTGTTGTTTTCTTACTTGCTCCAGTACCGGGCGGCCTTGCTCAAACTCGCCCAATGAAGCAAAATGGAACCAGATGCTTTTTTCAAAAGTGGTAAAAATGATGTTTTGGCGGCCTTTTATCCAAAGTGCAGCTTTTTTGTTGAATGCAGAAAAGAGCAGTATCAAAAGGTAGTAAATACGTAGCCCGGTGTTATACAGTAATAACATTATTAATACGAAATGAGTATCTTCGTCGCGATAAATATAACAACATCTAAACAATTACATACGTGAAAATAGCTGTAGTAGGAACCGGATATGTTGGTTTGGTTACCGGCACCTGTTTGGCCGAAACCGGCAACCAGGTTATCTGCGTCGATATCAATGAAAAGAAGGTAAAAATGATGCAGGAAGGCAAGTTGCCTATCTATGAGCCTGGTCTCGAACTACTTTTTACCCGCAACATCAATCAAGGTCGTTTACATTTTACAAGTAACCTGGCCGCAGCTCTGGAAGAATCGAAAATTATCTTTTTAGCGCTGCCCACCCCTCCCGGAGGCGATGGCGCAGCCGATCTGAGCTACGTACTTGGTGCAGCGAAAGATATTGCCGGGCTGATTAAAGAATATAAGGTTATTGTAACCAAATCGACCGTGCCTGTAGGTACGGCCGATAAAATTACCGCTGTACTGCAAGAGCACACCAATATTGAATTTGCGGTAGTATCTAATCCTGAGTTTTTACGCGAGGGTGTGGCGGTTGAGGATTTTATGAAACCCGATCGTATTGTTATTGGTACATTAGATGAGCGCGCCCGTAAACTGATGGGCGAGCTTTATGCGCCTTATGTGCGTCAGGGTAACCCGGTTATCTTTATGGATCAACGCTCGTCAGAATTGACGAAATATGCGGCTAACTCGTTCCTGGCTACCAAAATATCGTTCATGAATGAAATTGCCAATTTATGCGAATTGGTTGGTGCTGACGTTGATATGGTTAGACGCGGTATCGGTGCCGATAACCGTATAGGCAGGCGCTTTCTTTTTTCCGGCATTGGTTACGGCGGTAGCTGTTTCCCTAAAGATGTTCAGGCACTGGCAAAGTCGGCTAAAGAAAATAATTATGACTTCAAAATATTAAATGCTGTAATGGATGTGAATGACATCCAGCGCGCAATTTTGGTTGAAAAGGTTAAGAACTATTATAAAGGCGATTTAAAGGGCAAAAAGTTTGCCATTTGGGGATTAGCTTTTAAACCTGAAACGGATGACATCCGCGAAGCCCCGGCGTTATATATTATAGATAAACTACTAAATGAAGGTGCTGTACTTTCAGTGTTTGATCCTGAAGCTATGGAGAACGTTAAGGGCGTAGTTGGCGATAAGATATATTATGCAAATAATCAATACGATGCCATAGAAGGTGCAGATGCATTGCTGATTTTAACTGAATGGTCGGTTTTCCGTACGCCCGATTTTGAGCAACTGGATGCCAAATTAAAAGCAAAGGTTATTTTTGATGGCCGTAATTTATATGATATACAAAAAATGATCGATTGCGGTTATTATTATAACAGTATAGGCAGAAAGGTGGTAAGCTAATGTCACGTAAACGAGTATTAATTACCGGTGCAGCCGGCTTCTTAGGCTCGCACCTGTGCGATAGGTTTATTAAGGAAGATTACCATGTCCTTGGCATGGATAATTTAATAACCGGCGATCTGCGTAATATTGAGCACCTGTTTAAACTTGATAACTTTGAGTTTTATAACCACGATGTTTCCAAGTTTGTGCATGTGCCCGGCGATTTGCACTACATATTGCATTTCGCGTCGCCTGCCAGCCCTATTGATTATCTGAAGATACCTATCCAAACCCTTAAGGTTGGCTCATTAGGCACACATAATTTATTAGGATTAGCCCGCTCAAAAAATGCCCGTATGCTAATTGCGTCAACGTCAGAAGTGTATGGCGACCCGAGCGTTAATCCGCAGCCTGAAGAATATTGGGGTAATGTTAACCCCGTGGGCCCGCGCGGCGTATATGATGAGGCAAAGCGCTTCCAGGAAGCTATTACCATGGCTTACCATACCTTCCACGGGTTAGAGACACGTATTGTACGTATATTTAATACTTACGGACCGCGTATGCGCTTGAACGATGGCCGGGTACTGCCTGCATTTATAGGCCAGGCTTTGCGAGGCGAACCGTTAACTGTGTTTGGTGACGGCTCGCAGACCCGCTCGTTTTGTTATGTCGATGATTTGATCGAGGGCATTTACCGCCTGCTGCATAGCGATTACGTACAGCCGATGAATATCGGTAATCCTGACGAGATCACTATCCGTCAGTTTGGAGAGGAGATCATTAAGCTAACCGGTACTGATCAGCAACTCATCAGTCTGCCGTTGCCCACTGATGACCCGAAACAACGTCGACCTGATATTACGAAAGCTAAGGCTATACTAGGCTGGGAGCCGAAAGTATCACGAAGTGAAGGTTTGAAAAAAACCTACGAATACTTTAAATCGTTGCCGCAAAAAGAAATTGAACATAAAGATTTTACCTATTATAATAAACATTAATGGCTAAGATATTGGTAACCGGGGGGCTTGGTTTTATAGGCTCGCATACAGTGGTAGAACTGGTAAATTCAGGATATGAGCCTGTAATAGTTGATGACCTGTCAAACTCCGATCCTAAAATTGTTGATCAATTAGCTAAGATAATCGGTTATAAACCCGTATTTCATAAACTCGATCTTTGCGATGAACAAGGCGTGTATAAGCTTGCCGAAAAAGAACCGGATATTACCGGGATCATTCACTTTGCGGCATCAAAAGCGGTTGGCGAATCAGTACAACGACCGATAAAATATTATAGAAATAACTTTTTCTCGTTAATCAATGTGCTTAATGCGTACAAACACAAGCCGGTGAATTTTGTGTTTTCGTCAAGCTGTACGGTTTATGGTCAACCCGATGTATTACCGGTTACTGAGGATGCGCCGGTTAAAGCGGCCGAATCGCCTTATGGCAATACCAAACAAATTGCCGAAGAAATACTGGTTGATATGCAAAAAGCCGGCAGCAACTATAAAGTAATCGCCTTGCGTTATTTTAATCCGGTTGGTGCGCACGAGTCAGCTTTAATTGGTGAGTTGCCTATCGGTGTGCCGCAAAATCTGGTGCCGTTTATTACGCAAACAGCCATTGGCAAACGCGAAAAGATCACCGTTTTTGGGGATGATTACAATACGCCAGATGGCAGCTGTATCCGCGACTATATACATGTTGTGGATTTGGCAAAAGCTCACGTTGCGGCACTAAAGCTAATGGAGACCGAAGCGTTTAAAGGCTATGATGTATTTAATTTGGGCACAGGCAAAGGCAGTACGGTGTTAGAAGTTATTCATGCATTCGAGAGCTCAACCGGCAAAAAACTGAACTATGTAATTGGCCCGCGCCGTGCCGGTGATATTGAACAGGTTTGGGGCGATGTGACTAAATCAAAAAATATTTTAAAATGGCAAACCGGGCTTGATCTGGATACCATGATGCAATCGGCGTGGGAGTGGGAGAAGTATATTGCCGCAAATCCACTAAGTTAAAATGAAGAGAATCATAATTACAGGTGGCGCGGGCTTCATCGGTTCGCATGTTATACGCCGTTTCGTAAAAAATTACCCTGATTACCAAATCGTCAATCTGGATAAGCTGACCTATGCCGGAAACCTGGCTAATTTGATTGATATTGAGAATGAACCTAATTATACCTTTGTAAAAGGCGATATTGTCGACCTGGAGTTTATCCGCCAATTATTTGTTGACGAACAGCCTGATGCGGTGATCCACCTTGCCGCCGAGTCGCATGTTGATCGTTCAATCACCAACCCATTGGAGTTTGTGATGACCAATGTGGTAGGTACGGTAAATCTGCTAACCGCTGCACGCGAAACCTGGAAGGGCCAGTACGATAAAAAACGTTTTTACCATGTATCTACCGACGAGGTTTATGGTACTTTAGGCGAGGATGGTATGTTTACCGAAACAACTGCTTATGATCCGCACTCACCTTATTCGGCGTCAAAAGCAAGTTCTGACCACTTTGTGCGCGCTTATCAAGATACTTACGGGATGGATACGGTGATCTCCAATTGTTCAAATAATTACGGTTCATTCCATTTTCCTGAGAAATTAATCCCGCTTGCTATCAATAATATTAAAAATAAAAAGCCGGTGCCGGTATATGGTAAAGGCGAAAACATCAGAGATTGGTTATGGGTTGAAGATCATGCCCGTGCAATTGATGTTATTTTTCATAAGGCGGCAAGCGGAACGACCTACAACATTGGCGGTCATAACGAGTGGAAAAATATAGATCTGATAAAAACACTTTGTGCTATTATGGATAAAAAGTTGGGTCGTGCCGACGGTGAATCGGCCGGGCTCATTACTTTTGTTACAGACAGGGCAGGACATGACCTGCGTTACGCTATTGATGCCACCAAGCTAAAAAATGAATTGGGCTGGGTGCCAAGCATAACGTTTGAAGAGGGTTTGGAGAAAACGGTAGACTGGTATCTGGCTAATGAAGAGTGGCTGAACAATGTTACCTCTGGCCATTACCAGCAATATTATACAGAACAATATCATAAAAGATAAATGTTTGGTCTTTTTAAAAAGAAGGAAGAGAAGCGACAGGCATCGGTTAACTATGCATCGATAGCTGTCGACATGCACTCGCATGTCTTGCCCGGCATTGACGATGGGGCGCAGAACGTAGAAGAGTCTGTCTTTTTAATAAACAAGATGGTGGACGCAGGCATAAAAAAGATCATAGCCACGCCCCACATCATGATCGATTTTTACAGAAATACACCTGAAACTATTAATGGTGCGCTCGAAATTTTAAAAGCCGAGTTGAAGCTCCGCGAAATCGACATTAAAGTTGAAGCAGCAGCCGAGCACTATTTTGACGAAACATTCGAGAAACGGGTTGACGATAAAAAGGTAATGACAATGGGCGATAACTACGTGTTGTTTGAATATCCTTTCATCAGCCCGCCTCAAAACGCCTTCCAGGTAATACAAAAAATGACCGCAGCAGGATACAGGCCTATATTGGCGCACCCTGAGCGATATGGCTATATGACTGTCGAAGAAATGGCTAACCTGCGTGCCTGGGGATGTAATATCCAGTTAAATACTATATCGCTTACCGGTTATTATGGCAAAGGTATAAAGCATAAGGCTGAGAGCATGGTTGATGCAGATATTGTCGACTTTATCTCGAGCGATATGCATCATCCTAAACATGCGGCTGCATTTCATGATGCACTAAGCCTTCCACATGTTGAAAGACTGCTGACCAATTATCCGTTGAAAAATGTGATGCTGCAATAAATAACGAGTGAATTAGCCAATGAATGTATTATTGGCAAATTCGTTAATTGCAATGAATAGATGTTTTCTTATTTATGCTTGAATAAATAACTCACTCATTCGCTAATTGAGCCATTAAAAGACTACTCGTACCGCAGCGCTTCCACCGGATCTAACCGGGCTGCCTTTTTAGCCGGATAAAATCCGGACAACAGACCAATTAGCGTACATAATATTATTGCCGAGAGTAGCCACAGCCACGGCACTACAAATTTCCCGCTTATTTGTATGGCTATCAGGTTGCCCGCTGCCATTCCCAGTATCATCCCCCCAAGCCCGCCAATTAAACAAATTACGATAGCTTCAATTAAAAACTGCTTACGTATTACTGCGGGGGTAGCGCCAATAGCCTTCCTAACGCCAATTTCTCGGGTCCGTTCAGTTACTGATACCAGCATGATATTCATCAAACCAATAGCTGCACCAATGAGCGTAATAATACCAATACCAAAGCCGGCCATGGTCATATAGCCCAATTGCTCGCCTAATTTTTGTTGGATAGAATCGCTTCGCACAATTTCAAAGTTGTCAGGAACAGCCACATTCAACCCGCGGATATTCCTAAAAACCGAAGTCGCCTCGCCAACGCTGGCATCCAGGGCGCTGCCGCTGTTAACCATGACCGTAATAGCAAATGAAGGGTTGGCCATCGGCGCAATCTGCTTGGCTTTTAATATGGGGATGATACAAAGCCTGTCGCCCCCACCAAAACCTGCACTGGAGCCCTTCGTCGCAAACACACCGATAACCTTAAATTTATTACTGCCCAGGAAAATGGATTTATTGATTGGGTCTTCGTTTTTAAATAATTTGTTTTTTACCTCATCGCCTATAATCACAACGCCGGCGCCGTACTCTAATTCCTGCGCAGAAAAGTTGCGGCCAAGCGCCAGTTTGTACCCGTTAGTTTGCAGGTAGTTTTCGTTAGTGCCGGTCATGCTAACGTTGGGGTTTGTTTTCTGACTGGCATATTTGGCAACCGCGGTGCCGGTTATATCTAAATTGATAGATACTAAAGCAGGTAGCTGATACAAGGTTTTAAAACGCTGAGCCTGGTCATAACGTATTGACGGATACCATTTACGGTGTCCGCCGTTGCCAAAGTTAATGCCAGAGCCGCGGTTTTGTATAGTAAATGAGTTAGCGCCTAAACTTGAAAAAGCGTCAGTGGTGTATTGTTTGATACCCTCGATAGCTGTTAATATCCCAACCAAAGCCATAATGCCAATAGCGATAATTAACGAAGTGAGCGAGGTACGCAGCCGGTTGCCCGCAATTGATTGCAGGGCAATAGACACATTTTCTTTAAGCGTGGTTTGAACCGGCATGGTATAAAATTAAAAAAACTCAGCCATAAGACTAACCGGTAGGTAGGTTTGTTACATCACCGACGGGGTTATTTAACAAGTATATTAAAAAGATTTTGGTAACTTGAGGATTAATTTTAAAACCATGAAAATAGTTAAATCTGCTTTGGCGCTGCTTATTTTGCTAAGCACAGTCACTTATACTGAAGCGCAAACCGGTGCCAGTGTGTCAATCAATAGTATTATGACCGGGTATCTGGATCTTAAAAACTCCTTGGTTACTGATGACAATGCTGCGGCACAACTCAAAGCCAAGGCGCTGTATGATCAGATCACTACAGTACAGACTAAAGACATGACGCCAAAAGAGCTGAGTACCTGGAAAAATTATGCCGATAAGCTAAGCTTTGACAGTCGGCACATCAGCGAAAGCCAATCTATTGATCATCAGCGAGAGCACTTTGCCTCATTGTCAAAAAATGTCTATGCGGTTTTGAAGGTGTTTCAGTTAAATACCGGGCCATTGTACTGGCAATACTGCCCTATGAAAAAAGCCAGTTGGTTAAGCGACAAGCAAGCTATTGAAAATCCGTACTATGGCAAATCCATGCTGGATTGCGGTAGCGTAAAAGAAACACTGACGGCTGCTAAATAGAGTCAAGACAGAAAGCTGACAATGAAAAAGCGCCGGGAATTTATTCCCGGCGCTTTTGTTACTTTTTAACTCTTTACGCTTGATTCTTGTATCTATACAGAAAAAGACGTGCCACAGCCGCAAGTACTGGCAGCGTTAGGATTATTAAAGGTAAAGCCGCGGGCGTTTAATCCATCTTGAAAATCTATTTGCATACCCAGCAGGTACATGCCATGTGCCTTATGCATAAATACACGCAATCCTTCAATCATATATTCAGTATCGCCGTCTTTTTTCTGATCAAAGCCTAAAATGTAGCTCATGCCAGAGCAGCCGCCGCCCTCAACACCAATGCGCAGGCCAAAGTCGTCACTGATTTCTTGCTGATCTCGTAATTTATATAATTCTTTGACGGCTCCTTCAGTTAGGGTTACCGGTGCGGTTTCAACAGCAGTACTCATCTTATTTTTAATTAACTACGCAAATATAATGTAAAATGCGGATTTTTGTTTCGGCCGCTATATTTATGACCTGCGCCTAACATAAACTTAAATATGACTTTATATCCCTTTTTATTAGACATTATAAAATATACCGTTGCTGGCCTGGGCGTAGTATGGATAGCCTTTTATTTACTAAAACCCTACCTTGACCGTAACGAAGGTATACAACTTGCCGAACTGAAGAAAACCATCAGCAATCAAACGCTGCCATTGCGCCTGCAGGCTTATGAGCGCGTGGTATTATTTATAGAAAGAATCAATCCGGCCAACTTGTTGGTCCGTTTAAATAATCCCGATTACTCAGCCTCCGAGTTATATGTACTTATAGTGGCCGAACTGCGCAATGAATACCAGCATAACGTTACTCAACAGATATATGTAAGCACTAATACCTGGGCTATTGTAAAACGATTGAAAGATGAAACACTAGGCTTAGTAAATAATGCAATTAAAGATTTACCTGAAAACGCAACCGGCTTAGAATTAAGCAGAGTTGTATTAATACAGATCAGTAATGTAGCAAACAATCCGTACGATGCCGGCCTGGCCCTGATACGCAAAGAGCTCGAGCAATTATTTTAGAAAGCTATGTCAGGCAAGCGGAAAACTACATCGGGCATCGAGATAAAGGAGGTTTATACTGAACCTTCAAACATGACTGAATTACCCGGCCAGTTTCCTTATACCCGCGGGATACAAAAGGACATGTACCGCGGCAAGCCCTGGACAATGCGTCAATATGCAGGGTTTTCTACCGCCGAAGAATCAAACAAGCGTTATCATTATTTATTAAGCCAGGGCACTATGGGCCTTTCGGTAGCATTTGATCTGCCTACCCAGATCGGTTACGATTCAGACCACCAACTGGCGGAGGGCGAGGTAGGCAAGGTGGGCGTTGCTATTGATTCTTTAAATGACATCGAGATATTGTTTGATGGCATCAAGCTAAGCGATATTACCACCTCGATGACCATTAACGCAACCGCTCCCATTCTGCTGGCCATGTACATCGCGTTAGCAAAAAAACAAGGTGCCGATTTAAAGCAATTATCCGGGACTATACAAAACGATATATTAAAAGAGTATGCCGCGCGTGGTACTTATATCTATCCACCTGGTCCGTCTATGCGCTTAATTACCGATGTGTTTGAGTATTGCAGTAAAGAGTTACCTAGGTGGAATACTATTTCTATTTCCGGATATCACATTCGCGAGGCGGGGTCGACAGCGGTGCAGGAGCTGGCTTTTACGCTTGCTAATGGCAAAGCGTATTTAGAGGCGGCATTAAGCAAAAGTTTAGACATAAATGTTTTTGCCAGGCGATTATCATTCTTCTTTAACTGTCATAATAATTTTTTTGAGGAGATTGCCAAGTTCAGGGCCGCGCGCCGGATGTGGGCCAATATTACCAAAGAACTTGGCGCTACCGACCCTAATGCGCAAAAGTTACGCTTCCATACGCAAACCGGTGGGTCGACATTGACCGCGCAGCAACCTATAAATAATATAGCACGCACAACTATCCAGGCATTGGCCGCGGTATTGGGCGGCACACAATCGCTCCACACTAATGGGTATGATGAGGCATTATCGTTACCTACGGAGACGGCTGCTCAGATTGCCCTGCGTACACAACAGATCATCGCCTTTGAAAGCGGCGTTGCCGATACTGTCGATCCATTGGCCGGTTCATATTTTATAGAAGCATTAACTAATGAGCTGGAAGCTGCCGCACTATTATATATAGATAAAATAGATGCCTTGGGCGGCTCAGTGAAAGCCATTGAGCAGGATTACATGCAGCAGGAAATTGCTAATGCCGCTTACCTGTATCAGAATGAAGTTGAAACCGGCGAGCGGGTAATTGTCGGGGTCAACAAATTTGCACAGGGAGAGCAACCGGTAACTAATGTATTTAGGGTTGATGATAGTATCCGGCTGCGGCAGATAGAAAATATCAAGAATTTAAAGACTAATCGCGATAACCCGATAGTAGCACAAAACCTTGAAAAATTAAAAGAGGCAGCCGCGGGTACAGAGAATTTGATGCCTTTTATATTAACAGCAGTAGAAAATTATGCCACCCTCGGTGAAATTGCCGATACTCTGCGATCTGTTTTTGGAGAATACTAGAGCTATTTGGAATAAAAACTACCGACTGCATTTTCCCGCTATCATCTAATAGCGGCAATAATAAATAGGAAATGCACGGCCTTAGCTTAAGCAAAATTATAAATAATGGCCTAAGAGACTGTAAATGCTATATTTAATATGAGAATGGTCATAAATAGATGGTCGCCCGCCAAAATATAACCTTTAATCTTCAAAACCCTACAAAAAAATGAGCACTTTTTTTGAAATTTATTTTTACAAAAAGTGAAAAAAGAATTTTTTAATTCGCTTTTTTTCCGAATATTCGATGTTCCGTAGCAATCCCAATGGAAGTGTCGCTGGGGGGTTGAAAATCAATATTTTAGTAAGATCCCGTATGGAAAAAACTTGTACAAACGTCTGGAATAGCTGTCTTCAAATCATAAAAGACAACATACCTGCGCAAAGCTTTAAAACTTGGTTCGAGCCAATCAAAGCATTGCGCATGGAAGGTAGCGTTCTGACCATACAAGTTCCGAGTTTATTTTTTTACGAATGGCTGGAAGAGCACTATGTTCAGCTGTTACGTAAAACAATAAAGAAACAATTAGGCGAAGATGGCCGTTTAGAGTATAATATAGTGGTTGAGCAATCATCCACCAGCAAACCATATACTACCAATATGCCATCAAACGGAAACGGTGCTGAGTCAAAAAACCAGTCAATGCCTATCCCTATTTCAATAAATAAGGATATTAAGAATCCGTTTGTAATTCCCGGACTAAAAAAGCTGAATGTTGATCCGCAATTGAACCGTCAGTATACTTTCGAGAATTTTGTGGAAGGCGATTGTAACCGTTTAGCCCGATCGGCCGGCTACGCTGTAGCGGCTAAGCCGGGTGGCACCTCATTCAATCCGTTAATGATATACGGTGGGGTAGGTTTAGGTAAGACCCACCTGGCACAAGCTATCGGGAATGAAATTAAACGTACTTTGCCCGATAAGCTGGTATTGTATGTATCGTGCGAGAAATTTACACAGCAATTTGTTGATGCTTTAAAGCATAATAATATAAACGACTTTGTTAACTTTTACCAGGCTATAGACGTGCTGATCATGGATGACGTGCACAACTTTGCCGGTAAAGAAAAAACACAGGATTTCTTCTTCCACATCTTCAATCACCTGCACCAATCAGGCAAACAACTCATTATTACTTCTGATAAAGCACCTAAAGACCTTGCCGGTTTAGAGGAGCGCTTATTGTCAAGATTTAAATGGGGCCTGAGCGCCGACCTGCAAGTACCCGACCTGGAAACCCGTATGGCTATCCTGAAAAACAAAACCTATCAGGACGGTATCGAATTGGGTGATGATGTGATTGAATATGTAGCACATAATATTGACAATAACGTACGTGAGCTGGAAGGCGCCATGGTATCGTTACTGGCACAGTCAACCCTTAACCGTAAGGAAATTGACCTGAACCTGGCCAAGCAAATGTTGAAGAACTTTGTGAAGAACTCGTCGAAAGAAATATCGATGGAGTATATCCAAAACCTGGTTTGCGAGTATTTCGAAGTGCCTATCGATATGGTAAAATCGCAAACCCGTAAACGTGAGATCGTTCAGGCCCGTCAGATATCGATGTACCTGGCTAAGGCACATACCAAAAGCTCATTGAAATCAATCGGTCATTTCTTTGGCGGCCGCGACCACTCAACTGTTATTTATGCCTGCCAGACTGTTGAAGATTTAATTGATACTGATAAAAAGTTTAAAGGCTACGTAGCGGATATACAGAAGAAATTGAAGATGTCGTAAGACAAATTTTAGAAAAACTTGCTAAACGCCATTGTGATTGTTCATAGTGGCGTTTTTGTTCTATGCAATTTCAAATATCAAAAGAAATATTAATTTAAATTTATCGGTATTATTAAGTAAAATTGGCCGTTGCTTTAACCACGGCAGCCTTACCTTTTAATGGCTATTCATAAACCCAAACAGATATTACTTGTCGATGATGACCAGCTTTTCCTGAAGCTGATTGAACGGGTATTTAAAAAGTCCGGGTTTGAGTGTAAAAGCGCGCCCTCTGCCGAGGCTGCTATCGAATTACTCAAAAAAGGCGAGGTAAACCCCGATTTAATTCTTTCAGACTACGAGATGCTCAAAATGAATGGGTTTGAGTTTCGCAGATATTTGATGAATGACCCGGCTTTTCAGGATATCCCATTTGTTTTCCTGACGTTCTTTTCTGACAAAGACTTAATGGAGAAAGGCCTCGATTTGCAGGCTATTGACTATGTGATCAAGGATACGCCGATTAATGTAATCGTATCTAAAATAAACAATATTCTATTTACGGTTGACAAGCAGCGGGAGCTTTCTGAAAACGAAGTTAAAAAGGCGGCTAAATCACTTAATATTAAATCCATCCCTATAAAAGCTCCGGAAATCCAAGCCTTCAATGTCGATTTTTGGCATCAGGCTTATCACGATATCCCCGGTGGAGATTTCATAGACTTTATAAAAGTTAATAACCGTTATAACTTTATTGTACTAGGCGATATTATGGGTAAAAAGTGGATGGCTTGGTTCTTTACTTTTGGGTTTTTAAGTTATGTGCGGTCTGCCGTACGTTTTGCCGCTTTTAATAATGAATACTCGACTGCAAAAATATTACAGCAGGTTAATTCTATCATTTGTTTTGATGAAGTGTTAAAGGATATTTTATCAAGCTTGTCGTTATTACTAATTGATAGTGAAACCAACAAAATCACTTATTCGGGCGCTGGCGATTTGCCGTTATTGCATTATCGGTCTGAGTCCGCCGAATTAAATATGATAAGCTCATCGGGTTTATTGCTGGGATTATTTGCAGAAGGGAACTATAATGAGAAAGAAATCATATTAAAACAAGGCGACCGGCTGTTCATCTTTACCGATGGCATGATTGATTTTGTTGATGCTAACGGCAAAAAAAGCGACTATAATCGATTTTCGAAGGCGCTTAAACCTTTTATTGCAAAAGAAAATAACTTTACGGAAATCGTATCAAATCTGTTTAACCATAACCTAAATGAGCAGGTTGACGACCGTAGCATAATCAGCATTTATAAAAATTAATATATGATTGAGGTGTATAACGAACTCAGCGACAAGCTATTAGTAAAATTGGATATTAAAGAGGCTAGTCTTGAAAATGCCGACGCCTTCAAAACCGAGGTTATAGAGCTGTTTGACAAATACAAAAGATCAATAGCTATTGATATGAGCTCGGTTGAATATATCGACAGCTCTTTTTTAGGCTCAATCGTATCGGCACTTAAACATTTAATTTCTTTTAAACAAGAGATGATGCTGGTAGGTTTAAATAAGGATATTGCTAACCTGTTTGCGCTGACCAGGCTTGACAAGGTATTTAAGATATACAGCGATTTCGATGAACTCTCCAAGTAATAAAATATGGCTGAATCTGTAAGCAAACAATTTTTATTACCTAACACCCGCCAATCCATCAAATCGTCGGTCAAGGAGTTACTCGACTTTGTTATTAATCAATTACCTGCCGGTGCAAACAAAGATTCTATCAGTTTTAAAATTGAGGTGATATTAATTGAGTTACTAACCAATGGCATCAAACACGCCGGTACTAAAGAAACACTTTTGAATATAACCGTCGACGGAAAAAGCATTCACATTGATAAAAAAGACTTTGGTAACCGTTATCAGCCAGGAAATATCACTTCATCGCTACAAAGTCCGGGATATAAAGAACTGTTAACTCAAGATGGTTTGCACAGCATGTATGCTGTAGTTGAAAGCGAGGCGCAAATAAGGTTTGTATGCGAAGAGGTTGATGATGAAAATGCGCTCATTGACGTAAGTAACCTCATGGAGCACTTTGGCTTATTGATCATTACGAAGGCATCAGACAACTTTACTTATGAGTATGATATCGCCAAAGGCCTGAATACCTTTAGTGTATATATAGAGATATAATTACTCAGGGCGTTATATCGCTGTCTTTAGTTTCCTTGTGTTGGTCAGCTTTTATCTCTGATTGGATAATCTCCTTCTTGAATTCCTTTTCGTCTTTGCGGTCGCGCCTTATAAGCCACGTAATCAGCAACACTATTGCTATAATAAGCGCGCCAACCCACCAGTAATTTATATCTGCAGTCATTTTAGGATAGTTGATCTATAAAATAAGCCGCAAATATTAAACCACTATTAAGTGCTCATTAAATATCTTTTTGAGCTGTTGGGCAACGCATTTCCAAAATATGTCATTTTGAAGAGGACGGGGAGAAATTTACACAAGCGCAACTAATTAGCGCAACACTCATATATAGATTTCCCGCTATCGCTCAAAATGGCATAGACTTATACCAGTTTCGCCAATGCCGCTTTAATCCTGGGAAGTGCATCCTCAATATCCTGTAAAGTACAAGCACCTACCGAAGCGCGGAACCAATTGACATCGTCGCCTGTGCCAAACGCAGAGAACGGAACAAAAGCGATCTTAGCTTCTTTAATCAGGTAAAAGTTAATATCTGCCGAATCGTTTAATATGGTACCATCCGGAGTTTTTTTGCCGGTATAGTCGATCTTAATGGTTAGATAAATGGCACCCATAGGTGCTATCGAATCTACCGCAAACCCCTCGGTTTTTAATTGCTGAAAACCGTTGTGCAGCGCAGTTAAACTGGCTTGTATGTTTGACTTTAAGGTGGTCAGGTATGAATTTACAGAGGCTTCATCTATAATGTATTTAGCCATAGCCACCTGCTCGGCCTTTGGCGACCAGGCGCCCATATGGCCAACAATAGCTTTCATGTTATTAATCAGTGCTTCGGGCCCAAAGCCCCAGCCAACACGTACGCCGGTAGCTGCAAAGCATTTTGAAGCGCCGTCAATAAATATCACATAGTCGCGCAATTCGGGGCGTAAGGTAACCGGGTCAAAATGCTGGTTATTGCCAAAAGTTAACTGCGAGTAGATTTGATCATATAAAAAGTAAAGTGGTTTCTCGCCAGCCGCACGGTTTCTGTTTTCGGCAATCACCAGGTCGCAGATCTCTTCCAGGTCTTTTTTGCTAAACATGGTGCCGGTTGGGTTCAAAGGCGAGCAAAGTGCTAATAAAGTGGCGCCTTTAATATGCGGGCGCAGTTCATCGGCTGTAGGCATAAAGTTATTTTCGGCACGGGTTTGTACCATAACGCCATTGGCCTTCAATAAGTCGCAGTAATGGTTATTGTTCCACGACGGTGCCGGGAAAACAACCTTGTCGCCTTCGTCAACAACTGCCAGGTAAGTAGAGTAAATTAATGGTCGAGACCCGCCCGAAATTAATATCTCATTAGGTTTGTAGCTTAAACCTAAACGGCTTTTCAAAAATACCGATACGCTTTCACGCAGCGTTAAAACGCCGTCAGCTGGAGGGTAGTTGGTTTGATTTTCTGCGTAAGCATCAACAATGCCCTTCTTCAACTCGCCGGGGATAGGATAGATATTTGAATCATAATCGCCGATAGTCAGGTTGGCAATGTTTTGTCCCTGGCGTTTTAATTCGTTGATCTCGCCGGCTATTTTGATGATTTCAGAGCCTCGTAAGTTTTGGGCCAATGCAGATACTTTCATTTTCAAGTTTAGAAGGTAAACACGATAAAGATAGAAGGTTTTTGCGCGAGCTGAAAACAAAAAAGGTAAAAGGATTGTCAGTTTACGCTCCTTTTACCTTTTCGCTTTTGCATGCAATAGTAAATTATGCCGATGCAGGCTTTCGCAGCTTTATGATCCGCACCCAGTGCAATGCCTTCATTACAGGATAAACCGGATCAAACTCAAACCATTTGGCAGCAAAGTTTGAGCTATTGGGGCGCTTGTGATGGTTGTTCTGGAACAATTCGCCAAGCATTAAAAAGTCAAGCGGGAAAGAGTTTTTTGATTTATCGCCATTGTCAAAATTGGCATAACCATATTTATGGCCGCACCAGTTTACAATTGCGCCATGTATAGGCCCCATCATAAAATGAATAGGTAATAGCAAGAACATCCACCAATGTGTAGCAAAGGCAATATAAAAAGCAACGTAACCCAGGCCGAATAAAATACGCGATATGTAGGTTGATCCCCAGTAATCTACCAGGCGCCACTCAGGATAATATCCCGCAAATTGGGCATCTGGTTCTTTCATGCGTTTCTCATACAGTTTATAGCTCTGTGCAGTACGCCACATCATCTGAAAAACGTCAGTAAAAAAATAGGGCGAATGCGGGTCTTTTTCAGTATCGCTATAAGCATGATGCTCGCGGTGCATTATCGCATAAGCCCGCGGGTTTAAATAAGACGAACCCTGACAAATAAAAGTAAGTAAATGGAAAATACGCTCATTTATTTTATGGGTACTAAACATTTTGTGTGATGCGTAACGATGCAAAAAAAATGTTTGGAAAAATAGCGACAGGAACCAATGCGCCAGGAAAAATACTAAGATGATCACGAATTGAAATGAATTTTATGTGTATTATAATTAACGGCAAAGATACCAATTTAGTTTTTATGGCTATTAAACTTATGAGTAAATAAAATAATAAACGCATACTGATAGCGAATTGGCTGCGAAATTTAGAGGAATTGTCTTTGCAGATATATTTTCCTGACTTATAAGTCATTTTTGAAAATATGGTGCAACAACTTATTTATATTTTGTTTTAAATTTATAAAGCAAACCAAAAAGCAGCCTTTTTAACCTATATACCAACAGCCATGAAAACCTTAAAACCGGCACACGCTGTAGCTACTGTGTTAACTACGATGTTAATACTGACTTTAAATGCTGGATGCAAGAAGCAGCCGCATTATGAGGCTGACCCTAATAATCCTTATGTAAACTCACATCCGACATATAGTGGAGGTGAGGCTCGTCCCGGTATCCACCGGTTTAGCCCCGCAAGCGGTTTACCAAATACGGTGGTTGAAATTTCAGGCCGTAATTTTGATGCTGTTGCTGCCAATAATATAGTAACTGTAGGCGGTGTACCTGCTACGGTTAACTCAGCAAGCCCGCAAACTATTTCTATTACTATACCCTTAAATGCGGTAACCGGCCCCATAGCTATCAAAACCGGTGATACAACTATTACTTCGGTGATAGATTTTAAGGTGCTAACCAGTACAGTAAGTACCTATTTGACACTTACCACTAAAATCGAACATATTTCTTTTGCTGAAAACGGCAATTTGTTTGGCGAAAATCCTCAAGGTGTCTATCAAATAACTTCAGGCGGAGCTATAACGCTATATAATAACGGCCAATATCAATTTGGCTCTTTATGGGGAAGCGGATATCATAAAGCCGAAGGCTTTGGAGATGTTTATGTAGCCGATCGGGTGGCGGGGAAGATCTTACGTATAACCCCCAGCGGTGCGGTAGGTACGTTGGCAGGTGGACAAAATGGTATTGCCGATGGTGTTGGGAATGAAGCCAAATTTGCAGTACCTATAGGAATTGCTTTGGATGAGGCAGGCAACATATACACTACAGATTCTCACCGTATACGTAAAATTACATCGTCAGGAGTAGTGACTACACTTGCGGGCGGTGTGCTGATTGGTGCCAAAGACGGTGTTGGCAGCGATGCTCAATTTGGCGACTTGCAGGGTTTAACAGTTGATGGCGACGGAAGCATATATGTAACAGACCGTCAATTTTTAAATATACGCAAGATCACAAAATCGGGCGGTGTCACCACTCTCGCAGGTTCGGGAGCCACGGGACTGGTTGACGGCCCAGGTGCAGCTGCGCAATTCGTGGATCCGATTAATGTGCTGGCAGATCAATCAGGAAACCTGGTGGTAGCCGACGGAAACAGTACAACCGGTTATGCTATACGTTTAGTAAATAAATTGGGTGCAGTGACAACCCTGTTAAACGGCCAGATATTAAATGCTCCCGACGGTATGGCGCTTGATCCCGAAGGTAACTTATATGTTGTTAATACCGGAACTAATACTATCCTCAAGTTAACATTTAAATAAAGATATTTTAAGGCAAAGTCGAAGCAATTGCGAGTTGAGTGTTTTGTTTGTTGTGTGTTTCTTAAACAAGAATAGTCTACCCTAAACCTTATCCCATCACTGATCCCTGCCCTGCGAGAGGGTATTACCAACTCCAATTGCTTTGACTATGCTAAACAATTCTAAACCAAATCTATAAACACAAACCGCCGGGAACTTAATTGACCTGGCGGTTTTTTATTTCAAACAGATCTTCGATTTTAATTAGATAAAGCGTAAAGGTTTTTGTTAATTTGGGCTTTTGATTTGAACCTTACACAAATAATGAAACATATTTATCTAAAAAGGAAATTTTACATTCCTGCATTATTCTTAATTGCATTTGGCAGCATAAGTGGTTGCTCAAAACAGCAGCAGCCCCCCAAAAACAATAGTAATAATAATGATGACTCTGGTAGCATCACCAAAGCAACCACCCTGGGCGATTTTACGCCCACCAGCGGCGTAGGCGGTACTGTGATAAAAATTTCCGGTAAAAACTTTAATACGGTACCAGGTAACAATTCGGTGTTTATCAATGGCGACAGGCTCAACCTGTATTCAGTAACCTCAACAGAGATCATCGCCGCTATACCAGCTACGGCTAACACCGGAATATTAACTATGACAAGCGGATCTACACCATTAGCGTCGACCGCAAAATTTACCATAATGTATGGCGACGTTAATAATTTGTACAAAATACATGGTTTTCAAGGTCAGCATGTTCAGGTTGACAGAAGCAACAATATCTGGGGGCATGATGAGCATGGCGTCTATAAATTAAATTCAGATGGCACCGCTGTAAGATATACCGGATCATTCGATGATTATAAACGTATCACCGATTTTACTATCAGGCCTTCCGGCGATATTTACATTGCCAATGCCGATAATTTCAATATTATTAAAGTAACCCCCCAAAAAATAGCGACCGTATTTGCAGGCTCGGGTGATGAGGGATTTGCCGAAGGCGCCGGCACTGCGGCTAAATTTTCAGCTATTGGTGGTATAAGCCATGATGAGGCCGGTAATTTATATGTTATCGATGGACATCGGGTACGTAAAATTACATCTTCAGGTATGGTGTCAACCCTGGCCGGGAGCGATGCCGATGGAAATGCGGATGGTTTGGGTGTTGCCGCCCAGTTTGGCGATCTGGCAGGTATTGCTGTCGATGAATGGGAAGGGGTTGTTTATGTCAGCGATAAAAAATATCATAACATCAGAAAGATAACACCAGATGGCGCCGTAACTACTATAGCAGGTAACGGCACGGCAGGTTTTGTTGACGGTACTGGTAACGGCGCACAGTTTTATCAGCCGGGTGCAATGGCAGTAGACCCCTCAGGTAATATCTGGATAGCCGATAATAATGCGGCGGGACCCGTTTATGAAATAAGGGTAATGAATAAGGTGGGCTTGGTTCGTACTTATATTAAGGGAACAATCAACTCAGGCGATCCGGTAAGCGGCTCAGCGCCGTTTGCATCGGTAATCAATCCACAAGGGTTGGCATTTGACCTGGCCGGGTCGCTTTATATTGACAACGCCGGGCCGAATGTTATTAGTAAGATGACTTTCAAAAATAATTAATGCTGATCTTATAATACAAACCGTCCGGGGCTTAATTGCCCGGGCTGTTTTTTATTTCAAACAGATCTGCCAATAATTTATAGGACTGCAGGCGATCATTAAAATCTTCGGCAATGGTTACCGCTATAATTTCATTTACATTATAGCTTTCTGCCAATTGTGTCAGGCGGGTCTTCACCATCTCCGGCGAGCCAGCTACGACCCGCTGGCGATTATAACGTATCCGATCTTGCTCGGCTAATGTGTATTCTACATCCTTAATGTCTTCATAGTTATATGGCGAGAGCCCCATGCCGCGCTCAAATTGAATAAAGCGATGGTCCATCAAAGCCTTATGCTGCATTACCTTTTCGGCGTCGTCAGAACAAAATACAAATATGGCCATATTGGCTTCCGGCTGCTGCAGGTCTTCCGATGGCTGAAAGCGTTCTTTATACAATTGCACAGCCTGCGGCCCGCCCACCGGATTAATGAAATGTGCGAAAGAAAAGCCCATTCCAAAATGCGCCGCAAACAAACCGCTTTGCCCGCTTGAGCTTAGCAGCCACATAGCCGGTACGGTTTGTACCTGCGGAATAGCCCGTATCTTTTGTTGAATGGTGCCCGGATCGGCGCGGTCATGAAAGTAGTTGCGTAAGTCGGCCAGTTGTTCCACAAAATCCTGTTCAGCAAAATGATTTGATGGGTTCAATATTGATGCTGTAATACGGTCGGTACCGGGTGCGCGGCCCATGCCAAGGTCAACGCGGCAGGGGGCCAGAGCTTCAAGCATCCTGAAGTTTTCGGCAACTTTTAAGGTGCTGTGGTTGGGCATCATCACCCCGCCCGAGCCAATGCGGATGTCTGTAGTTTGCGAAGCCAGGTAAGCAATCAGCACTTCGGGCGTTGAACCTGCCAGGCTGCCGGTATTATGATGTTCTGAAACCCAAAAGCGGGTATAACCTAACTGATCGGTATATTTTGCTAATGCGATGGTTTCTTGTACAGCTTGCTCAGCGGTAAGGCCTTTTCGTATAGGCGATTGGTCCAGCACGCTTAAGCGAATGTTTTTTATGCTCATAAGTATAAATGAACACAAAAGTACTTAGCCTCCTTTAGTTAATGTACTGAGGGGAAGTATTATGGCATTAAACTTACAGAAAAGCTTACTTTTCTATTTTGTAGTTAATGATCTCCTGGTGCGACTGTAAGTTAGTAGGCTGACCGGCATCCGTATCAATCTGAATTATACCGGCTCCTTTTGCTATATAAAAATCAATAAGCTGATAAGTCTCGAAACCAGCACCGCTACCAATATCATATTGCAGTTGTAACTGGGTATGCGCCACGTGGTTAAAAGTCATAGACGATACCGCCATGGTGGTATCTTGTTTAACTATTTTGCCTACTATCTGTGCCGGGTAGCCTGCCAGTTTGCCATTGTCGGTAATTGGAGTGGTCCAGGTTTGACCCACGGGGAAATCATCCTTTAGAT
Organism: Mucilaginibacter panaciglaebae; assembly: GCF_039539265.1. Lineage (NCBI taxonomy): Bacteria > Pseudomonadati > Bacteroidota > Sphingobacteriia > Sphingobacteriales > Sphingobacteriaceae > Mucilaginibacter > Mucilaginibacter panaciglaebae. The sequence continues at coordinate 40,662 of NZ_BAABCV010000007.1, forward strand.
ACAAGTATTCTACGGTTGTACCGGCACCTAACACTTCTGAGCGTATGGAATAACTGCCATTGCCATGATAAAAGTATGATGTGTGAACGACGGTATCTGCCTTGTCGGTTGCGGCATAATAAGTTTTGCCGTTGATGACCGCGTGTGAGCCATTCATCTTCATAATTTCATCCATAGAGGCGCCGGTACTTAGTGTCTGGTGATAGGCCCATTGGGTGCCTGTTGTCACCGGTTGGTATCCATCTGTCGTATCAGGAATATTCAACATATCCGGCGGATCCATTTTGCATTTAACCAGCAATAGGCCGAAAATAAGCAATAAAGGTACGTATTGGCGTTTCATGGTGCTTGAGGTAAGGGTTGATTATCAAAGCTTTTCAAATTTAAAAGAATATTTGAAAAAGTAAACACCCTTTAATCTGGCTAATTGTTGAAATGGTACAAGAAAACCACCGCGCCTGTGTAAGCCGGCTTTTTCTCGCCTTCAATCTCCATAGTAACACCAATAGTAGCTTTGGTGATGCCCCGTAAGTTGGCTATGGCATCTAATTTAGCAATTAACCTTACGCGGCTGTTTACGGCAACCGCCTGGGCAAAACGGATATTTTCGATACTGTAATTTATCTGCATTTTGAGGTTCTGCACATCAGCAATCTGATGCCAGAAGTAGGGCAGCAGCGATACGGTTAAATAGCCATGCGCAATAGTAGCTTTAAAAGGGCTTTCGGTTTTGGCACGATCCTCGTCAGTATGTATCCATTGGTGGTCTATGGTGGCTTCGGCAAATAGGTTGATTTGTTGCTGGGTAATGGTGTGCCAGTTAGATACGCCCAGCTCTTTACCTAAATGGGTTTCAAATTCTTCGTAGTTTTTGATGACAATCATAAATCAGTTATTTTAAGTAGGTCTGCAATTGGTACAGAGCCTCTAAAGTAATAATCTGCAATGATTACACCAAAACTGATCTGACATAGACATGATTCTGCCGACATTCCTTGTAAAGATCATCGCTAACGAGGAACGGTTGCTATGAAACAAAAAGGGGCGCAAAACATAAGTTTTGCACCCGCTGATTATCAATAAATTAAGTAAAATACACAGCGAAACTTTACTGACTTATCCGTTGTTTCATTTTGTCTCACGGGTTTTTAATAATCCGTTGTTAGTCAGTACTTTAGGTTAAAACTTCGTTTCACTTGTTTCATCTGTTTCACATTTTACCGAAACAAAACGCTTACTTAAACATATTCTTTAAAGCCGCTAACTTCAACGCCATGTCAGTCTCAGGCTCCGCTTCTTTTCTTTTTGGCTGATGATTGTGGTTTGACTTACGCTGCTGCGGTTTGCCCTGATTACTGGAGCGATCCTCCCGCTTAGGCTCATCCGATTTCATGGAGAGCGATATCCGTTTACGGTTAATATCTACCTCAGTAACCGTAACCTCAACCTGCTGGTGCACTTTGAGCACTTCGTTCGGGTCCTTGATAAACCTATTAGTTATCTGGCTTAAATGCACCAGGCCATCCTGATGTACACCGATATCCACGAACGCTCCAAAAGCTGTAATGTTGGTGACGATACCCGGGAGCTTCATGCCAGCTTTCAGATCAGCTATGGCGTTAATGCCCTCAGTAAAACTAAAAGCTTCAAATTGTTCGCGCGGATCGCGCCCTGGCTTGGCCAACTCGGCCATGATATCGTTAAGCGTTGGCAGGCCCACAGAATCTGTTATATATTTTTGTAACGGGACGCTTGAGCGCAGTTTATCGTCACGTATCAGATCGGCTACAGTACAGCCTTTATCTTTAGCCATTTGTGCTACCAGGGAATAACGCTCCGGGTGGACAGCACTGGCATCTAAGGGGTTCTCTGCATTGCGGATGCGCAGGAAACCTGCCGCTTGCTCATAGGCTTTATCGCCCAGGCGGGGCACCTTCCTGAGCTGCTCGCGGTGTTTGAAAGCGCCGTTCTCATCGCGGTATTCCACGATCTTCTGCGCCAGCTGCGGTCCCAATCCGGAAACATAAGCCAGAATCTGCTTAGAAGCAGTATTCAACTCGACACCCACTGCGTTTACAGCGCTGATCACGGTGTCATCCAACGAAGCTTGTAATTTATTTTGATCTACATCATGCTGGTACTGGCCTACACCAATTGATTTAGGGTCGATCTTCACCAATTCGGCCAATGGATCCATTAATCTGCGGCCAATAGAAACTGCACCACGCACCGTAACATCCTTGTCAGGGAATTCCTCGCGCGCAACTTCAGACGCTGAATAAATAGATGCACCGCTTTCGTTTACCATTACAATGTTAACACCGGTTAAGTTCAATTTACGTATAAACAATTCCGTCTCGCGGCCGGCGGTACCGTTGCCAATGGCAATGGCTTCAATATCATATTTCTCAAACAAATGCCGAACAGTCTTCTCCGCCTCTTTAGCCTGGCCTGCGCCGGTATGCGGAAATATGGCGGTATACTCCAGTAACTTGCCTTGTTCATCCAGACAAACTACTTTGCAACCGGTACGGAACCCCGGGTCGATAGCCATAATACGCTTTTGTCCTAATGGCGCCGCAAGCAATAGTTGGCGGGCGTTTTCAGCGAATACGCGAATGGCTTCTTCGTCGGCTTTCTTTTTGGTAAGGAGGCGTACTTCGGTTTCCATGGAAGGGCGCAGCAGACGTTTGTAGCCATCGCCAATAGCCAGCTTTACCTGATCGGCAGCGGCGTTATAGCCAGTAATGAATGCCTTCTCCAGAACGTCGATCGCTTCCTCTTCCGGCGGCATTATGTCCAGGTACAATATCTCTTCCTTCTCGCCCCGGCGCATAGCCAACACACGGTGCGACGGTGCCGATTTAACCGGCTCTTCCCATTCAAAATAATCCTTAAATTTAATGCCGGCCTCTTCTTTCCCCGGAACGACCCGACTCTTGAATACGCCTTTCTCCACAAATAACTCGCGCACTTTGGTACGCACGGTAGTATCCTCGCTGATATGTTCAGCAATAATATCGCGGGCACCGCTCAGGGCGTCCTCAATACCGGCAACACCTTTTTCTTCGGATATATACTTTTCGGCCTCAGCCTCAACGTCAAAATTGTTTTGAGCCAATAGCGTATCTGCCAGTGATTGCAGGCCTTTTTCGCGGGCGGTGGTGGCACGTGTTTTTCTTTTAGGGCGATAAGGCAGGTAGATGTCTTCCAGCAAGACCATGGTCTCGGCGGCGTTGATCTGCGCTTCCAGATCTGGCGTTAGCTTGCCCATATCCTTTAGTGAATTAAGGATGGCTTCGCGGCGTTTGTCCAGTTCGCGCAGTTGCTGTATGCGGTCGCGTATACCGGCCACCTGCACCTCGTCAAGGCTGCCGGTCAACTCCTTGCGGTAACGTGATATAAACGGAACAGTGGCGCCTTCGTCAAGCAAATTGACAGTGGCAATAACTTGTTTTTCGGCTACGGACAACTCCGAGGCTATTTTCTTATAATGGCTTGTCATAGTACTTTATTGGGACCGCGAAGTTCAGTTAATGACCAAAGAAGTACAAGCACTGTTGGTAACTATTGTGCTACGAACGTCAAGAGGCGGGTGCTATTTTTTCTTCGGTTTGGACAGATTCTTGCCTACCCGATATTTTACAATTTTATCAATCAACTCTAATGGCATTGGCTTATTCAGCGGAAATTGTAACGTGCCTTTGCCTGCCTGATATGGTGTGGTTTCTTTCTGAAAAGCATCAATGCCCATTGGTGCGGGGTAAAAGCCGATATGGTTTTTATAGCCGCCAAAATGCACCAGGTTGCCATTTAATATAAAAGTGGGGATACCGTATTTGATATCCTCAGTGGCGTCAGGGGCAGCTTTATGGATGGTTGCGCGAACGGTTTGTAGTAGCGCCTGAACATCCTCCGGGAAATCAGCGATGTATTCGTCGATGTTTTTAACCTGCTTCATGATCTTGGACGTTGGTTGTTACAAAGCTATAGCGTAATAATTAATTACATGGCGGTTGGAAGAGACATGTTTAGGGGTGAATTGCGACAGGGTAAAATAATTTGTTCACGTTACCTATGGTAAAAAAGATAACGTTGTCATTTCCACAACGAGAGCCACTCTCTTGAGCATAGCGAGAAATCTATACATTGCTTAGAATTGCACGTGTATAGATCTCTCACTACATTCAAGATGACATGAAGGAAAATAGTTATCCTTCCAGCTCAAGCGTATATTTCTCGCCAATCTGCTGTCTCCACATAGCGTAGTATAGCCCTTTTTGATCAAGCAGATCTGCGTGTTTGCCCCATTCTATAATGCGCCCTTTTTCCAGCACATAAATTCTATCGGCGTGCATAATAGTTGATAGGCGATGCGCAATCAGAATAGTTATATGGTCATTAACATCTGATACATCCTTAATAGTCTCGGTGATCTCTTCTTCGGTTAGCGAATCTAACGATGAAGTTGCTTCATCAAACACCAACAGATCTGGCCTGCGTAGCAAAGCACGGGCAATTGATAGTCGTTGCTTTTCTCCACCAGATACTTTTACACCACCCTCGCCAATTACCGTATCCAAACCTTGGGCAGCACGAGCCATCAAGGTTTGGCAAGCAGCGCGCTGTAATACATCCAGACACTCTTCATCTGTAGCATCCGGGCGAACGAATAATAAGTTTTCGCGAATAGTGCCCGAAAATAATTGAGTATCCTGCGTAACAAAGCCAACCTTTTCACGCAATTGATCAAGGTCAATCTCTTTACTATTAATGTCGTTGTAACCGATACCGCCCTCTAAAGGCTGATACAAACCCACCAGCAATTTTACCAACGTGGTCTTACCCGAACCCGACGGGCCAACAAAAGCGATAGTCTCGCCCATTTGCGTTTCGAAACTGATTTGATTCAGCGCGTTGCGCGTTGCGGTCAGATGCTTAAAGGTCACATTATCGAACGTCAGTTTGCTTATCTTTTCAACCAATACAGGTTTGGCAGGTTTCTTGTCAATAGGCGTATCCAATATGGCTTTAAAATTGCCCAATGATATCTGTGCTTCGCGCCATGACTGTACTACGTTACCTAGTTCCTGCAAGGGGTTAAACAGGAAAAATGAGTAAAACAAAAACTGAATATAGTTACCTGTGGTTAGCGTGTGTTTAAATATCAGCATCAATAAAACCACAATCATGGTACTACGTACCAGGTTAACTACAGTACCTTGTACAAAGCTCATGCTTCGCACAAACTTTACTTTTTTCAACTCCAGATCAAGAATTTTGTAGGTGGTTTTATTTAGCCGTTCGATTTCCTGCTTAGCCAAACCCAAACTCTTAACAAGTTCAATGTTACGCAATGATTCTGTAGTAGAACCGGCCAAAGCTGTAGTTTCTTTAACAATAGTGCCTTGTATTTTTTTAATACGACGGCTTAACAATGTGCTTACTATAGCAATTACCGGCATTGAGGCAAAGTAAACCAGCGTTACCTGGTAGTTTACTTTTAAGGAGTAGATGATCACAAACACAATACCCACAACACTTACAAATAGCGTGGCAATAAATGAGGTAATAAACTTCTCACAATCTATCCTTAATTTTTGCAGAATGCCCAAAGTTTCGCCGCTTCGTTGATCTTCGAAAACCTGGTAAGGTAATTCAAGCGAGTGTTTCAGCCCGTCGCTATACATTTGTGCACCGGTTTTGAGCACGATGATGTTGGTAAAATAATCCTGAAAGTTTTTAGCTATACGCGATACCATGGCAGCACCAATAGCTATAGCTATCAAAATCAATGATCCGTGCAAACGATATTCGTAAGTATAAACGGCGCCATTTTTAGGTAATATATAATTGTCTATTAACTTGCCGGTTATCAGCGGATCAACCAACGAAAAGCCAATGTTTATGCCCGCAAGGATCAGTGCAAGCACTACTGTCCAGCGGTATCTTTTTAAATATTGCAGAAGTATATTCATATGTAAATCAAAAATAAAAAAAGGGAATAGCTAAGTAGCTCATTCCCTTTAATTTGACAAACGGTGGATATTTATACCGTCATTATATCTTTTTCCTTAGCTTCTGATAACTGATCTACCTTAATGATATAGGCATCAGTTAGCTTTTGAACTTCGGCTTCGCCGGTTTTCATTTCGTCTTCAGAGACGCCTTCGGCTTTCAGTTTTCTGATCTTTTCGTTAGCGTCTTTACGTACGTTACGGATGGCAATTTTACCATTTTCAGCTTCGCTTTTTGCTTTCTTAACCAGGTCGCGGCGACGCTCTTCGGTCAACGGCGGTACATTGATGCGAATTATCACGCCGTCATTTTGAGGGTTAACACCAAGGTTAGCCTCCATGATAGCTTTTTCAATAGCGCCTAACAATGATTTCTCCCAAGGCTGTACCACAATAGTGCGGGCATCTGGTGTATTAACGCTACCTACCTGGTTTAACGGAGTAGCAGTGCCATAGTAGTCAACAAATATATCGTCCAGCATCGACGGACTTGCTTTGCCGGCACGTATCTTATTTAGCTCGTTATCTGCATGGTCAATAGCCCGATCCATAGCAGCCTTAGCTTCGGTTATCTGTTTTTTAACGAGTTCGCTCATTGCTTTATCTTTTTGACAAAAATAGTAAAATCTGTGACTTAGCTAAATTAAACCTTACTCACTATTTAACCAAAGTACCGATAGGCTCGCCGTCGGCAATTTTCATAAAATTACCGGGTTTGTTCATATCAAACACAATGATTGGTAGTTTATTTTCCTGACAAAGGGTTATAGCGGTCATGTCCATCACGTTAAGGCCTTTGTCGTAAACTTCCTGAAAAGTTATTTCGTCGTAGCGCGTTGCGCTTGGATCTTTTTCAGGGTCGGCGGTATAAATACCATCAACACGGGTGCCTTTTAATACTACGTCAGCCTTGATCTCAATAGCACGTAAAGAAGCAGCGGTATCGGTAGTAAAATATGGGTTACCCGTACCGGCGCCAAAGATCACAATTTTACCCACCTCCAAATGATGCATAGCACGACGGCGGATATAAGGCTCGCAGATCTGTTCCATTTTTATAGCCGACTGCAGACGGGTATCAACACCTATGCTTTCCAATGCGTTTTGCAAAGCCATACAGTTAATAACTGTAGCCAGCATACCCATATAGTCGGCCTGTGCACGTTCCATGCCCGATTTTTCGGCACTCAATCCTCTGAAAATATTACCTCCACCTACTACGATAGCTATCTCGACGCCTTTGTCGTGAACGCTTTTAATGTCATGCGCGTACTGTAATACCTGCTTATTGTCAATGCCGTACTGCCTGTCGCCCATTAATGATTCGCCGCTCAGTTTCAATAATATTCTTTTGTATTTCATGGATGTTGTGGAGTTTATCAAAAATATATATTTAAAGCTATTGTTAAAATTTTATGTCGACTTTGTTAAATAACTCCTTTCAGTACCGTTGCCTGTACTTCAAAGTTGTCATTAAATACAATCATGTCGGCATCAAAGCCCGGTGCAATCTTCCCCTTGTTAAGTGATGCAAGTTGAGCCGGATATAGTGAAGCCATATTAACCGCTTCGGCTAAACTTATGTCGCAGTGTTCAACACAGTTTTGTACGGCTCTGATCATGGTTAGACACGAGCCCGACAAAGTATTGTGAGGTGGCATTACATAATAGTTGCCCTGCAATGTATGCAGCGGATAAATACCTTCTGTAGTTTCGGTGACTGCATCGGTTATTAAAAAAAGTTTATCGCCCAATTCGCGTTTTGCCAAACGGATCATTGCAAAATCAACATGAACGCCATCGGCAACTATGCTGGTGTAAGGGCGTTCTTCAAAAATCGCAGGGATGTATCCAGGCTCGCGGTGATGCATCTGCGGCATGGCATTATACAAATGTGTTACCGCTTTTATAGGGTTATTAAGGAATGTTTTACCTTGCTGATAAGTCGCATTACTATGGCCTGACGATAATATTATGCCCTGATCAATTAAATAGTTGATGACATCATCATCTTGCAATTCCGGAGCTATGGTCATCATCTTTATAACACCATCGCCCAAATCAAGCCAAAGCTTTACTTTATCAAGCGTGGCCTTATGCATATACGCTGCCATATGCGCACCTTTACGCAACGGATTTAAAAAGGGGCCTTCCAAATGCACACCTAAAAAATTCCCCTTACAGTTATCGCGGTAGTTTTTTGCGGCTGCGATAACCTTTTCAAAAAATTCGTCACTGTTAGTGCCAATAGTAGCGAAGAAACCGGTAGTGCCCTGCGTCAGAAAATCTTCTTCCATTTGGGCCAGGGCTTCTTCCTGGTAAATGCTTCCCAATAATTTGCCGCCGCTCCCGTAAACCTGTAGGTCTATTAAACCGGGTGCCAAATAATTATTATTCAGGTCTACTTGTTTTGCGTCTGCCGGGATTTGAGTATCCTCAATGACTTCGGCGATCTTTCCGTTTTCAATAATAACAGCCTTGCCATTGGTAATTACACCATCAGTTATTAGCCTGCAATTATGTAAAACGGTTTTCATCATCTTTTGCAGAGACACAATATTTTGTGTCTCCGGCTAATTTATTACAAGAGACGCAAAGTATTGCGTCTCTGCAAATTTTTTGGCAAAAAAAATCCCCCGATATTATCGGGGGATTATATGATTAAGCTCCTAAAGCTACTCGCTTAAAGGCCGTTACTGTCAGACCCTTTTCAATGGTATCTAAAAATTGAGATACGTTTTTAGAAGAATCTTTAACAAACTCCTGATTTAACAGGGTTGAGTCTTTGTAGAATTTATTCAATTTACCGGCAGCAATTTTTTCAACCATTTCTTCCGGTTTACCTTCTGCACGAATTTGATCTTTAGCAATTTCCAATTCACGCTCAATAGTAGTAGCGTCAACGCCATCTTTATCAACCGCAATTGGGTTCATGGCTGCAATCTGCATAGCAACGTCTTTACCTGCTTCATCAGCGCCGGCAACGTTTTTGCTCAGGGCAACTAATACCCCTAAACGGTAGTTACCGTGGATGTAGGCAACAACTTTCTCGCCTTCAATAACCTGGAATTTAGAAACGCCAATTTTCTCGCCGATTTTACCGGTTTTTTCGATGCACGCTTCAGCGATAGTTAAACGAGAATTTTCAAGATCAATTGATAATTGATTTAGTTCTTCAACTGATTGCGGATTCTCTTCAACAGCTACATTAGCTATCGCGTTAGCAAATGCTACGAACTCAGCGTTTTTAGCTACGAAGTCAGTTTCACAATTTAACTCGATAACTACACCGCGTTTGCCGTCGGCTGATGTACGTGAAACAACCACCCCTTCGTTCGACTCGCGGTCTTGACGGCTGGCAGCTACTTTAGCACCTTTTTTTCTTAAAAAATCAATAGCAGCTTCAAAATCACCATTAGTTTCAGTTAAAGCTTTTTTGCAATCCATCATACCCGCACCGGTTTGCTGGCGCAGTTTATTTACATCTGATGCAGAGATTTGTACTGTAGACATCTTGTTCTTATTATAAGTTAAAAGTCGCAAGCCCTGAGTCTGAAGTCACTTAAGACTTATAGGCTCAAGACTTACGACTAAATATTATTACTCTTCTGTAGTAGTATCAGCAGCTGGTGCTTCTTCTTCGATAGCTGCAGCAGCTTCAACCTGAGCCTTACGTGCTCTTTTGCCTTCGCCGGCAGTGGTTGGTTTCTCTGCGCCTTCCGGAGCATCAGCTTTAGCTTTCGCTTGTGCTGCTTCTTTTTCAGCTTCGTCGTCTTTTTCGCGTTTACGCTCTTCCAGACCTTCTTCTATCGCTTTTATAATGATACCGGTGATCAATGAAATTGATTTAGTGGCGTCGTCATTAGCCGGGATAGGGAAATCGATGTTTGAAGGATCAGAGTTAGTATCAACCATAGCAAAGGTTGGGATATTTAACTTTAATGCTTCAGATACAGCGATGTGCTCTTTCTTAACGTCGATCAAAAACAATGCAGCAGGTAAGCGATTCAGATCAGCTATACCACCTAACAAAGTTTCTAATTTAATGCGCTCGCGCTGAATCATCAATCTTTCTTTTTTAGAAAGGTTGGTGTAAGTACCGTCTTTAGTCAATTTGTCGATGTTTGACATCTTTTTGATTGACTTACGTACAGTAGCAAAGTTAGTTAACATACCACCTAACCAACGCTCAGTTACGAAAGGCATGTTTACTGTTTTTGCATAATCAGCAACGATGTCTTTAGCTTGTTTTTTCGTAGCTACGAATAAAACTTTACGTCCTGATTTTACAATTTGTTTTATAGCTGCAGCAGCTTCTTCAACCTTTGATAAGGTTTTATTTAAATCGATAATGTGGATACCATTACGCTCCATGAAAATGTATTGAGACATTTTCGGATCCCATTTGCGGGTAAGGTGACCAAAGTGTACACCTGCGTCCAGTAACTCGTCGTATGTTGTTCTTGCCATTGTGTTGTCCTCCTTAAAATATTAACGTTTACTGAATTGGAATCTCTTACGAGCTTTCTTGCGGCCTGGTTTTTTACGCTCAACCATACGCATATCGCGTGTCATTAAGCCTTTGGCGCGTAACGCAGGTTTCTTATCAGCATCGAGTTCAACAATAGCTTTAGCAATAGCTAAACGTACGGCTTCTGCCTGCCCTTTAACACCACCACCTGCTACGTTTACTTTAACATCATATTGTCCGGCAACACCGGCAACTTCTGTTGATTGAGTAACTACGTATTGCAATGGCAATGTAGGGAAGTATTCTTTGTAATCTTTACCGTTAACGGTAATAGCACCGCTACCTTCGCTAAGGTAGATACGTGCAACGGCTGTTTTTCTTCTGCCTGAAGTGTTAGTTGTTGGCATTTCTTTTTCCTTAGTGTTTTAATTAAATGGCTTTCGGGTTTTGAGCTTCATGTGGGTGTTTGTCGCCCGCATAAACATGCAGATTACCAAACAATGCTTTGCCCAAACGACTTTTAGGTAACATACCACGCACCGCTTTTTCAATTACGCGTGCAGGATGTTTCGCCATTAACTCCTTAGGAGAAATGAAACGCTGACCCCCCGGATAACCGGTGTAAGAAACATATTGTTTATCGCTAAACTTGTTTCCGGTCAATTTAACCTTGTCTGCATTGATAACTATAACATTATCGCCGCAGTCTACGTTCGGGGTAAAATCTGGCTTGTTCTTTCCACGGATGATCATTGCGATCTTAGTAGACAAGCGCCCCAAAATCTCGCCTTCCGCGTCAACAACAACCCATTGTTTGTTAACGGTTTTTTTGTTGGCTGAGACAGTTTTGTAACTTAACGTATTCACTTGCTTTAAATTAAATTATTAAAATATTAATATAACCCCGCTTTTTCGGGACTGCAAAGATACGGTTATTTCATTTATTTGCAAGCGGATTTGTGGGTTATTTTGCAAGAAAAGTTTGCAGATGAGGGTATGATTGAAAAATGGAATCTTTTTAACCGGAAATCAATATTTCCTTTTGGGGTGGCGACTGGTGTGAAATACTGAAACAACTAATATGAGCTTGCGCTTTGCATGTATCCGATAAATAATCAGGTAGGGATATTTATCTATGTTAACTTCTTGAGCTTTTTTCTTTAATGGATATTGTAAAGGATTCGCGATGATTAATTCCATTTTTTTGAAACTTCCTTTTCAAAGGGACGCGCACGCTAAGTAAGCCAATACCAATACACCACAACCAAACGTTACTGCAGCGATGCAAATTTCAAACATCTGGTAACCCTATTTCGTCAGTAAAAAGTGATCCAAATGGATGTAAAATCCCGACTTAAAAGTCATAAAAAGTGATCCAAACTGATCCACTTTCAAAATGCAGCAAAATCAAATCGTTAATTATCAGAATTTTATAAATAACAGGTGATCCAATTGATCCAAAGTGATACACATTCGTGTGGATCACCAATCATATTACAATGCCAACTGTAACATTTCCCCTTACCCAAAATCAAAGGAGTAATTACTACTTTTACACCGACAAAACTGATTTATTATTCAAACGCTAACTCCGATGTTCAGAACCATCTCTCTTTCGGCCCTCTTATGCCTGTTCGTGGCACAGGCCCACGCCCAAAAGCTATACATACCGCGCGACATTCAGAAAGCCTATGACGCCGGCACCCGCGATGCCAGCGGGAAGCCTGGTAAAAACTATTGGCAAAATACCGGTAATTACCATATAGCTATCAGCGTGACCCCGCCAGGCCGTACAGTTAAGGGTACCGAGCAGATCACTTATATTAATAATAGCCCCGAAACATTGAAAAGGATCAACATGAAGCTTATCTTAAACATTCATCGCCCGGGGGCTGCGCGGTTTGGCAATGCAAGCGACGACTACCTGACACCAGGTATCCAGATCGACAATTTTACCATCGGGGATGCCAAAGTTAACTGGAACAATATCTTGGCATCAGGAACCAATCAAATGGTTGGTCTGTCTAAACCGCTGGCGCCGCACGACTCTGTAAAATTGAATATCGACTGGCATTATGAATTGTCGAAAGAAAGCAACCGCGAAGGCGTCATCGATTCAACTACCTTCTTCCTGGCTTATTTTTATCCGCGTGTGTCTGTGTACGACGATTACAATGGCTGGGACACGCTGCCATTCCTTGATGCCCAGGAGTTTTACAATGACTTTAACAACTATACGCTTAACGTTACTGTCCCTAAAAACTTTATAGTTTGGAGCACCGGCACCTTGCGTAATGCCGATAAAGTATTGCAGCCTGAATTTGCTAAACGCCTGCAAAGATCTATGGCCAGCGACAGTACCGTACACATTGCGACACCTGCTGATCTGGCCTCGAAAACCATCACCGCGCAAAACGAAACCAACACCTGGACCTGGACAGCAACCAATATCTCGGACATGACCGTTGGTATAAGCGATCATTATAACTGGGACGGCGCAAGCGTTTTAGTTGATGACGCTACACATCGTTTAGCCAGCGTACAGGCTGCTTATCCAGACCAGTCGGCCGATTTCCATCATTCAGTACAATTTAGCCGGAATGCTTTAGGCTGGTTCTCGCACAATTGGCCGGGCGTACCTTATCCTTTTCCTAAGATGACCGTGTTCCAGGGTTTTGCCGATATGGAGTATCCGATGATGGTGAACGATAGCCACCAGGACGATATCAAGTTTGCACAACTGGTACAGGACCATGAGCAGGCACATACTTATTTTCCATTTTATATGGGCATTAATGAAAGCCGCTATGCTTTTATGGATGAGGGCTGGGCAACGACGTTAGAACTACTCATTGGCACTGCCGAAAATGGCAAAAAAGCAGCCGACGACTTTTATAAGAAATTCCGGGTAGAAAGATGGATCAATGACCCATCAACTGCCGAAGATATTCCGGTGATCACCCCTACCAGCGAGCAACGCAATGGCTATGGCAATAACTCGTATGGCAAGCCATCATTAAGCTACCTGGCTTTGAAAGATATGCTGGGCGATGCCTTATTTAAAAAAGCGTTGCATACCTATATGGATAACTGGCACGGAAAACATCCTATCCCGTGGGATTATTTTAATTCGATGAACGCCGGTTCTGGCAGAAATCTAAACTGGTTCTTTAACAACTGGTTCTTCACCAATGGCTACATCGACCTGAAACTGGACAATGCCCAGGCTGTAGCAGGGGGCTATAAACTAAGTATTACCAACGTTGGGGGCTTTGCTGCTCCGTTTGATGCCGTAGTAACCTATGCCGACGGCAGCACCGAAAGCACACACGCTACAGCCCAGGTTTGGGAGAAAGATCAAAAGCAGATCACCATAACTATTAAAGCTAATAAAACTGCCAAATCGATCAATCTTGACGGCGGCATATTTATGGATGCCACACCGGCCGATAATAAGTGGGTGGCTAAGTAAGCATCTTATCAGCCCGGCGAAGTTTTTAAAACTTTGTAGGGCTTGAATTCAGTAACCTCTTTTTTCCGTCTTGCTGAGTAGGCCTCTAAAGGAATGACAGAGTAGTATTTTACACGCTCAACTCTTCTTTAACCTCTACAACAGAGATTTCATTAAGTGATAACGGTATTAGCTTTTTAGACTTAAAATAGGTAAGGCTTACAATCAGTAAAGTCATGCTGCCACCAAATAGTACTGCCGGAACCGTGCCTAATAATTTAGCAGCCATACCTGATTCAAAGTCACCAATCTCATTAGAAGAACTTAAGAACATAGAATTAACAGCTGATACTCTCCCGCGCATATGGTCGGGAGTGAGCAACTGCATTATTGTGCCGCGAATGACCACACTGACACTATCAAAGGCCCCTTGCGCGAATAAGAACAGAAGCGCCAGATAAAAACTACGCGCTAAACCGAAACCAATGATGCTACAGCCAAAGCCTGCTACGGCGATCAGTAAGTTACGCCAGGGCCTGTTCATGGGCGAAAATCTGGCCATTACCACCATTGTAATTGCAGCACCCAAAGAAGCGGCCATACGCATTAATCCCAACCCTTCAGACCCGACTTTTAAAATATCTAAAGCAAATACCGGTAACAGGGCGACGGCTCCGCCAAAAAACACCGAAAACAGATCAAGGCTCATGGCATAAAGCATGATCTTGTTGTTAAATACAAAATGTATTCCCTCTGACAAGCTTTTCCAGATGTTCTCTTTAGGAACAAAAACCGGCGGATATTTGCGGAGCCTGTAAACCAGTATTATTGATAAGAGTAAAAAAATAAGTATCGTAAAAAAGGTTGCTGTAATACCGCTTAACCCGGGTACAATACGGTTAGAAAAGCCGTAAATAAAGCCACCGGCCATTGGCCCTAAGATAGAAGCCGCTTGCCAGCTCGAGCTGCTCCAGGTGCTCGCGTTGGGGTATACCTCGCGAGGTACACTATGGGCGTAGACGGTAAAAGCAGCAGGGCCGTAAAATGCGCGCATCACCCCATTGCAAAAAATCATGGTATACATTACAGGTAATATCCAGCCAACCGGTACATAAGCACGAATGCTGTTGAGTGTAACAGCATACATAATCAACGCCGCCAAAAAGGCGCCGGCGTATACAAAAAGCAGCATTTTGCGCTTTTCATATTTATCAGCAATATAACCACCATATAGTGCAATGGTAACCGCAGGTATTGCCTCAGCCAGGCCAACAAATGCGATAGCAACTTTACTGTGCGTAAGCTGGTAAATATAAAAGCCGAGCACCGTAGTTTGCATTTGATAAGCAAAAGTGAAGAAGAAACGTATGCCCAGATATGAGCGGAAATCTTTATAACGTAAGGCTATAAAAGAATCATTCGTGGGTAAAGGTTGATTGTCAGCATCTGCCATGTGGCAAATTTACGACTCAGAATCTAAGATTTTAGATTATTTGATTTTTAGACAAGCGGATGATAGAGTCTATGAGATCTTATCCCAACTGAGACCGGCATCCTTGGCCATGAACGCCCGATTTAGAATTTGATGCTCTGGCAAAGCCAGTTGCGGGTCGGCAGCAAAGATTTCTTCGACACATTTACGGCACTGCATCAACAGGGCCTGGTCAGTAGCAAGGTCGGCTACTTTAAGGTCTAATAGTCCGCTTTGTTGGGTGCCTTCAATATTACCGGGGCCACGTAGCTGTAAATCGGTCTCAGCAATCTCGAAGCCATTGTTGGTTTTAACCATAGTATTAAGGCGTATGCGGCCTTCAGGGCTCAGTTTGTCCTTACTCATCAATATACAATAAGACTGTTCGGCACCGCGCCCTACCCGGCCTCTGAGTTGGTGCAGTTGAGAGAGGCCAAACCGCTCAGCATTCTCAATGATCATTACCGATGCATTAGGTACATTTACACCTACCTCAATTACAGTTGTAGCCACCATGATCTGCGTTTCGCCCTTTACAAAGCGCTGCATCTCAAATTCTTTATCCGCGGCCTTGATCTTACCATAAACCACACTTAGTTTGTACTGAGGCAGCGGGAACTCGCGCGAGATTACCCCAAAACCATCCATCAGGTTTTTCAAATCGAGCTTTTCACTTTCTTGTATTAATGGATATACCACATAAACCTGCCTGCCCTTAGCTATCTCTTCTTTCATAAAGCCAAATACCCGTAAGCGGCTATTTTCATAAAAGTGAATGGTCTTGATAGGTTTACGGCCTGCGGGTAGTTCGTCGATCACCGATATATCTAAATCGCCATATAAGGTCATAGCCAGGGTACGTGGTATAGGCGTCGCTGTCATCACCAGGATATGCGGAGGAATTACGTTCTTTCGCCAAAGTTTGGCGCGTTGTTCTACCCCAAACCGATGCTGCTCATCAATCACTACCATGCCTAAGTTTTGATATTGTACCTTGTCCTCAATTAAGGCGTGCGTGCCTATTAATATTTTAAGCTCGCCGTTCTCCAGTTTCTGGTGGATAAGCTTACGTTCTTTAGGCTTGGTTGATCCGGTCAGCAGCGCAACTTCGATAAAGTCATCGCCTACCAGGTTTTTTATGGTTTGGTAATGCTGGGTAGCCAATATTTCTGTAGGGGCCATAATGCAGGTCTGGAAGCCATTGTCAATGGCAATGAGCATGCTCATTAATGCTACTACGGTTTTACCGCTCCCTACGTCGCCTTGTAGTAACCTGTTCATCTGCACGCCCCGCTGGGTATCCTGGCGTATCTCTTTTAAAACCCTTTTTTGTGAATTGGTGAGTTCAAATGGTAGTTTATTATGGTAAAATTCATTAAAGTAGGGGCCAACCTTGTCAAAAATATTCCCTTTAAACTTTTGTACACGCAGCAGTTTGTTTTTAAGCAGCTTAAGCTGTAAAAAGAAAAGCTCTTCAAATTTAATACGATGCCTGGCTTCTGCAAGTTTAGTGGCATCCTCCGGGAAGTGGATATTTTTATAAGCGTCTGAACGATTTATTAATTTAAACCGGTTGATGATATATAGAGGCAGGTTTTCGCGAATGTCTTTGGCATGTTGTTCTAATAGTGTAACAATTAGTTTTTGGAGGCCTTTGCTATCCAAACTAAACTGCTTAAGCTTTTCAGTAGAGCTGTATACAGGTTGCAACGTTATGTTGCCCTTGCGCTGCATAGCCTCGGCCGAGTAAAGATCAAACTCGGGATGCGACATTTGTGCCTTGCCATTAAATGAGCCTGGCTTGCCAAACAAAATGTAGGCTTTGCCCACCGTTAGGTTCTTTTCAACCCATTTAATGCCCTGAAACCATACCAGTTCCATTACGCCGGTTTCGTCCTGTACCTGGGCTACCAGGCGTTTGGTGTGTTTTTCGCCCAGTAAATCTTTATGAATAAGGCGGGCTATTACCTGCACATAGGGCAGGTCTTGCTGTATGTCTTTAATTTTATAGTAACGGGTACGGTCAATGTGTCTGAAAGGAAAATGCTCAAGCAAGTCCTCCAGGGTTTTAATGGCCAGTTCTTTTTTAAGTACATCGGCACGTGCGGTGCCAACGCCCTTTAAATATTCAATCGGGGTTTGAAATGGCTGATCGTTCAACGGTTATAATCAGGATTTAACAGCGATTACAGAAATCTCAACACTAACGCCTTTAGGTAGTGCAGCCACCTGAACGGTTTCGCGCGCGGGGAAGTTATCTTCAAAATAAGAACCATACACTTCGTTTACTTCGGTAAAATCAGCCATATTGGTCAGGAAGATGGTGCTTTTGACTATATCGCCGAAACCGGCTTTTGCTGCCGCTAAAATGGCGCCGATATTTTCCATTACCAGGTGAGTGGCCGAAGTGATATTATCAGTAACCAATTCGCCGGTGAAAGGATGCAACGGTATCTGTCCCGAAATATAAATAGTGTTACCTGCCTGGACAGCCTGGTTATATGGCCCGATAGGCGCCGGAGCATCTGTAGTTTTAATTACTTTGTTCATAGTATATGATAATGGTTATGCTGATCTGATCAGCTGTTAATGTTTTTTTAAGATAAGCCATTGTATCAGCTTCCAGATTATGCCTAATAGAAATATCGTTATAGCAGTAGCATTAATGGCATGCATCACCTTTAGGTTAAAGCTGGTAGGCCTGTTCGGATCTTTTTTTCGAAAAAAATACATGATACAGATTTTAATATTGTTTGCGCTTATAACACAAATATAGACAAACAAAAAAGGCTCCCCAAAATTGGAGAGCCTTTATATTGTTTAACTAAACTGATTTTCAAAAATTATCTTTTGAATTGAACACGACGGTTTAATACACGTCCTTCTTCAGTTGAGTTATCAGCAATTGGTCTTGTTTCGCCGTATGCTTTTACTTTGATCTTTTTAGAATCAACGCCAGAGTTAACTAAGTAAGTTTTTACTGAGTTAGCACGGTCTCTTGATAATGACATGTTGTGAGCAGCAGTACCTTCAGATGAAGCAAAGCCATCTAATTCAACTTTTGCACCTGTTGCACGTAAGTCAGCAGAAGTAGCATCTAAAACTGGGTAAGATGAAGTTCTCAATACTGAGCTATCAAATTCAAACTGGATGTTTGAGTAAGCAGCAGCAGCAGGAGCAGCAGCAGTAGTGTCAGCTTTAGGGAATACGATAGCGCAACCAGAACCGTCAACTACTGTACCAGCAGCAGTGTTAGGGCATTTGTCAAATTGATCAGCTACACCGTCACCGTCAGAATCTTTTTTCAGATCGTTAACAGCGTTTTCAACGTTGGTTACACGGCCTTTTAATGCTTCAACTTCTTTACGTAAAGCTTCGTCGTATAATTCGTCATACATCATAGCAACCGGGTTCACCCACTCTAAGTTTGGTTTTGATTTTGAACCTAAAGTGAAGTCTAAACCAGCATAACCATAAGAGTAGTGATCTTTAGTTGGGTAACCTTTGTTAACACCATCAAAAACATCACCATCGATGAAGTTTTCAGTGTAACCTAATTTAAGACCGATAGCGTCAGACAATTTGAATTTAACGCCAACACCTACAGGGATAACCAAGTTAGTTACTCTGTGTGGGTTAGTGTTTGTTGCGCTTGCAGTGTTGTAAGTTTGAGAAACTACAGTTGCGTAACCAGGAGTGGTAGCACCGTAAATAGTAGGGTTAAAGTTTATTAAACCGGCACCAGCATTAACCAAGAAGTTAATTGCGTTTGCGCGACGTAAGTAATCAATAGTAGCTACGTTAACCTCACCGCTGATAACACCTTGAAAGAACGGAGTTGAGAATTTAGTGTAGTTGCTACCGGTTACACCGTCAGTAACGTAAGGAACGCCGTTAGCATCAAGGTTTCTTCCGCCAGCAGTACCTTCTACTTTACCACCGCGTAAGTTCAATTGCAAAGAGAAAGAGTGTGCTAATTGCTTTTTGATGTCTAAGCCATAGCCTAAGTTAATTTTGTTGCCGTTAAAATCACTTGAACCGCCGGTTGCAAGTGTAGGTGATGTTGCGCCAACATTTAAGCCAATACTCCAGGTATTGTACTGCCCCGAACCACCAAATACCTTGGCGGTGGTTGTAGTCGACGACGTTGTTTCTGTGGTTTGGGCGTTAGCTACGCCTACTGCCACTAAAGAAACAAGAGAAAGAGCGACTGTTTTTTTTAATGTAGAATAGTTCATAGTTTTAAGATTAAACAATGTTTTAATTGTGATTTTTTTCCAAAAATAGTAATTATGTTTGAAAACGAATACCAAATTCTGTTCCAAAAAATCATAATACCAACACAAAGAAATAAAAAATGTTCTATAAATAGTACAAATAAAATTAACCCAATGAAATATTTACCTATTGATAATGGTTTATTTATAAATAATAGAAAAAATTTCGTTTCACGAATAAAACCCTCATCTGTGGCAATATTTTATGCTAATGATGAATTTCCAAGAAGTGGTGATCAAGCCTTCGTTTTTAAACAAAATGCCGATTTTTTTTATTTAACCGGCATTGACCAGGAACAAAGTATTCTTTTATTGTTTCCTGATTGTCCTAATTCTGTATACAAAGAAGTACTATTTTTAAGACAAACCAATGAGCATATTGCTGTATGGGAAGGTCATAAATATACTAAGGAAGAGGCCAGGGAAGCCTCAGGCATTGAAAATATATATTGGTTGAGCGATTTTAATACCATATTACATAGTATTATAAATTATGCCGAAAATATCTACATAAATACCAACGAGAATGACCGCTTCAATTTTTCAGTTCCATATCGCGATCTGCGAATGCTGGATGAACTGAAGGCTATGTATCCACTGCATCACTATGAGCGCTCGGCGCCTATCATGCGCGATCTGCGCCCGATAAAGTCTGAAACTGAGATCGAGCTAACTAAAAAAGCCTGCGCTATTACTAAAGATGCCTTTGAGCGTGTTTTGAAATTTACCAAACCGGGAGTTACGGAATATGAGATCGAGGCAGAGATCATTCATGAATTTATCAGGCAGCGCGCCACCGGCCACGCTTATACCCCAATCATAGCCTCAGGTAAGAATGCTGTAGTATTACATTACATTGATAACAACCAGGTTTGTAATGATGGCGATGTGATATTATTTGATTTTGGCGCTGAATATGCGAACTACAATGCCGATATGAGCCGCTCTATCCCGGTAAACGGCCGTTTTACCAAACGCCAGCGCCAGGTTTATGACGCGGTGTTGCGCGTGATGCGCGCAGCTACTCAAATGATAGTGGAGGGTGCCGTCTGGAATGAATATCACGACGAAGTAGGCAAGATCATGACCAGTGAGCTGATTGGCCTGGGCTTGCTAACTAAGCATGACGTCGAAAAGCAGGACCCTAAAATGCCGGCGTACAAAAAATACTTCATGCATGGCACTTCGCACCATTTAGGTTTAGATGTGCATGACTATGCCAGCCGCTACAAGCCTTTTGAGGCAGGTAATATTCTTACTTGTGAGCCGGGTATTTATATTCCGGCTGAGAACCTGGGTATCCGGATAGAAAATAATATCCTGATTACCAAAGGCGGTAATGTCGATTTAATGGCTGCTATCCCCATCGAGGCAGAGCATATTGAAGAGATCATGAATTCGTAACAGGAATTCGGTTAATATCGTTCCAAAAAATTATAAAGATTAAACCCTTCATTTAGCAAAGCTTCGGCAATATCCTGCCGGAGCTTTTTTTTGTCGATGCCGGCCATACGTTTTTGCCCGATGAGTTTGTAAGCCTTTTCTGCCAGCAGAAATTCTTTACGCGTGTTTTGAATATTGTTAGCCGATAGGATAAACCGTGTTATCTCATCAATACCTTCATTAGTTGTTGCAATGGTTTTAAAAACGGGCGTTTGGATGTCTTCTTTTTGGTGGATGATCTTTTGTAGGTTATTGGCGAAAAGATCAGCATCGTCTCTGTCGGCTTTATTAATGACAAAGGCATTTGCAATTTCCATGAGGCCCGATTTGATGTTCTGGATCTCATCGCCCGATTCGGGCACCAACACCACAAAAGTGAGGTCGGCCAATCCGGCAATCTCAATTTCCGATTGACCGACACCTACCGTTTCAATCAGCACATAATCAAAACCCGCGGCGCGCAGTACATCGGTCATCTCGATGGTTTTGGCTGATAAGCCGCCCAAAGAACCACGGGTAGCCAGCGAACGTATGAATACATCCGGACTGTTAAAATGATTGCTCATCCGTATCCGGTCGCCCAGCAAAGAGCCGAAGTTGAAAGGCGAGGTCGGGTCGATAGCCAAAACGGCTACCTTATTGCCTTTGCTAACCAGTTGCGTAATTAGGCTATTAACTAAGGTGCTTTTACCCGCGCCGGGCGGACCGGTAATACCTATTATAGGTGCCGGTTTAGCAAATTTTAGATTTTTCAGTAAATCATTGGCACCAGCCAAGTCATTCTCAACAATAGTCAAAGCCCGGGCAACCGATTTGAAATCGGCACCTGATAGGATGGATGATTGATTTGCTGCCTGGCTCATGCTAATACAAATGAATAAAAATATCGCCACATAAATTAAGATAATCTTTATAATTGCAGCAAAGCTATGTCATGTCCAAGCCGCGCATATTAGTTACCTTCGATTCAATGAAAAACCCTAACTCCGGTTATTTCAGTTTTGGCAAAGGGCTGGGCGACGCGCTGATTAAAGAAAACAAGGCCAGATTTAGGCTCACCTATTATATGTTTAAAAATACCATTTACTTATTTAATAAGTTAGTGGATATTATTTACCTGTACCGGCTGCATACTATTTTTTTTCCGTATTATAATAAGTTTGATGTGGTGCATTTGACCGATCAAACCTGCCGGCTAAAACCGTACCGGGTTAATGGAAAAAAGATCATGACCATTCATGATATTAATAAGGTGCATCTGCCCGGTAGCAAACAAAGCAAGATCAGGAAGCATATTAACAAACTGCGTTACTATGCCTCACTGTGTGATAGGGTAGTTGCCATATCGCAATTTGTAGCCGACGATATCCTGCGATTTATTCCCGAACTAAAAAGTAAGATAAGTGTGATTCATAATGGTGCCGAAAAACTTGTTGTACCTGAAAATCACGAACCATCACACAGCCCTAAAAAACTTTTTCTGTTTACAATTGGTTTACTATCGCCGCAAAAGGGATTTCATTACTTGCCCTCGTTGTTGCAGGGAAACGACTATGAACTGGTAATATCAGGCATTGAAACACCCCACAAGGCACGCATTATTGAAGAAGCACAAAAATACAATTGCCTTGACCGCATAACGATAACCGGGCCAATTAGTGATGATGATAAAGCCTGGTACTTTAAAAATTGCAGCGCCTTTGTTTTCCCGTCTATTGCCGAGGGGTTTGGTTTGCCGGTTATTGAGGCGCAGTATTTTGGCAAGCCTGTGTTTTTAGCCAAAGCAACTTCATTGCCCGAGATTGGTGGCAGCGTGGCGTATTACTTTGATGGTTTTGAACCTGCGCACATGCAAGCTGTTTTTGCTGAAGGAATGAAGGATTGGAAAGAAAATGGTCGCGAAGCCGCAATTATGGAACATGCCAATCTGTTCAGTTGGGAAAACGCAGCCAGAAAGTATTTGGCTTTGTATGAGGAGGTGTTGAAACCTATTTAAAACGAGGATAAAAAACCATTGGCCCGATGTATTCTTTAACAACGATTTTAATCTGTTGAATAATTGACAATGTGCTTGTCTATTTAAATGAACCGAACCAATGGCTTTCTGACTGTTTGTTTTTCTTCAACGGATTAAAATCCGTTGCTAATGAATGTGCCGAGGCTACGACTCTTGGTTTATTCCTTTGCTATCTGTTTTTTTGAGCCTTCCTGTTCTTCTTCATCCGCCAAAATAAAAAGCGAAGCCATATTTTATTGCCGAAGTGTTTGCGTACTAGTGCCCCCCGGTCTTTCTCAAAGACCTTATCTACAGATATACTTGATACGCCTGTCTGGTTAAAGTTAGCTACCAGATGGTCTCTGAATTCAAACCGATATTCGCCGCTGTTGTACAGTTGCATATTCAACACATAATCAGCGGAGATTTTATAACGGGTGTTAAAATGATGTTTGTCGAACACTGCCCGCGGATAGATCATTGCCTGGTGGCAAAGCCCGTACTTGGCAAAGCCGTATTCGGTAACCGGAATTGTTGGTCCGCCCAGGGTCATCACCCGGCCGTAGTAAATAACATGGTCATTTTCCACTTCATAGGTCAGCTTAGTAAAATCATCGAACAAAATATCATCGGCACCTAAAAAATAGATCCAACCGCCGGTGGCGTGTTTGGTGCCTTTGTTCATGGCATCATAAATACCATCGTCCTTTTCGCTTTTCCAGTAGGCTATCCGATCGGTGTTTTGTTCAAGGATATTAACGGTGCCGTCTGTGCTTGCGCCGTCAATAACCACAATTTCAAGCGCAGGATATTTTTGTTTGTAAATGCTGTCAAGGCAGGCCTGCAGTGTGCCGGCGACATTATAGGTTACTATGACGATGGATATTTTGGGCGCGTTTGCTTTCACAATTTTAAGATATCAATTATTTATAAGGAGTAGCGTATATTTGGCCGTATCGTTATAGCACAAAGTAACGGTTTATACTATAATATCATACATGAAGGTTGCAGGGTTTACATTTATACGCAATGCTGTAAAAAACGACTATCCGGTGGTTGAAGCCATTACGTCTATTTTACCTGTTTGCGATGAATTTGTTGTGGCCCTGGGTAATAGCGACGATGATACCGAGCAATTGATCCTGGGCATCGACTCGCCAAAAATCAAGATCATTCGTACTGTTTGGAACGATGATTTGCGCGAAGGCGGAGCCGTGTTTGCGGTCGAAACTGACAAAGCCTACCAGGCTATTTCGCCTGATGCCGATTGGTGTTTTTATATCCAGGGTGATGAATGCGTGCATGAAAAATATCTTCCGGTTATTAAAAAGGAGATGGAAGAAAACCTTGACAAAAAAGAAGTCGAGGGCTTGTTATTTAAATACCTGCACTTTTATGGCTCGTATGATTACTATGGGCATTCGCGCCGTTGGTACCGCCGCGAGATACGGGTGTTGCGTAATAATAAAGGTATACATGCCTATCGCGATGCACAGGGTTTTAGATGGAATGACCGAAAGATCAACGTAAAGCTCATAGACGCTTATATTTATCATTACGGCTGGGTAAAGCCACCTGGAGGTTTAAAAAATAAGCTGCGTAGTTTTAACAAGTTTTATCATGACGATGCATGGATAGAGCAAAACGTACCCGAAACTTTTGAATTCGACTATAAAAATGCCGACAGACTCATCCTCTTTGCCGGTACGCATCCGGCAGTAATGCAAAAACGTATTGCTGCTACCAACTGGAAGCTGGACGTCGACTTTAAAAAGCTGAAGGACAAAATGACTTTTCGCCGCAGGGCGCTGCAAAAAATAGAGGACTGGACCGGCTGGCGGGTAAGCGAGTATAGAAACTATAAACTGCTTAAATGAGAAAGGTATTATACTTCTTTCCCGATAACGTAGGTAAACAAACTGCCGGCAATAAAACCCGCGCCATACAACTACTCAAATACTTAAAGGATCGGGGTTATCACGTGGACTTTGTCAGCCTGAAGCATGAAAAGATGGACATAGGCACTGAGCAGCAAACTATAGATTATTTGCTAAATAATAATTTGGCTGATAACGTTCACCTGCTGCCACGCAAGCCCGCTAAAGGCAATCCTTTAGTTTACTTTTTTAAAAATAAGCTATGGGATTTGATCTATTACTGGATGGCTTATCCATTGCGGTCAAATATACCCACATTCCTGACCATCGCTTTAAAAAACGCTTTTGAGGATATTTTGAAAGTTAATACTTATGATGACATCATTATAAGCTACGTGACCTGTGCGGGGTTAATATCTGACAGGTCATTAATAAAAGGTGCCAAAACGATAATTGATACGCACGATTTTATCACCGCGCAATTCAAATACAAAAAGAACTTTCATTTGGGTGTTACTTTGCAGGATGAGATCAGCAGGTTGAATAAATTTGATGAAGTTTGGGCGATATCGCCCGAAGAGCAATATGTCTTCGGGCAGTTTAGTAAATCAAACGTCAGGCTTGTTCCGTTGATGATTGATGCTGAGCATCTGGCCGGTAAACCAACCGTCGAAAAGAAATACGATCTGATCTACGTAGCCAGCGATAATGTACATAATAAACGCTCGGCTGATTGGTTTTTTGAAAACGTTTATCCCTTGTTGCCGCGCGACATAAAGATCTGTGTAATTGGATTGATTAATAAATCGATTCCTGAAAAGTATAAGATTGAGCAGATAGCTTATGCCGAAAGTTTGGATGATTATTACGCAGCGTCTAAAATCGCACTTTGCCCTATGCTGACGGGTACAGGTGTAAAGGTAAAGGTGGTTGAAGCTTTAGCGCATGGCCTGCCGGTAGTTTGTAACCTCCGTGGTATTGATGGCTTGCCCAATAAACGGTTGAATGGTTGCCTGGTGAGTGATGATCCGGAAGTGTTTGCCCAAAATATTGTCGCCTTACTTAACGATAAAGAATTTTACGCTTTACAGAGCGATTTTGCGAGAGATATGTTCAACCATAGCTTTAGTAAGGCGGTACTCTACAAAGAACTTGACGCAGCCTTTACCTGATGGATATTAAAAACCGCAAATTATTCAGACTGACGCGATTTGTGCTGCTTAAGCTGCCGGCGGTTTTTAGTTTCCTTGCGCTGTTTCGTAAACCTGCCAAACGTTTGTTGCTCATCAAGACGGATGCTATTGGCGATTATATCCTGTTCCGCAATTTTATTGAGATACTAAAGAAGTCGGAAAAATATAAGAACCATCAAGTAGATCTGCTCGGCAACATCCTTTGGCAGGATTTGAATGAGGCATACGACAAACAGTATCTTAACAACACCTATTTTATCAATCCTAACAGTTTTTATGAAGCACCACTGAGAACCTTAAAACAAGCCTGGCGGCTGTTTGGAAATAATTATGAGGTGGTGTTACAACCAACCTATACCCGGGTTTTTATTACCGATGGTTTCGCCGCATTGACTGGTGCCAGGGAGATCATCGGATATGAAAGCGACAATGAAGGAATCGTCCCCCGCTATAAGCAAAAGACCGACAAGTTTTATACGCAACTTTTGCCACTGGCTCCGGAACACTACTTTGAATTTAACCGCAATGTGTTTTTCTTTGAGACGGTACTTGGTGAAAAGATCGATCTGCAACGGCCGTACATTAAAGCTAATGCCGCTAACAAAAACGGTATAGCCATACTACCTGGCGCCGGCGCCTTTAAGCGCGGTTGGGAAGGAGAGAAGTTCCTGGAACTTATCAAGCGCCTAATGCAACAAACTGCCGGCCCCATATATCTTATTGGCGGACCAGGCGAAGTACAACATGGCGAATTTCTGATGCAAAACCTGCCCGAAGGAAGCGTTGAAAATAAAATCAACCAAACCACCCTGCCGCAATTGATCGATACCATAAGTAATTCGAGCTTATTGATTGCCAATGAAACCAGCGCTATCCACATAGCGGTGGCTACACGAACACCCTCAATATGTATTTTGGGTGGAGGGCATTTCGAGCGGTTTGCGCCGTATCCTGTCGGCACCCCAGGTGCGCCGGTTTGTGTTTATGAAAAATTGCCTTGTTATTATTGCAACTGGATCTGTATTTATAAAACCGAGAGCCACGAGCCCTTCCCTTGTATTTCGACAGTTAGCCTTGAAAAGGTATGGCAGGCTACTTTGCCGCTTATCTCAACACAACAGTAATTAAATAATTACGTTACCTTTGCACACTTTTATCATATTGAATGAAGACATATTTCAGGCTGCTTTCGTTTGCAAAGCCAATTGAAAAATTTGCTATCCCTTATATCATCACTACATTATTGTACGTGTTTTTCAGTACACTCAACCTGGCTCTGCTTATACCGTTATTACAGACCTTGTTTTCTGAGGGGAACGCTGATAAATGTGCAGCAGCTGCACAAACTATAGTAAAAAAGCCGTCTTTTACCAATTTAAGCGATACTTTTAATTATTACGTCCACTACTTTATCCAACATTATTCGGCCTGGACCACGCTGCAGTTTGTTTGCGGAGTGTTGGTGGTGTCGGTAATATTAGGCAATCTGTTCAGATACATATCGCAACGCATTATGGAGAACCTGCGTGTGCATACTTTGTTAAATCTGCGTAAAGCAGTTTTTGATAATGTAATGGATTTGCACCTGGGTTATTTCAGTAATGAGCGTAAAGGTGACATTATCTCAAAAGTAGCATCAGATGTGCAGGTAGTGCAGTATTCTGTTACGGCCACGCTTCAAGTTATTTTTAAAGAACCGGCGCAGTTAATATTCTTTGTGATTGCGTTATTTGCTATAAGTGCCAAGCTTACCATTTATTCTTTGTTGGTGATACCAGTGTCTGCTTTTATCATATCCCGTATTGTAAAGCGGCTTAAAGCACAGGCAATAGCATCTCAGCAAAGTTATGGCAACATGATCAGTTATCTGGATGAGGCACTGAGTGGTATAAAGATCATCAAGGCATTCAATGCTACAGGATTCATCAAGGGCCGCTTTAATCGGGAGAATGAGCATTATTCCAAAATATCGCGCTCTATGGCCCGCAGGCAACAATTGGCTTCGCCGGTATCCGAGACTTTGGGTGTTGCCATGATTGCCTGTATTGTTTTATATGGCGGATATCTGATTCTTAATAAACAATCGGGTGGCTTAACGGCCGCGGCATTTATTGGTTACATCGCCATGTTTTCGCAAGTTACCCGCCCCGCCAAAGCTATCTCCGATTCATTTAGTAATATTCACTCAGGTATAGCCGCCGGCGAACGTGTATTGGCTTTAATTGACGAAAAAGCACAGGTTACTGACCTGCCTGACGCTGTTACAGTCGACGGCTTTAACGAGGGCCTCCACTTTAAAGACGTAAGTTTTGCTTACGGCGAGCGCCAGGTATTAGCGAACATCAATTTAACCCTGCAACGTGGTAAAACAGTGGCATTGGTGGGCCCTTCGGGTGGCGGCAAATCGACTTTGATGGATCTGATCCCCCGTTTTATGGACCCGAAATCGGGTGCTGTTTATATTGACGATAAGGATATCAAACATGTTACCGCGCATTCGCTGCGCGCGTTAATGGGTACGGTAAACCAGGATTCTATCTTGTTTAACGATACCATTTACAACAACATAGCCTTTGGTAAACCAGATGCTACGCAGGCCGAAGTTGAAGCTGCCGCACGCATTGCCAATGCCCACAGCTTTATTTTAGAAACCGAGAATGGTTATAACACCAACATCGGCGACCGTGGTACTAAACTATCTGGCGGGCAGCGTCAGCGTATTTGTATTGCCCGTGCCGTATTAAGTAACCCGCCAATCATGTTACTGGATGAGGCGACATCGGCCCTGGATACAGAATCAGAAAAACTGGTACAGGACGCGTTGAATAACCTAATGAAGAACCGTACCTCGCTCATTATTGCGCATCGTTTAAGCACTATCCAAAATGCAGATATTATTGTAGTGCTGGAGAACGGGCAGATTGTAGAACAGGGCAGTCACCAGGAATTGATCAACCACAATGGCTTATACCGTAAGCTTATCGACATGCAGACTTTCAATGCTGACTAATCTCCATTTTTAAAGCATACTTCTATGAATCCGCACGAAACGCTTTACAAAACCAGGTCAGCTGTATTGTTTATTGTGTTTAACCGCCCTGCTGAGACAGCTGCCGTGTTAGAGAAGATCAGAGAGGCTCGGCCGCCACGTTTATATATTGGTGCTGATGGCCCGCGTGCCGACAGACCCGGCGAAGAAGAAATATGCCGGCAAACCCGTGAGGCGGCCCTTAAAGTTGACTGGGATTGTGAAATAAGGACATTATTTAAAGAGGACAACGTAGGCTGCAAACTGGGTGAAGCCACAGCCATGCAATGGTTTTTTGATAACGAGGAAGAAGGTATTATTTTAGAGGATGACACCTTGCCATCTAATAGTTTTTTCAGATTCTGTGATGAAATGCTGGACAGGTATCGCCACGATACCAGGATAAGGATAATTACCGGATCTAACTTTCAGCAAGGCAGGAAATGGGGTGATGCCAGTTATTATTTTTCCAACCTGATCCATTCATGGGGATGGGCCGGCTGGAGACGGGTCTGGAAAGAATACGATATCGATCTTAAACAATACGATGAAAGGGATGTCAAAGAAAAATTGTCGAATGTCTTTAATGATCAGATGATCATTGACATCTGGCATGATTTGTTTGTGCGCACAAAGTCGGGCCAGATCGATACCTGGGATTATCAATTTGGCTTTAGCAGCTTTTTTAATAATGGGCTCTGCATCATACCCAATCATAACCTGATAACCAATATAGGCTTTGGCGCAAATGCAACCAATACCTTTAACGAGGACAGCGCATTTTCGAAAATGCCGTTAGAAGAACTCGGCGTGATCAAACACCCTTTATATGTGCTCCCGGAAAAGAAAGCCGACCTGTTTACCTTGAACAAGGAGTTTTATATCGAAGAAAAAAAACGGCAGAACATACCGCGTAAGAGATTCAAACGCTGGCTTAAAGGCCTGTTTAAGAACAAGAAATAACAAAGCTGTTTTTTGGACTCAAAGTTAGGTTATACAAATATTTTGTTAATTTGAATTATACTGATAAGCCTATGCAAATACCTGTGATCTTTTTTCACTACGGAGATCCGTTATATTTAAAATATGCCCTGAAACAAGCCAGGTATTATAATCCTGATGCCGATATATACTTATTGGGCGATAAGGAAAACAATAAGTACCCATTTGTTACCCATATATCAATAGCTGCGTTTGAGCCGGCCACTGAACAGTTCAGATCCATTTATCAGCATCGTTCTGACAATGATTTGAACTACGAATTAATTTGTTTTTTGCGATGGTTTTATATCCGGGAATTTTGTAAAGCTAATGACATCGATTCATTTATTTATCTGGATTCTGACGTACTATGCTATCAAAATTTGACCGAACTGGTGCCATTGTTTAACAATTGCCGCATCGCCAATACCTGCGATGATACGGGAATGCCTGCATTTACATATTTTAGGGATAAGGGGGTGATCAATGATTTTTGCGATCATCTGATCCGTTACTATACAGACCCGGCAGCCATTGCCAGGCTTGACTACCTCTATCAACCTTTTAAAGACAACCCGCAACTTTTAGGAGGAATATCTGATATGGCCCTGTTTCACCTCTATTTCAAGGACTATCCCGAAGGTGCTATAAAGGTAGACCTGCTTACAGATGAGATCGCGGTGGACAGCAATATAAACTGTGCTGATGGTTACGAGACTGAAAACGGTATTAAAAAGATATATTGGAAAAACAATCTGCCTTATGGCAAAAATGAGGCAAGCGGTAAGTTGATAAGATTCGTGACATTACACTATCAGGCACATGCCAAAGATGCTATGCGCCAGAACTATACGGCTGAGGGCTATCAGGTAGCTAAATATTTAGAGGCCAGGGATATTAAAGGTAAAATAAAGCGAGCCAAAAAATCGATCAAAAAATATCTTAAAGGCCAGGTAAAAATTAGACCCCTATCAATTTTTTTGCCTTGGATTTACCTATAAGTATTACCACAGACCAGGTCAATGCATATAGCAGCACAAATATCGTCGCTTTTGACAGCACAAATAAGCCGACGGGCAGGTTGTTAATATCGAAGCCCAAATGCATCATTAGCTCAGGAAATAAATATACCAGCAAAATATAGTGTATCAGGTATATGCCGTAGGTGGTTTGGCGCGGTTTAAGTGAGGCCACAAACTTGTAGTTTTTAATTCTTAACAGCAGCGCAAAAAATACCAGCGAAAAAAAGATATTACTTATCCGCAGGGTATTAAACGGGTCGATGCTATGGCCGCGCAATTGCGTCATTTCATAGAGCGATGCACCAAATGTGAGCAAAACAAGGCTAACTAAAATCCAGTACGGGACTTTAGCTGCGCTATCTTCAATCCTTGTCCAGTATTTACGCAATTGTGCACCCAACCATAAAAAGAAGACAAAACCCAGGATAGCGGTGGTGTGTCTCGGGTCTATCCACTCATAATGAATATCTACCACGTAAAATAAGGTAAATAACATCAGTGTGCCACCCAGATATAATGAGTATAGGTATTTCCTGAAAATGAGCAAAATGCTAATGCTGATCAGGAAGTTGATAATGAACCAATAGCTGGTGTACAAATAAACAATTTTAACCTGCTCCAGGATGTTATGCAAGTTAAACTGGTGGTTATGATAGATACGTTGTTTGATATGCAGGTTAATGATCATGCCCAATACATACACCAAGCTCCAGAAAACCCAGGGACCAAATGTGGTTGATATACGCCGTTTTAAATATTGGGATGGCGAATAATCAGCAAATTTTTCGCCGATAAGAAAGCCTGCCAGTAAGAAGAAGGCAATAGTGCCAAATTTGGTGAACTGTATCAGGCTGATAAATACCCAGTATTTTGTAGTGCCAAAGACGATATTGGGCACGTTAAAAGCAACGCTATGCTCAGCAACGATGCTCATCATGGCCACTCCCCGTATGGCGTCTATAAAATCATAATTTTTTTTGCCGGGGGCATCGTTAATTAAGTTTTGCATAGATAGCGCAAATATAGGGATTGCGGAATTTACGGTGCGTCACAATTGTATTGTACATTGGGGGATAATAAAAAAAAGCCACCCGAGCACAACGGGTGACTTTCCACTAAATATAATTATGAGATCAGTTATATACGTATGCAAACCCAAATTGAATGTGTGGCTGCCATAAGTTCGAACGGGCATTGCCATTGACAGCCTTACCACTTAAATCGAACGATTAACCGGCAATAGATATAAATTATTTAGTAATATCTACACCTAATCCAAACATACCTTGATAGCCCAGGGTTATGCTTGTTTTATACGATCCTTATTTATAAAGGGTTTCAATTTTATCATTTTAGTTTTACTTTTGACTTCCATGACTTCTATAAAACTCCGTTTTTACTGTTGTGCCATGTTTGTAGCTATTAGTTTTACAAACACCTTTGCTCAACAGAGTAGCTATATTCAAATGCTAAGCCAGCAGAATAAATGGGTCGATTCGGTATATAAAAAGCTGACTCGCAAGCAAAGAATTGCACAGCTTTTCTTTGTCCGTGCTCATACTAATCTTGGCAAAGCTTATGAAGATTCTGTAGCTAAGGTTATTGAAACCGAACAGGTTGGCGGGGTTGTTTTTTTTCAGGGAGGGCCTGGCAGACAGTTAAATCTGATCAACCGTTATCAGCATTTGGCCCGGGTGCCGCTGCTTATTGCGCAGGATGGCGAATGGGGGTTGGGCATGCGCCTGGATTCAACGTTGTCTTATCCCTATCAGATGACATTAGGCGCTATACAGGACGATAACCTGATCTATAAAATGGGCCAGCAGGTGGCTTATGATTTTAAGCGGTTGGGTATGCAAATGAATTTTGCCCCCGATATGGACGTCAATAATAACCCCGACAATCCCGTTATTAATTACCGCAGTTTTGGCGATAATAAATATAATGTTGCCAAAAAGGGTATTGCCTATTTTAAAGGCATGCAGGACGCCGGGTTGCTAACTACCGCCAAGCACTTTCCGGGGCATGGCGATACCAATGTCGATTCACATTTTGACCTCCCTTTGTTGCCCTTTACCCGCCAGCGACTGGATTCGTTAGAAGAATACCCCTTTCGTGAAGCTATTGCAAATGGCGTAAACGGCATCATGATAGCCCATATGAGTATACCTGCCTTAGACAGTGCAAAAAACCGTCCTTCAACACTTTCGCGCAAGATAGTGACCGGTGTATTAAAAGACTCGCTGCAATTTAAGGGTCTGGTGGTTTCTGATGCAATGGAGATGAAGGCGGTCACCAAATATTTTCCTGAGGGCGAAGCCGAACTACAAGCTTTCTTAGCGGGCAATGATATCATCGAGCTTTCATTAAATCTGCATAAGTCTATCCTTAAAATAAAAAAGGCAGTGCGTAAGGGGCTGATCAGCAAAGCCGAGTTTGAGGCTAAGGTAAAAAAAGTACTGGCCGCTAAATATTGGGCCGGCTTAAACGACAGAAAGGATATGAGCCCCATAGGCCTTCCAGGCGATTTGAATCGTGACCCTGCCCGCCAGCTGATACAACAGCTAAGCGATGCCGCCGTAACTATGGTAAAAGGTACAAGCGACGGTATCAGGTTAAATCCACTGCAAAAAACGGCCATTGTGAGTATTGGCGTTGATCATTACACCACTTTTCAGCAGGAACTTGGCCGTTGGTCGTCTGCCTGCCATTTGTTTACCATTAATAAAAATACACCTGTTACTACGTTAAATCGTATACTTCAAATGCTGAAAGAGTACGATCAGGTTTATATGAGTATTAATGACACACGCATGCGCCCCGCGAGCAAACTTGATTATAGTAATGGCGTTAAAGAATTCATAGCAGCGGTATGCAGCCAAAATAAAACCATAACCAGCGTTTTTGCCAACGCCTATACCTTAGCCGGGTTACCGGGTATCGAAAAAAGCACCGGCCTGCTGGTATGTTATCAAATGAGCGACGACTTGCAGCGTTCAGCAGTTAGAGTGATAACCGGGCAGTTGAAGCCAACCGGCAGGCTGCCGGTAAGTGTAAACGTTTTCTTTACCACAGGAGCGGGCGCCAGTTTATAAAATCAATTTTATTTTCTGCGGACGGATGCATTGCGTTAGGTAGTTTGTATCCATCTTTATACGTCTGGGTGTTAGCAGATCATCTGATCCTTTATTATCTTTACTAAACATGATACCATCTAATCCCAATAAATACAATCAAAAATTTCAGGAAGCGCTGGCAGGATTAAACCCCGAGCAATTGGCTGCCGTTAATAAAATGGACGGCCCGGTGCTGGTAATTGCCGGCCCCGGTACCGGCAAAACCCAAATTCTGGCGGCTCGTATAGGCAAAATATTAACCGATACCGATGCGCTGCCCGGCGAGGTTTTGTGTTTGACTTATACTGACGCAGGCGCTGTAGCCATGCGTAAACGTTTGTTTGAGTTTATTGGTCCGGATGCTTATCGTATCCATATTTATACTTTTCACGCCTTTTGTAATGAGGTGATCCAGGAAAACCTGGAATATTTTGGTAAACTGAACCTGGAGCCGCTATCTGATTTGGAGTCGGCGATGCTATTCAGAGAGCTGGTAAATGATTTTCCCAATGATCACTTACTAAAGCGTTTTACCGGCGATATTTATTACGATGTGCCCCGGTTAAAAAGTCTTTTCTCCACCATGAAACGGGAAAACTGGAATGAGCAATTTATTAAAAAGGCTATTAACGAATATCTGGAAGATCTGCCAAATCGAGCGGAGTTTATTTACAAACGGGCCAACGTTGCCAAAGGCATCGCCGTAGGCGATTTGAAGCAAAAAGATATCGAAGCCCAGCACGAGGTAATGAAAAAACTGTTGGCCGCTGTTGCCGAGTATAATAAGTACGACGCCAAGATGAAAGCCCGCGGACGCTATGATTATGACGACATGATCATTTGGGTGCTTAAAGCCTTCCGCGAGAATGAGGAGATACTGCGCCGCTACCAGGAGCGCTATCATTACATTTTGGTGGATGAGTTTCAGGATACCAGCGGATCGCAGAATGAGCTGCTAAAGTTTTTGCTGAATTACTGGGAAACACCAAATGTGTTTGTGGTAGGCGATGACGATCAGTCCATCTTCAAATTTCAGGGGGCTAACATGAAAAACATCCTTGATTTTGCTAATGATTATGTAACCACATTGTCGACAGTGGTGCTCAAACATAACTATCGCTCCAATCAGCATATCCTGGATATTTCGCGTGCGCTGATAGACCATAACAACGAGCGATTGACCAAACAGTTAAACCTGGACAAAACGTTACAGGCCTCGCATGCACGGTTTAGTGAGTTGATCGTAAAACCAGTGATCCGCGAATATGAAAATCCCGACCAGGAAATGGTTGACGTGGCGCATAGCATCAAGCATTTAATAGACAGCGGGACTGAGCCGGGGGAGATTGCGGTCATTTACCGTAACCACAACCAGGTTGAAGACCTCATCCATTTTCTGAATGCCCAAAAAATAGCGGTAAACACCCGCCGTAAAATTGATGTGCTGACAATGCCTTTTGGCGAAAAGATTATTACCATACTGCGTTATTTGGCTATGGAACTGGATTCGCCCTATAGTGGCGACGAACTGCTGTTTCAGATACTGCATTACGACTTTTTTGATATTCCGCCTATTGAGATTGCCAAGGCCAGCGTTGCGGTATCAAAAGAAAACTTTGTGACGTCTGCTAACAATGCGCCCAAAACCTCGTTGCGCCGGTATATTTATGAGATACGTGTTCCTGCTCAGCAAGGCTTGTTTGATGCAGTGCCTAATACCAACATGAAGTATCTGCTTAACAACATCGACGAGCTTTTGCGCGATGCGGTAAGCGTTACACTACAGCAGCTTTTTCAGCAGGTGATAAGCAAGATGGGTATACTGCGGTACATTATGATGCAGCCTGATAAAGGCATGTACATGCAGATGCTCACCAATTTCTTTGATTTCTTGAAGGATGAAAGTCGAAAAAATCCGGAGTTGACCATAGGCGAGTTGCTGCAAATTATCGACACCATGAAAGATCACGGTATCCGCCTGGATTTGAACCAGGTGATTTTCTCTGAAAATGGCGTGAATTTCTTTACCGCCCATGGATCAAAAGGGCAGGAGTTTGAGCATGTGTTTTTTATAGGCTGCGATAAAAAGACGTGGGATAGTAAGGGCCGTAACACTGGCTTCAGCTATCCGGATACACTTACGCAGGCTGCTAATGATGATATTGCACAAAAAGAGGAATCGCGAAGGTTGTTTTATGTAGCGCTTACCCGCGCCAAGCAATGTCTTCATATATCGTTCGCCGGTAAAGACAAAAATGGGAAGGATCAGGAAGCTTCGCAGTTTATTGGCGAGATATTGGCACAAACCGATATGGAGGTTGAGCACCCTAAGGTTGGCGAAATGGCAATGTTAGAGTTTTATGCCACTCAGTTCAGCGAAGCGGATAAACCAAAAGTTGACCTGTTGGATAGAAATTATATCAATCAACTGCTGCAAAACTATACGCTGTCGGTTACGCATTTGAGCAATTTCCTTGATTGTCCGCTGCGCTTTTATTTTCAGTGTCTGATACGGGTACCGTCGGGGAAAAGTCCGTCGGCCACATTTGGTCAGGCGGTACACTGGGCGCTGAACAAGGCTTTCAGGTGGTTAAAGGATGATGACGATAATTTCCCGTCAACCGAGCAATTCCTGAAAGAATTTAGATGGTATATGTACCGCAACCGCGACTCATTTACAAAAGAAGATTTTAAGCTAAAAGTGGATTATGGCGATAAGATATTAGCTGATTATTACGAACAAAATGTAGACCAGTGGAATAAAGTAGCCGTAACCGAGCGCCCTATTAAAAATATCGAGGTTAAAGGCATACCGATAAAAGGTAACCTGGATAAGATTGAGTTTGTGGGCAAACAAGCTACCATTGTCGATTACAAAACAGGTAAGCTTAAAAATGCTGTCAAAAAATTAAAACGCCCCGACGATGAAAAACCCGAAGGCGGCGACTACTGGCGCCAGGCGGTGTTTTATAAAATATTGATTGACAACGACCGCACCAACGATTGGGAGGTGACTACTACTATATTTGATTTTGTGGAGCCGGTTAGCGAAGGCGAATATCATAAGGAAAAAATTGTGATAAGCCCGGAGGATATTGAAATTGTAACCGGCCAGATTGAAACCGTATATCAAAAAATCATGGCCCACGATTTCAACACCGGTTGTGGCAGAAAAGAATGTGATTGGTGCCATTTTGTGCGCAGTAATTTTAAGCAGGTAAATGATATGCTGACAATAGTGAGTGATGAGGGAGATGAATAGAAAGTTGAACAGGGTTAAAAAGGTTATTATGCCGAGCCTCCCGACGCATGAGCGTTGGCCTTACGAAATGTTATTAAGCTGTATCAATACTTTGTGTACGTAATAGAAAGAAAAAGCAAGCGCTAATGGGCAGCGATTGAGGAAAATTGACGGAAATTGTCAAAAAGAATACATAGGATGTGTTGGCCTTTGACCTCATCCTTCGGGCGCCTCAGGATGAAGCCACGCGTTTTATAATTAAGAAAGTAAAATGAAACACATCAAACTCTTATTCGTACTATGCATCGCCGTGCCTGCCATGGCGCAAACAACCATCAAACAAGACCCTGCCATTAAGCAAATGGCAGACGAGGTATCTTCAAAAAACATTGAGACGATCATTCGCAAATTGGTAAGCTTTAAAAGTCGTAATACGCTAAGCGACACCACCAGCAGGACTGAAGGCATAGGCGCGGCGCGCAACTGGATAAAAAGCGAAATGGAACGGTATGCCGCAGCATCAGGCGGAAGGATGAAAGTCGAATTTGATACTTTTACTCAACCCGCAGGCGGACGATATGATAAGCCTACCGTTTTGAAGAATGTACTGGCTATCCTGAAGGGTACTGACCCTGGTGATACGCGCGTATATATGGTTTCAGGGCATTACGACTCGAGGGTAACTAATGTAATGAATGCCAATGCTGTTGAACCCGGCGCGGTTGATGATGCCTCTGGTACGGCTGTATCTATGGAGCTATGCAGGGTAATGGCTCAGCGCTCGTTTCCGGCCACAATAATTTTTATGGCTGTACCGGGTGAGGAGCAGGGGCTGAATGGCTCGGCGCATGTGGCTAAGCGCGCCAAAGACGAACACTGGAATGTTGATGCCATGTTGAATAATGACATTGTAGGCAATACTCACGGTCAGGATAATGATTTGAAAGATAATATTCATGTGCGTGTGTTCAGCGAGGGGATACCCTCTATAGATGCTGTATTAAGAAACGATACTACACGTCGCGTAGCGGCAGCTATCAGTAGCCTGATTGGTAACGGTGGAGAGAACGATAGTCCCTCGCGCCAGCTGGCTCGTTACACAAAAGAAACTGCCGAGCGCTACGTAGACCAACTGGATGTAAAACTGATTTATCGCCGTGACCGTTTTTTAAGGGGCGGCGACCAAACCTCGTTCCAGTTGCAAGGCTTTACGGCCGTGCGTTTAACTGAAATGAATGAGGACTTTACCCATCAGCATCAAGACCTCCGTACGGAAAAGGGCATCGTTTACGGCGACTTGCCCGAGTTTGCTGATTTCAACTATATTCAAAAAGTAGCCCGCATGAATTTATCGGTGCTGGCCAATCTGGCATCGGCACCAGCGTCGCCAATCAACGTTGGCGTAACTACAACCCAACTAACCAATAATACGACACTGCAATGGCAAGATCCTAAAATTGGCAAAAAGCCTGTAGGGTACTATATCCTGATGCGCGAAACAACCAGCCCGCTGTGGGAAAGGAAGATTTATGTAACCGGCAACCAAACTACGCTGGATTACTCGAAGGATAACTATTTCTTCGCGGTACAGTCGGTAGATGCCGGGGGGCATGAAAGCTTGCCGATATATCCGAAGCCGGTGAGGTAAATGAAAATTAAGTCCTGCAGGGCTTGATCAGCAGGACTTGATATATATTATATATTGATAAATGTTCGTATTACCAAACGTCAGGTTTGCTGATTGAGCAAACTGCTTTTACCAGGTGAACGCCTTTTACAAACAATGAAGTCGCATGTACTGCAGATACAGTCACATCTTCGGCTTCATGTTTCTTTTGTTCAAACTGATAGCTAATGCCCATAATAAATGCGAACATTACAGGAACAAGTAACAGAACAAATGGATTGGTGTTTGTAAACAGCTTTTTCATTGCGATTGATTTTTTTGATGCAACAAAAGAATGCCTTTTTTACAACCTGCTAAAAACATTTATACCAACCCCCCTAAATTATAGATGAACGCCTGTTTATCCAGGTTGCCGGTTCGTCGAAGTTTATCGCCAGTTCATCGATGAAACGAGCAACTCTATCTAAATAATATAGCACGGCAATTCAAAATATTAATTTTGATGTGATGAAAAAAAGCTGGCAAATCTTCTGGCATGTATTTATTTGGGTATGTACTGTATCCTTTTTTCTGTTTATAATAAATACCAGCAATGTAATGCCAATAAAAAGTATGATGGTGAACATTGTCTTGTTTGGTATCATTAATATCAGCCTTTTTTATCTCAACTACCTGTTCTTTATTCCTCAATTTTTAAATAAGAAGCGTTACAGCGTTTATATACTGGCCATTGTAATTACTATTGTCATTTATGGGTTCGATAAATATGGCGTGGCGCTGCTTTTTAAAGAAGAGGTGCTGAGACATAAAGATATGAACGGCAATAAAAGTGTGCTTAGCTTTCTTCCATTCTTTATAAGCACGCTGTTTACCAGCACCATATTTGTACTACTGAGCATACTGCTAAAGTTTTCCGTCGATTGGTTCTTGAATGAGCGTATACAGCGCGACCTGGAGAACCAGCGCCTTACTGCCGAGCTGGCTTTTTTGAAATCGCAGATCAATCCCCACTTTTTGTTTAACTCGTTAAATAGTATTTACTCGCTGGCTTACCAGCGATCTGAGAATACGCCGGATGCTATACTCAAATTATCAGAGATAATGAGATATATGCTTTATGAATGTAATGATAATAAGGTTGATCTGACTAAAGAGCTGCAATATCTGCAAAACTACATCGATCTGCAAAAGATCCGCTTTGGCAATAAGGCTTTTATTGATTTTAAAATTGATGGCGAGGTAACAGACCAAAAAATTGTACCGTTGCTGCTCATCGCTTTTATAGAGAATGCTTTTAAGCATGGTATTGCCAATGATTCAATGTTACCCATTACCATGTTTGTGAATGTAAACCAGCAGCATTTGCAGTTTTATATCCGCAATAAAAAACACACGCATAACCGCGATTCAATAGGTGGCATTGGTTTGGCCAATGTTAAGCGCAGGCTTGATTTGCTGTATCCCGGGAAATATAATTTGGACATCAGGGATGAAAATGACACCTACACTTGCGAATTATCCTTAGTTTTATAGCCATGTTACGATGCCTTATAGTCGACGATGAGCCTTTGGCCCTGCATATACTGGAGGACTATATATCCAAAGTGCCTTTTATGGAATTGGTAAAATCAACTACCAATCCTATTGAGGCGCTGACCATGGTGCAGGATGGCAATATCGACCTGGTGTTTCTGGACGTGCAAATGCCCGAACTAACCGGCATCCAGTTTCTGCGCATTGCCAACGGTAAAACCAAGGTTATACTGACCACGGCCTACCCGCAATATGCGTTGGAAGGTTATGAGCTGGACGTAGTTGATTACCTGCTAAAACCTATAGCCTTCGACCGTTTTTTTAAGGCGGCACAGAAGGCACAAACTATCATTCATCCCTCAAAGGCTACTGCGTCTGCCGACCATCTTGTGCAGCAGACCCACCAGCCACCGAATGATTTTATGAGCGATTTTATTTTTGTGAAAAGCGAGCATAAGATACAGAAGGTGTACTTGCACCAGATATTGTTTATTGAGGGACTGAAAGACTATATCTCTATCTTCACTTCCACCGAACGTATCATCACCCTGCAGAATATGAAGAAGATGGAAGACACGCTGCCGTCGCAGCATTTTGTGCGGGTACATAAGTCGTACATTGTGGCGCTCAACAAGATCGACAGCATAGAGCGCAGCCGCATCCGCATTGGCGACAAGATCATCCCGGTAGGGGACACCTATCGCGACGATTTCTTTAAGATCATCGACGGCAAGAACGTATAGACCCGGACATTTGAAAGGGGGGTCTACCAGTGGCTATCTGTTTCATTAAAAATGAAACACTTTGAAACACCTGAAACACTTTTATGTGA
This sequence comes from Mucilaginibacter panaciglaebae, assembly GCF_039539265.1. NCBI lineage: Bacteria > Pseudomonadati > Bacteroidota > Sphingobacteriia > Sphingobacteriales > Sphingobacteriaceae > Mucilaginibacter > Mucilaginibacter panaciglaebae. Next base: position 82,238 of record NZ_BAABCV010000007.1, read on the forward strand.
TAACTTCCTGTAAATTAGATTATTGTGAAAATACGGTGAAACACTTTGAAACAGTAGTAATACTTTAGGTAAAATTGCTAACCTTCTGTTTTCAAGTGTTTTAAGCTTTTTTCTCGGTATTTTAGATAATTGAGGGTGAAACACCTGATTTGTCATTCTGAATTTTAAATCGGCGGCTTCTTAAAGAGGCATGACATGGGTTATTATGTCATGGATAGTTTTAAAATCCGGGACTCTGAAGAGCATACAATGATTTTTATTTCGATGTCATCTCGACCGTAGGGAGAGATCTATATATGCTAGGAATTGCTTGTGTATAGATCTCTCCTCGTTCCTCGTCGAGATGACATGCTCCTTTTCTGTCATGCGCAACGCAAAATCTCATATAAGGGATGTAACCGCAAGGTAAGCCCGGCTTACTTAATAACTTTCTTAACTATATCTTTACCGGCTTAACCGTATAACCCTTTAGCCTAAGCTGGTTGATCAACCCGTATTGTCCAACCAGGTGTGCAGCTCCAACTACTATAAATGAAGGTTGCTCGTTCATAATTCCCGGGGCTTTGGTTATCCATTTAAGGTTTCTGTTCTTTAGCATTTTATCGCCTAACTCGGGCGATGCATTGTTTTTTGCCATAGCGGCATTAACCATTTTTTCTATTCCGTCAAGATCTTGTTGCAGGTAGAGCGCGTATAGTTTTCGGCCTTCGTCGGCAAATTTTTCTTTTTTCGCGGCCATATCCAGCAGTTGCTTTTTTTGCTCGGCTATCGGCGCACCAAATATCAGCTCGGTTTGCTCTTGCATGGTTTCAAAAGCAAGTACTTTGTCATTTAGCCGTTTGCCCTCTTGTTGAAAATACATATCGATAGGTGGATTATCAGGGCCAAACGTTTTTACCATATCATGTTGCGATATCAATAGCTGTACAACGGAAGGTTTAAAAAGGTTTAATGTCGAAATATTCATTCCGGTAGTAGCTGTCGTGTAATCACCTATTGTTTTATATTCGGCAGGTGTATATAGCTTTTGCAAAGTAAGGCTATCCTTAAGCATCATCTGGTCGGCCATACCGGTTATGGCGGCCGAATCCATCAGTATCTCGCCCACAATGGCTTTGCATGAACCAAAATATTTTTTAATGCCCGATAAGCTATCCGCCAATTTTTTGCCCGCAAAATGATAAGTGCCAAATAGGTATGACGGCGCTTTAAGGCCATTACCGCTAATTTCCCAAAGCAAACTGTTATTTTTCTGAGCGTAAGTATTTGTAAGCAATAGCAGGCATGCTAAGGCTAAAATGGTTTTTTTCATAATGTGGTTTAGGTTAAGTTTAGCTTTTATTGGTTAAGCGCAATTTTAATGCGATTCTCAGCTTCTTTAACTATTTCTTCAACTGTACCGAAGCCGGGCTCTATAGGTTCCAGAACTTGCCAGGTCATTTTAGTAAAAGTGTTAAGCGGATATAAGCCATATTTGATCATTTCCCATGAACCATCAATAGCAATAGGGACAATGAGCGCGTCAGGACATTTTTTTAAGATGATAGCGATACCGCCCGCTTGAAAAGGTTTTACCTTGCCTGTTTTTGAGCGGGTGCCTTCGGGAAATATTACTGCCGACCACCGTTTCTCCTTCATCCGGGTGCCCAGCTTGCCTATTTCCATAAGCGACTGGCGCGGATCATTGCGGTCGATATTAGCGCCGCCCCCCACTTTTAAGTTGTATGAGATAGAGGGGATGCCCCTGGTTAGCTCGATCTTAGATATAAACTTGGCGTGATATTTACGCAGGTAATAAATTAACGGCGGTATATCAAGCAAGCTCTGGTGGTTAGCCATAAAGATGATGGGGCGGCCTGCGGGAAGGTTTTGTTTATTGGTAAAAGTAACCGTATTGCCCACCAAATATACCGTGCTAAACAGGCACAGGTTTAAAAGGTCGACCACTTTTTTGTGCGCGCTGTAACCAAACAATTTATAAGCTAACCATTGTAAAGGCTGAAAGATCACCAGTACCACCATAAAGGCAATAATGGCAATCGGCGATAAAATGTAGCCTAAAAATTTTCTCATACTAATCAAAAAAAATTGCGGCGAAATTAAGAATATTTTGGTAATTACAGGTTTATACGGTTTTCTGATAACAGCAGTTTTACCTTTAAAAGGGCTGCTACCGTTACCGAGTCGGTAATCTCTCCATTACAAACCATACTGTAAACGTCGTCAAACGGTATTTTTCTGATAGTGAGTTGCTCGGTATCTTCGGGTTCTGCTTCATGTTGTTCAAGACCGGTTGCGGTATATATAACACAGTATTCGTCAGTTACTGAGTTGCTTAGGTGCATGGTTTGTATTTGCGTCCAGTTAGCAGCGGTAAGGCCGGTTTCTTCCAATAGTTCGCGTTTGGCAGCGTCCAGCGGGTCCTCATCCAACGGCCCCCCACCCTCGGGTATCTCCCAGCTGTACTGGCTTAGGGTAAAGCGGTATTGCCCTACCAGGTAAGTATTCAAGTTAGCATCCAGCGGCACAATACCGATGGCCCGGTTTTTAAAATGCACCTTGCCATAAATGCCCGGGTTGCCTGACGGGTTGATCACCTGGTATTCGGTCAGGTTGATCCAGGGATTATTATAAACCTCTTTTTCGGCGGTTATTTGCCAGGGATTTTCTTCGGGATGCTGCATCGATAAAATCATTTTGAAGGTGACAACACCTCGCGGGTAACACCTTCTTTAACCATTTGCTTTTCGGCAATGCCAAAATAAGGATTTTTTATCAGGCGGCTGTTGCTTAGCCAGTAAGCATCCTTAGCCTGGCTATATTGTCTGTAAAGCATAAATGGTGTCAGTTTCAGATCTTTCAGCATGCTATACATAGCGTTTGATAAAGCGGAAAACTCTTTGCGCTGCGCTTCAATAGACGTAGTCTCGCCCATTGCACGGCTGGTACTTTGCAGGCGGCTCAGATAATTGAACCACGCGCTATGTTGCTGGCTGTTCATGTCTTTATCAGGTACTGTATTTAAGTCAAAAACAAACTTACCTGCCTTGTTTTGCGCCAGCGATACCTTGTTGGCCAATAAGGCATTCTTTAAATCCAGATAATCATTAACAGCAAGTTTCAGTGCAAAGCTCAATCCGCGTTGCTGTGCGTTGGCAGGGTTAAAAACTAAAGTAATCAGTGTTAAGGCCAAAGCAGTTTTTAATAATTTCATACGCGCTAATCCGGGACTGTGGTATCAAAAAAAGAGCGATAGTTTGTCTATCGCTCTAAGTTAAAAAAATCAAATCAGAAAATATTGTTATAATCCGAAAGCAGCTTTTACTTTGTCTACATAGTCCAGTTTTTCCCAGGTAAACAACTCAACCTCTCTGGTAACTACAGATCCGTCGTGGTGAGTGAAGGTTTTAGTTACGGTAGTGTTTGGTTTACCAAAGTGGCCATAGGCAGCAGTTTCACTGTAGATTGGGTTACGCAGTTTAAAGCGGGTTTCAATAGCATATGGGGTCATGTTAAAAATGCTTTCCACCTTTTTAGCAATCTCTCCGTCGCTTAAACCAACTTTAGCAGTGCCATAGGTGTTTACATAAATGCCCATAGGTTGAGCAACACCAATAGCATACGATACTTGTACCAATACTTCGTTGCAAACACCGGCAGCAACCAGGTTTTTAGCAATGTGGCGGGTTGCATAAGCAGCAGAGCGGTCAACTTTTGAGGGGTCTTTGCCAGAGAATGCGCCACCACCATGTGCACCTTTACCACCGTAAGTATCAACAATGATCTTGCGGCCGGTTAAGCCGGTATCGCCATGCGGGCCGCCTATAACGAATTTGCCGGTTGGGTTGATATGGTATTTAATATCGTTGTTAAACAAGTGAACGTATTTTGGATATTTCGCCTTTACCCGCGGGATCAGGACACCGATAATATCTTTGCTGATCTTTTCTAACATCGCTTTTTCGTCACCAAAATCATCATGCTGGGTTGAAATAACGACAGCATCAATACGGGTAGGTACATTATTGTCATCATACTCTAACGTTACCTGCGATTTCGCATCGGGGCGCAGATATTTAATATCAGAATTTTCGCGACGGATAGCAGCCAGCTCAATTAATAAAGCGTGAGCCAGGTCTAATGCCAATGGCATATAGTTGTCTGTTTCACTGGTAGCGTAGCCAAACATCATGCCCTGATCGCCGGCGCCCTGCTCTTCTTTGGCCTGGCGGTCAACACCCTGGTTAATATCAGGCGACTGCTCATGAATGGCTGACAGTACACCGCAGGAGTTTCCGTCAAACATATATTCGCCTTTGGTGTAACCAATTTTGTTGATCACGTCGCGGGCAATTTTCTGAACGTCTAAATAAGCTTTTGATTTAACCTCGCCAGCTAACACAACCTGGCCGGTAGTAACCAAAGTTTCGCAGGCTACTTTCGATTCAGGATCTAAAGCCAAAAAGTTATCAATTAGCGCGTCCGAGATCTGATCGGCTACTTTGTCCGGGTGTCCTTCTGATACGGACTCTGATGTAAATAAGTATGGCATTTTTTTAAATGTATTAATAAAGTAAAAAGAAGAAGGACTTAACGGGAACTTTGTAAAGAAGATGGGTTTAGCACTTTTTTACGTGGTTGCAATCCGGTCTTGACTGGGCAAGACGACTAAATCAGTCCACTATCGGCGCCAAAATTAAAACAATTTTTACAAAGCCGAAAATACATTTACTTTTGACCGCCAAAAAAATATTTTGTTGAAACGGAAGACGTTATTTATTATTAACCCAATATCGGGTGGGAAGAAGAAGGATGGGGTGCCAGAACTGGTTAAAACTCATTTTAAGGGGGATGCAACAATAGTATTTACCACCGGAGTATCGCATGCGCATGAGGTTGCTGCAGCCGCAATAAATGAATACGATATGGTAGTTGCAGTAGGCGGCGACGGTACAATTAACGAAATAGCATCGGCATTGGTGGGCAGTAAAACCATTTTAGGTGTGGTGCCATGCGGGTCGGGTAACGGGTTATCTCGTTTTTTGCAGATACCGATGGATACCGAAGCGGCTATTAAAAACCTTAATTCGGGCAATATAGCAATGATTGATTCTGCGCGGGCTAACGGTAAGCCGTTCTTTAATATGGCAGGGATGGGGTTTGATGCCCACATCAGTGAAGTCTTTTCGCACGAAAAGGCGCGGGGGTTCATTACCTATGTAAAATCGTCGTTGCAAGAGATTGTAAAATATAAACCGCAGGACTATCATATTGAAATTGACGGAAAAGTTTATGAGCGCCGGGCTTTTATGTTAAGCTTTGCCAATTCGTCGCAATACGGTAATAATGCACACGTGTCGCCGCAGGCCTCTGTACAGGATGGTTTGCTTGACGTTTGTATTATCAAGCCGTTTCCGTTATACCGTTTTCCGGAGCTGGTTGTCCGGATGTTTAATAAAACGGCAAACAAATCGAGCTTTGTTGAAATTATCTGTGGTAAACATATAGTGGTAAAACGTAAAGCCAAAGGGCCATTACACCTGGATGGCGAGCCGGAAATTGCCGAGGCGGAGGTTAAGGTCGATATCTTGCCCGCATCATTAAACATCCTGGTGGGCGGCAGCTTTAACAACGTGGCTTAAAGAGATTATTTATGTCGAAGAAAAATAAAAATATTTCAGGCGTCATGTATTCAACTGATCCTGATTTTCAATATAAGGGCAGTAATGAAGCTGTAAAGCAAACATTGCCTCCGCAGCAGCAAAATCTAAAGATATATCTTGACCGTAGAGGTGGAGGTAAAATGGTATCGGCTGTCGGCGGATTTACAGGTACAACCGATGATCTTGAAATACTTGGAAAAAAACTTAAAACCAAATGCGGTGTTGGTGGTAGTATAAAAGACGGCGAAATATTGATACAAGGCGATTTCAGAGACAAGATAATGGGCTTGTTACAAGCCGAAGGCTACAAAGTAAAAAAAGCCGGGGGATAATATTAATAATATACTTTATTACGCAAAATCAGAGCATGGATGATAATATGTAACCGGGTGATTGTTAGTTAAATAGAAAAAAGCATTCAATTTGATTTTTTGACTAATTTTTTAGTTAATATTGTGAAGTAATAAAAATATTTGGCCATTTGCTTGTTTTAGTACATAAAGGTGCTAATATTGCGTTACCGATTATAAATAATATTTAAGCAATTACACTTACCCCATATAATGTATTTAAAAAGTATACGTTATAAGTGATGTTGCCGCTGCGGAGGGAAAGTGTTTTTATTGGACAATCTTATTAATACAGAGCTATTAGCCTTTGTAAGGTATTAAAACAGTTTGTTGAGTACAGTTTATTGAGTAAGATTTATAACAGGATAATTACAGGTTTATAACAGTATAATTACATAACTTTTGCAGTGTGTAGCTTGCTAATTAAAAAAATAATAAGTTTTATTGTAAAAAATTGTTGTAACAAGTATTGTTTTTACCCCGGTTAACGCTTCGTTAAAGCGTATAGAAAGGGCAACATTAAATTAATGTTAAAGAATAACAAAAGTCTTTTTTTATTTATGTAAAATTCTATTTTTGTTATCCGCTAAAAAAAATGCATATAATTAACTAACTAAAAATAAACAAAAACTAAAATCTAAAATTTAAAGTAATGGCAAACGCACCAACAAAACCAACTACCGTTAAGAAAGAAAGCTCAAGTGCATCTAGCTTGTTCGCTACCTTAACTATTCCTCTTTGTCTTGTAGTTACCATCTGTATTTTCGTGTTTATATTGGCAGACCAAAGCCATTACAAAGGTGGCGATGTTACAAATGGTGAGCCAGTTGACGTATTCGGTATTATTCACAGAGGTGGTTACCTGGTACCATTGGTAATGGGTTACGTATTAATGGTAATTGTATTCTCTATCGAGCGTTTTATCGTTATCGGCAAAGCATCAGGTACTGCAAGCATCGACGCTTTTGTTAGAAAAGTACAAGGCTTTTTAAGCGCTGGTAACATTGAAGCAGCATCTGCAGAGTGCGACAAACAAAAAGGTTCAGTAGCAAACGTTATCAAATCAGGTTTGAAAAAATACCGCGAAATGGAGTTGGAAACAACTTTAGACGTTGACCAAAAAACATTAGCGATCCAAAAAGACATCGAAGAGGCTACCGCTTTAGAGATGCCAATGTTGGAGCAAAACTTAACCATCATAGCTACCCTGGTATCTATCGGTACATTAACCGGTCTGTTAGGTACGGTAATCGGTATGATCAAGGCGTTCCACGAGTTAGCAGGCACTGGTGCAAATACATCAGCATTATCAGCAGCTATCTCTGAAGCGTTGGTTAATACCGCGTTAGGTATCGGTACTTCAGCTATCTCAATTGTAATGTACAACGTATTTACATCAAAAATTGACGGCTTGACTTACGCTATCGACGAAACAGGTTTCAGCATTGTATCTACATTTGCTGCAACCCATAAAAACAAATAAATTTTAGTGTTAGTATAATCAGGCCCGGTAAAGGCCGGGCCTGATATTTAACTATTTCATTAACACTATATTTAAACAAAGATTATGGCTAAAGTAAAAGTCCCACGGAAGAGTACAGCAATTGACATGACGGCAATGTGCGACGTTGCCTTTTTGCTGCTTACCTTCTTCATATTATCTGCAAAACCAAAAGTTCAGGATCCGATACATGCGGACATCCCTGCATCTACAACTATAGAAGCTCTGCCTGAGTCTGATTTTTCAAGTCTGTTAGTTGCTCAGGGAAAGGTGATTTTTAGTGTGGAGGGTGCCGACGTACGTATGGAAACGCTGAGAGGTATGGCAGATCAGTATAAGATCAGCTTCACACCAGAAGAGATCAAGCAATTTGCCAGCATTGACAATTATGGATATTCAATCCAGTTTTTGAAACAATATCTGGCTATGAGCAGCGCAGACAGAGCAAAATATCCGGCAACCGGCGTGCCTGTAGATACTACCGACAATAATGAGCTTTTCTGGTGGATTAAAAACGCTCGTAAGGCTGATAAGCTGGTTCACAACAAAGAGCTTAGAATTGCAATAAAAGGCGACGCCAAAGAAGAGTATCCTACTATTGCGAAGATCATTAAAACCTTGCAAAAGCAAGAAGTTAACAAATTTGGTTTAATTACATCGTTAAGAACGGTGGCAAAATAAAGAAACATGGCAGAATTAGATACCTCCGGTGGGGGTAAAAAGGACGGTGGTAAGGTAAGAACCAAGAAAAAATCGACCCGTGTGGATTTAACCGCAATGGTGGATTTGGCCTTCTTGCTAATCACTTTCTTTATCCTTACCACAACGCTGCAAAAACCCAAAGCAATGGATTTGACCATGCCGGATAAAGATGAGAAAAATAATAACCAGCTACCTGTACCAGAAACCCGCACAATGACTGTATTGTTGGGTACAAACAACAAGGTAGAATGGTTTATGGGTATGCCTACAAACCCGTTAACGGCACCAACCGTTACCGGTTTTGGTAAAACCGGCATACGCGAATCTTTACTGGATAAAGGCAAAGAGGTTTTAGCAAAATCAGGCAAACCGATGATCGTATTGATCAAGCCAAGCGATAAATCTACTTATTATGACATGGTTACCATGATGGATGAGTTGAATATTGTTGGTAATGAACAACGTGCTATTGTCGAGATATCTCAGCCTGAAATTGATCTTCTGAAAAGAGATAACATTTATTAACAGTAATTTAAAATTTAAAGCTTCAAATAATGCTTAGATCTAAATTAGACATATTAAATCCAGAGTGGATCGACGTTGTTTTTAGCGGCAGAAACAAATCTTACGGTGCGTATGAATTAAGAAAGAATAGCCCTGGCAGAACTATTCGCGCTCTTATTATCGGTGCTGTATTTTTCATATTTGTAATTTCGTTACCAACAATTATCAATAAGATCAAAGGATTTATTCCTAAGGCTCCGGTAAAAGTAAAGATCACCGACGTGGTGTTAACGCCACCTCCGGTTGATCAGAAAAAACTGCCTCCTCCGCCGCCACCAGAACCGCCAAAACCAAAAACGGATCAGGTGAAATTCCCGCCTCCGATTGTAAAACCGGATAACGAGGTACATGAGGAGCCACCAAGCCAAAAGGACCTGCAAACATCAGATCCGGGTCAGAAAGATCAAAAGGGTGACCCATCAGCCGATATCAGGATTGATGAGCCCGTAGGTAACAGCGACACCAAAGCCGTTACTGAGGAAGATCCTAACAAGATATTTACTCAGGTAGAAAGACAACCGGATTTCCCGGGCGGTATGGAAGCCTTCCTTAAATACCTGGGAGATCACATGAAATTTCCTGCTGTCGACAGAGAGAATGGCGTGAGCGGGAGAGTTATCTGTACTTTCGTAGTTGAGAAAGACGGTAGATTAACCGATATCGTTGCAGTACGTGGCCCAAGCCAAACTATGAAGGACGAAGCGATCCGCGTATTGAAGAATTCACCAAAATGGTCGCCCGGTTACCAAAATGGTCGCCCGGTTCGTGTATCTTACACTGTTCCAATCAACTTTACATTGGATACCGAATAGAGTATGTCATCATATTCTCGTAATAAACAGAAATCGCTCCAAAGGCGATTTCTGTTCATTTTTGGAGTTTTTGCATTTATTTGTTATTTAGCCGCCGGTCTGACCGTAATTTTTTGGGATGAGATATTGCCCGATTACGGCATTAAAAAGACAATATTTGGCATACTCCTTATAATTTATGGGGTTTACAGATTTATAAGGCTATTTAAAAAAGAAGACATTGATGAATAAACACACGGGGTTTTTAATTTTGTGCTTATCTGCACTGGTTTGCTTGCAAAGCTGCAAGCAAAAATCGGCCCCGGCAGTGCAGGAAGAAACCGTTAATTCCGGTACTATAAACATAGCCGCTGATGAATCAGCACAGCCTATTGTTGATGAGGAGGTTTATATTTTTAAACGATTCAACGAAAAGGCGCGCCCCCAAATTTCTTATCAAACAGAAAACACCGTTTTACGGCGTTTGTTAAACGACAGCGTAAGGTTTGCCATTTTAGCGCGCGAGCTGAACCCTGAAGAAAAAAAGATTTTAACCGAGCGCACACTACCGCCGGTAATTAACCGTTTTGCTATTGATGCGGTTACATTTATTGTAAACCAGGCATCGGCAGACACACAGATGACTGTCAGCGACGTAAAAAAAATGCTTAGCGGCCAGGCAAAAACCACTACAGATATCGTGTTTGATAATCCAAACTCAAGCTTAGTAAGGTATTTAAAGGATTTTTCAGGAAATAAAGACTTTAAACTAAAGAACGTTTTTGCTGTCAAAAATAATAAAGAGGTTATAAAGTACATCAGCCAGCATCCGCAAGCCATCGGCATAACCGGGTTTGACTGGTTAAATGATCCGGATGATGATTATGCAGATGCGGTAAGGAAGGTGAAGATTGTAGGCATAAGGGATGAAAACAGTAAAGAGGCTCCCAACCAATACTTTAAACCATCACAAACAACTTTGGCGCTAAAACAATATCCCTTTGCACGAAATTTGTACCTTGTCAACTGCACGGGCAAAATGGGGCTCGCGTCAGGTTTCAGTCAATTTATATTGAGTGAGCGTGGGCAAAGGATAATTTTAAGATCGGGCATATTGCCCGACTCACTGCCTCAAAGGGAAATTATTATTAAACGAAACTTTTAAACACATACTAACTAAAAATTAATTAAGCAATGAAAATGATCAGTAAAATAGCTAATGCAGCATTAGGACTGGTATTTATCGGATCAGCAGTTTTTGGTCAAAGTCTTGACGACGCCAAAAAAGCGATTGATGCCGAACAATACCAGAAGGCAAAGGGGATGCTGAAAAATCTGACAGTTACACAACCAAAGAGCGATGAAAACCTTTTTTATTTAGGATGGGTATACCTTATTCAAGATTATGCCGATTCTGCAAAAGCAACTTTCACTAAAGGGATAGCACTTGAACCAAAATCAGCCTTAAACTACGTGGGTTTAGGCGCTGTTGCACTGGCATCTAATGATAATGCGGGCGCTACATCAAACTTTAATCAGGCTATCTCGGTTGCCGGCAGAAAGGACGACCAGCCTTATTTATACATAGGTAAAGCTTATTTGCTGGATGCAAAAGATGGCAAATTTCCGCCTGCAAAAGCAAATGCAGCTATTGACGCTTTAACTAAGGCAAAAGATATTGACAAAAAAGATGCCGATGTACAAGTTACTTTAGGTAACGCTTACCGCTCACAGTTAAATAGCAATGCTGCTTACGATGCTTATCAGGCTGCTCTGGCGCTTGACCCAAAATCGCCTGCTGCTAATGTCGCAATCGGTGTGCTGTGGCATTATGCGCATAACTACGAAGAATCTGAAAAGCAATTCCGCGCAGCTATAGCTATCGATGCTAACTATGGCCCTGCTTACCGCGAACTGGCTGAAACTCAAAAAGATGAAGCTCAGGCAGATCTTAAAGTCGCATCGGTTAAAATTAAAGAGGCGGTTGAGAATTATAAAAAATACATCAGCTTAACCGACGAGTCGGTTGAATCATTACTACGTTATGCCGACTTCCTGGTTAATGCCGGCGATTATGCTACGCTGCAGGAAGTTGCAACCAAATTGTCAAGAGACGCAAATGTTAACGCGCGAGTGTACCGCTATTTGGGTTATGCAGCTTATGAAAATAAAGATTATAACGCGGGTTTAACAGCTTTGAATAATTGGTTCTCTAAAGCTACCCCTAACCGCATATTGCCGCGCGATTATGAATACTTAGGTAAATTGCAACTTGCTGCCGGTAAAGATACCGCAAAAGCTGTTGCTAATTTAACTAAGGCCGCAGAGCTAGATTCAACTAAAGCCGAGGATATTTTTGATGATCTTGGCAAGATGTTCTTTACTAAAGCGAAGTATCTTGACGCTGGTAAGGCTTATGAAGAAGTTGTAAATAGAATACATGGCAAACCATTATTAAATGAGCATTTTTATGCTGGTTATTCATATTATTTTGCTTTTAGCGATCAGGCTTCGGCTTACAGAAAAACACACGCTGTTAAGCCTGATTCAGGCTTATTAGTGAAGGCTGATACCTTATTATCGCAATATGAACGTTTAACCACTAATCCGGTAACGCAAGCTTTAACGACACGAGCTTATATTGCTGATTATAAAGACACCCTTTATAGCGACCTTAAAGGGATAGCCAAACCTCGTTATGAAAAGATCATTCAGGTAGTTGGTGCAAAAACAGAGTTAACCGCTGCTGATAAGAGAGCATTGGCTAATGCTTATGCATACTTAGGTAACTATGCTGAGTATCATGATAAAGATGACGCTAAAGCTGAAGAATATTTTACCAAAGCAAAAGAGTATAATCCTGATAACTCATATGCTAAGTTCTATTTCGATAATAAGAATGCCCCTGCAAAAACAGATAACACGGCAAAGCCACAGAAGGCAGGTAAAAAATAATATTAAAATAAAAAAGGCTCCAAACGGAGCCTTTTTTATTTACAGTCCATTTGTATATTTGCACCCATGGAAGTACAAAGTTTACCGGTAAATTATTTGCCGATTATTTTTCAAATGATTGTAGCTATAGGTTTTGTGGTTACTACAATGTTTGTTACCCACAAAATTGGTCCTAAACGCGTAACTAAAGATAAGCTGACGCCATTTGAATCGGGCATCGAAGTTATCGGTAATGCCCGTACACCTATCTCCATCAAATATTTTCTGGTAGCTATACTGTTTGTTTTGTTTGATGTCGAGGTGATCTTTATGTACCCGTGGGCTGTAAACTTTAAAGAGCTTGGCTCAAGCGGAATGATTGAGATGTTTATCTTCATGGCTACGCTGCTGGCGGGCTTTATCTACGTCATCAAAAAAGGAGCTTTAAACTGGGATTAGCCTGCCACTTCTGACTAATTTTCAGAAGAAAGATGTCTATACATCTGTCAAAATGCTGCTTGGTTTTGTAATTTATACAATAATTTGAGCGTTTTGTTTAGAATTGTTCTAAATATATCTGCAGCTGGTTTTAATGTGTTAAATACAAGGTTTTTTATCATAAATTTGCACTTTCTATTCGCGTTTTGGATAGGTATTTGTAGTAGTTGATTCATGAGTGATATTCAAATAGTTAATGCTCCGGCCGGTGTGGAGGGAGCAGGATTTTTCGCTACTTCGCTGGATCAGGCGGTAGGTCTGGCCCGCGCAAATTCTTTATGGCCATTGCCTTTTGCAACTTCATGCTGCGGTATAGAATTCATGGCTACCATGTCTTCACACTATGACTTGTCGAGATTTGGTGCAGAGCGTCTAAGCTTTTCGCCTCGTCAGGCCGACCTTTTAATGGTTATGGGTACCATTGCCAAAAAAATGGCCCCGGTACTTCGTCAAGTATATTTGCAGATGGCAGAGCCGCGTTGGGTTATGGCTGTTGGTGCTTGTGCGTCAAGCGGCGGTATATTTGATACTTATTCTGTATTGCAGGGTATTGATGAGATCATCCCGGTTGACGTTTATGTGCCCGGTTGCCCACCGCGCCCTGAAGGTATTATTGATGGCTTTATGCACATACAGGAATTGGTTAAAACCGAATCATTACGCAGGAGAAATACCCCTGAGTATCAAAAACTATTAGCTTCATACGGAATTCAGTAAATGGGTAAGATCACTAACCAAGAGCTTTTAAATAGCATCAATAGTAAATTTGAAGGACAAATTACGGTAACAGGCGAGCCTTTTGGCTTGCTGACTATAGAAACCAGAACAGATGGTATTATTGATTTGTTAAGCTATCTGAAAAACGACCCGATACTTCAATTCATTTATTTAACAGACATTACCGCCATACACTACCCTGAACAGGAGAAAGCTATTGGTGTACTATACCATTTACACAGTTTGGTAAACAATGTGCGCATACGCATTAAAGTGTTTATTGATGCTGTTGATTGCCATATACCTACTGCTACTGCCTTATGGCAAGGCGCCAACTGGATGGAACGCGAAACTTATGACCTTTTTGGGGTGATATTTGACGGCCACCCGGATCTGCGCAGAATATTGAATGTTGACGACATGACAGCCTTCCCGATGCGGAAAGAGTTCCCGCTGGAAGACCCAAATCGTGTTGATAAAAAAGATTACTTTTTCGGAAGATAAGAGATGCAAAACCATCCGGTATACACAGATAACGATCCGCAGAACGAAAACTCGACGCTTAACCTGGGTCCAACCCACCCGGCTACGCATGGGGTATTTCAAAACGTACTGCAGTTAGATGGTGAAAGAATTGTTAGTGGCGTATCAACCATCGGATACATTCACCGTGCTTTTGAAAAGATAGCCGAACACCGGCCATTTTATCAAATCACTCCATTAACAGACCGCTTAAATTACTGCTCATCGCCAATTAATAACATGGGTTGGCACATGACGGTTGAAAAGCTATTGGGTATTACTACTCCTAAGCGCGTAGACTATCTTCGCGTTATTGTAATGGAGCTGGCTCGTATTTCGGACCACATAGTTTGTAACGGCGTATTGGGTGTAGATACCGGCGCGTTTACAGGCTTTTTGTACATGATGGAGTATCGCGAAGCGATCTATGAAATTTACGAAGAGGTTTGCGGCTCACGCCTTACAACCAATATTGGCCGTATAGGCGGTTTTGAGCGTAACTTTAATGCCAAAGCATTCGACAAACTGCGCAAGTTTTTGGTAGAGTTCCCTAAAACGCTGAAAGAATTTGAATCACTGTTTAACCGTAACCGCATATTTGTCGACCGTACTAAAGGTGTAGCTCCGGTTACTGCCGAAGATGCGTTGAACTATAGCTGGAGTGGCCCGTTGTTGCGTGCTGCCGGTGTTGATTATGATGTTAGGGCGATGAACCCATACTCGTCTTACGAAGATTTTGACTTCGAAGTGCCCGTGGGTGAGAATGGCGATGTATACAGCCGTTTCCTGGTACGTAATGAAGAGATGTGGCAAAGTTTACGCCTTATCGAACAGGCTTTAGCTAAGCTGGAAAAAGAACCAAGCGATATTTTCCATGCTGACGTTCCTGAATTTTATTTGCCTCCGAAAGAAGAAGTATATAATAATATGGAAGCGCTGATCTATCACTTTAAAATTGTGATGGGCGAAATACCTACACCTGCCACCGAAGTATATCACTCGGTTGAAGGTGCTAATGGCGAGTTGGGCTTTTACTTGGTTAATGATGGTGGCCGTGCGCCATACCGTTTGCACTTCCGCAGGCCAAGTTTTATTAATTACCAGATGTATGCCCCAATGAGTAGGGGCATGTTACTGTCTGACGCGATAATTAACATGAGTAGTTTAAATATTATAGCCGGAGAATTAGATGCTTAGAGTTGAAGATACCGATTTAACACCGGTTGAGTTTTCAGCCGAACTGACAGCTAAGTTCGACGAGATTGTAAGTCGTTATCCGGCCGGAAAACAAAAGTCGGCATTGTTGCCAATTTTGCACTTAGTACAAGCCGAGTATGGCTGGACAAGCGCCCCGGCGATGGATAAAGTAGCCGGGTACCTTAAAATTCAGCCTATTGAAGTTTATGAGGTAGCCTCATTTTATACCATGTACTTTTTGCGCCCGCAAGGCAAATATGTTTTGGAGGTGTGTCGCACAGGCCCTTGCTGCCTTGTAGGAGCCGAAAAGATCATGGATCACCTGGAGCAAAAACTGGGTGTTAAAGAGGGCGAGGTTACTGCTGACGGTTTATTTAGCTGGCGGGGTGTTGAGTGCCTGGCTGCCTGCGGTTTTGGCCCGGTTTTACAAATAGGGCCGGAATATACTTTTTACGAAAAATTAACTAACGAGTCGGTTGATCAATTGATCACAGACCTTAAAGCCAAAGGATAACAATGTACCAGGCGATGGATAATGCAAATTTGATACTTGGAGATTCATTATTTGCATTGGGCTTTATCCTGACAATGTTAACCGGCGGATTAAACGAGTACGGAATTATACTGGTACCCTTGCTTGTTATAGCATTTGCCAGTTGTGCAGTAAGACACATTAACTATTATAACGAAACCGGAAGGTATTTTTAAAGCGAATGAGCGCTAAAACAATGATGATCATAAGGGACGTACTGTATACAGTACTAATTGTGCTATTGCTACTTCCGGGCCATCTGAACCCTTTTCCGGGAGTTAATATCATTTATAAAATACTGATTGCGATTTTAGCTTTAGGCACACGCGTTTGGCAGCACGTTAACTATTATAAAGCAACCGGAAAAATATATTAATAACATGGGACGCAAATTACTTTTAGAACATATTAACGTACCCGGCATCAACACCTTTGAGGTATATCGCCAGAAAGGCGGTTACGCATCGGTTGAGAAAGCTTTAAAGACAATGACACCCGATGAAGTGGTGGAAGAGGTGAAGAAGTCGGGTTTGCGCGGCCGTGGCGGCGCCGGTTTCCCTACCGGTATGAAATGGAGTTTCCTGGCTAAACCCGAGGGCGTTCCGCGTTACCTGGTTTGCAACGGTGATGAGTCTGAACCGGGCACTTTTAAAGACCGTTTCCTGATGACCTATATCCCTCACTTATTAATTGAGGGTATGATTACCAGTAGTTACGCTTTAGGAGCCAATACCTCATACATTTACGTACGCGGCGAAATGATGCCGCAGATCCGCATCCTTGAAAAGGCCATTGCCGAAGCAAAAGCAAACGGTTTCTTAGGTAAAAATATTTTAGGCAGTGGTTATGATCTGGAGCTGTATGTACAACCGGGCGGTGGTGCTTACATCTGCGGCGAAGAGACTGCGCTGTTAGAATCATTGGAAGGTAAACGCGGTAACCCGCGCATTAAACCACCATTCCCCGCTATTGCCGGTTTGTATGGCCGCCCTACCGTGGTAAACAATGTTGAATCAATTGCAGCTGTTGTCCCTATTGTAAATGACGGGGGCGAGGAGTATGCTAAAATAGGTATCGGCCGTAGTACCGGTACTAAACTGATATCTGCTGGCGGTAACCTGGCTAAACCGGGTGTTTACGAGATTGACCTTGGCCTGCCGGTTGAAGAATTTTTATACAGCGACGAGTATTGTGGCGGTATCGCTAACGGCAAACGCCTGAAAGCGGTTGTTGCAGGTGGATCGTCAGTGCCGATCTTGCCGGCAAACCTGTTTCTGAAAACTATTAATGGCGAAGGCCGCCTGATGAGCTATGAGTCTCTCGCTGACGGTGGTTTTGTTAGTGGTTCGATGATGGGTTCGGGTGGTTTTATTGCGTTTGACGAAGATCAGTGTATCGTAAGAAACACCTGGAACTTCGCCCGTTTTTACCACCACGAAAGTTGCGGACAATGTTCGCCTTGCCGTGAGGGTACCGGCTGGATGGAAAAAGTGTTGCACCGCTTAGAGCATGGGCACGGCAGCATGAGCGATATGGACCTGCTGGTTGATGTATCTAAAAAGATTGAAGGCAATACCATTTGCCCGCTGGGAGATGCAGCAGCCTGGCCGGTAGCCAGCGCAATACGCCACTTCCGCGATGAGTTTGAGTGGCATGTATCGCATGCAGGTGAGGCGGTAAGCAGAAATTATGGGATCGCTCATTATGCTGATCCATTGCCAAAGCTTGAGCCGAAAGCAGAACCGGCGGCTTAAAAAACTCGATTGTCATTGCGAGCGTAGCGTGGCAATCTCAAGGAGAAAGGCAGTCATGCATAGTTCGCGATTGCCACGCTACGCTCGCAATGACATAGTTTAATAAGAACTTGACTAAGATAAAATGTCAATGAAAGTTACAATAGACGGAATATCGGTAGAAGTACCAGACGGAACCACCATCCTAAACGCCGCAAGGATAATAGGTGGTGATATTGTGCCGCCTGCTATGTGCTATTATTCTAAACTGCAAGGTAGTGGTGGTAAATGCCGTACTTGTTTGGTAAAGGTTAGTAAGGGTTCTGAAAAAGACCCGCGGCCTATGCCTAAGCTGGTTGCATCATGCCGTACCACGGTGATGGACGGAATGGAAGTGCAGAACATTACCTCACCCGAGGTGATTGAGGCACGTAAAGGTGTGGTAGAAATGTTGTTGATTAATCACCCGCTGGATTGCCCTATCTGCGATCAGGCTGGCGAGTGTCAGTTACAGGATCTGGGCTTTGAACACGGTGCTGTTAAAACACGCTACGAGTTCGATCGTCGTACGTTTAATAAGATCGATATTGGTGATAAGATACAATTGCACATGACCCGTTGCATCCTGTGCTACCGTTGTGTTTATACTGCCGACCAAATTACCGACCATCGTATACATGGTATCCTGAACAGGGGCGATCATTCAGAAATATCAACCTATATTCAGGCTGCTGTTGATAATGATTTTTCAGGGAATGTTATTGACGTTTGCCCGGTAGGTGCTTTAACTGATAAAACTTTCCGCTTTAAAAATCGTGTTTGGTTTACCAAGCCGGTAGAGGCTCACCGCGATTGCGATCATGAGAAATGCAATGGCAAAGTAACCCTTTGGTATAAAGGCGATGACGTATTGCGTGTTACTGCACGTAAAGATCAATATGGCGAAGTTGAAGAATTTATCTGCAACACCTGCCGCTTCGACAAAAAGAAAACTTCTGACTGGGTAATTGAAGGTCCGCGCAAAATATCGCATCACTCGGTAATCAGCGCTAACCATTACGAAACCATGAAACCGTTACCGGTTGTAAAAACCAATCCGGTATTGAAAGAGGCTAATAAAACACAATTTGAACGCGAAACACGCTTATAATGGAATTAGCAGACATCATAATTAAATTTATACTGGTGATCATCATCTTCGCGATAAGCCTGGTGATAGCCATGTATTCCACTTATGCCGAGCGTAAATTTGCGGCATTTTTCCAGGACCGTATAGGTCCTAACCGCGCCGGGCCATGGGGCATATTGCAACCTTTGGCTGACGGTGGTAAGATGTTTTTAAAAGAAGAGATCATTCCAACCAATTCAAACAGCTTTCTGTTTATCGTAGGTCCGTCGCTGGCTATCATGACAGCCTGTATTGGCTCTGCTGTTATTCCCTGGGGTCAGCAATTAACTATCGGTAATCATGTTATCGATTTACAGGTTGCCGATATCAATGTTGGCATTCTGTACATCTTTGGTGTAGTATCGTTGGGTGTTTATGGTATTATGATAGGTGGCTGGGCATCAAATAATAAGTATTCTTTGCTGGGGGCTATTCGTGCAGCCTCTCAAAATATCAGCTATGAAATATCAATGGGCTTGGCAATCATTGCTTTATTGCTGGTTACCGGTACCTTGAGCTTACGCCAGATTGCCGAGCAACAGCATGGCTTTTGGGCTAACGGCTGGTTTACCTGGAACGCTTTTAAACAGCCGCTGGGCTTTTTGCTGTTCCTGGTTTGTGCTTTTGCGGAGACCAACCGTTCGCCATTCGATTTGCCTGAGTGCGAGACCGAACTCGTTGGTGGTTATCACACCGAGTACTCATCAATGAAACTGGGTTTTTACCTGTTTGCCGAGTATATCAACATGTTTATTTCATCAGCAGTTATGGCTACGCTTTATTTTGGCGGTTATAACTTCCCGTTTATGGATTTGATCCACTCGCCAAACCTGGTTGCCATTTTAGGTGTAGTAGCCCTGTTTGTGAAAGTGTTTTTCTTCATATTTTTCTTTATGTGGGTGCGATGGACGATCCCGCGTTTCCGTTATGACCAATTGATGGACCTGGGCTGGAAAAGCCTGATCCCGCTGGCCATAGCCAACATTATTATAACCGGAGTTTGGATTACTTTTATTAGAGGATAAAGATGGAACCACTGAGTAATAAAAGAAAAGAAGTAAATAATAAGCCGCTCAACTTTTTAGAGCGTTCTTACCTGCCTGCGATTGCGCAAGGGCTTTCAATTACGCTGAAGCACTTTTTCAAAAAGCCGGTCACCATTAGTTATCCGGAGCAAAAACGCGAGTTTTCAGAGAATTTCCGTGGTATGCACTCATTAAAGCGCGACGAACAAGGCAGAGAGCGTTGCACCGCCTGCGGCCTGTGCGCATTATCATGCCCTGCTGAAGCTATCACTATGATAGCCGCCGAACGCAGACCGGGCGAGGAGAATCTGTACCGCGAAGAAAAATACGCAGCGGTGTATGAGATCAACATGCTACGTTGTATTTTCTGCGGATTGTGCGAAGAAGCCTGCCCTAAAGAGGCAATCTATCTGGATGGCGATATCGTTCCGTCTGATTATTTAAGAAAGGATTTTATTTACGGCAAAGACAAATTAGTTGAGGCGCCGTTAAATCAATAAAGAAGTTTTATACATTTGCCCCCGATTTAAAAGGGGCGGATGTCTTGTAATAGTTAAGCATGAATACATTTTACTTTATTGCATTTTTGTCTGTAGTCTTCGCTATTTTGGTGATCTCTGCTAAAAATCCGGTGTATAGCATACTATACCTGATATTAACGTTCTTCACGTTCACTATTCACTATATTTTACTGAATGCCCAGTTTCTGGCTATAGTTAACTTCATTGTGTACATGGGTGCCATATTAGTACTCTTCCTGTATACGCTGATGTTAATGAACCTGAACAAAGAGAGTGAGGCGGCCAAATCAAACCTGATAAAAATTGCAGCGGTTATAGGCGGTGGATGCTTCCTGGTAACCATAGTGGCGGCTTTAAAGACATTTGGACACTCGGCACCTGTTGTGTTAAAAGACACCAACCTGGGCCTGGTTAAAAATTTAGGAAAGACATTGTTCAACGAGTATCTGTTGCCTTTTGAAGTATCATCGGTATTGCTTTTATCGGCAATGGTTGGTGCTGTTTTATTAGCCACTAAAGATCCAAAACACACAGCGTAAAGATCATCATGGAACACTTAACACAAACCATACAAACGGTACCACTTAATGCTTACATCACTTTAAGTACTGTAATATTTGCAATAGGGGTTATCGGGGTATTAGTACGTCGCAATGCGATCGTGATTTTTATGTCAGTTGAACTGATGCTGAATGCTGTGAACCTGTTATTAACCGCCTTCTCTGTTTATTTAGGCGATGCCAGCGGACAGGTATTTGTGTTTTTCATTATGGCCCTGGCCGCTGCCGAGGTAGCTATAGGCCTGGCCATCATTGTCATGATCTATCGCAATACAAACTCGATAGATATTAACGTGCTGAACAGATTAAAATGGTAGAGCCCATCCCAAACCCTCCCCTGGAAGGGAGGGCTTTAAGAGTAGGTTCAAATAATATATAATAATTAGAAAAAAATCATCTTAAATCTCTCCTACCGGGGGAGATTTAGAGGGGACTTATATGGAGAAATACATCTGGCTTATTCCTTTATTGCCGTTAGCAGGTTTCGTTATTAACGGCCTGGGCCGTAATACGCTTTCAAAGGGTATAATTGGGTTTATCGGCAGTTTACTGGTGCTGATAGCGTTTGGACTGAGTGTTGCTACTTTTTTCCAGATAAAATCAACAGGTCATGCTATTGATGTTAACTTGTTTTCCTGGTTTCAGGTAGGTAAGCTGCATGTTGATTTTTCTTTCCTGATTGATCAGTTAAGCTCAATTATGTTGCTGATCATCACGGGGGTAGGCTTTTTAATCCACCTCTACTCAGTTGGATATATGCATGATGATGATGGTTTCGGTAAGTTCTTTGCTTATCTGAATTTGTTCGTTTTCTTTATGCTTTTGCTGGTAATGGGCTCTAACTACCTAATCATGTTCATTGGTTGGGAGGGTGTAGGTCTTTGCTCTTATTTACTGATCGGTTTCTGGTATACTAACCCAAGTTATGCCGATGCTGCCAAAAAGGCTTTCATTATGAACCGAATTGGTGATCTGGGCTTTCTGCTGGGCATATTCCTGATCTTTACAACATTCGACAGCATATCATATCACGAGGTGTTTTTAAGAGCACCGAATGTTCATGACGCGCCATTTGTGCTAATTACTTTATTGTTATTTGTTGGTGCGGTAGGCAAATCGGCACAACTACCATTATTTACCTGGTTACCTGATGCAATGGCGGGCCCGACCCCGGTATCGGCTTTAATCCACGCTGCGACCATGGTTACAGCAGGTATCTATATGATTGCCCGCTCAAATATTCTCTTCACCATGGCACCTGAAACGATGGAGGTGGTTGCTGTGGTAGGCTTAATCACTGCGGCATTTGCAGCCGTGGTAGCCCTTACACAAACTGATATTAAGAAAGTACTGGCTTATTCAACCGTATCTCAATTAGGTTATATGTTCCTGGGTTTAGGCGTTGGTGCGTATACCGGAGCTTTCTTCCACGTATTAACTCATGCTTTCTTTAAAGCTTTATTATTCTTAGGTGCAGGTTCTGTTATTCATGCTATGGGTGGCGAACAGGATATGCGCAAAATGGGCGGCTTGAGCGGTAAGATCAAAATTACTTTTATTACCATGCTTATTGGCACTATAGCCATTGCAGGTATCCCGCCATTCTCTGGTTTCTTTTCGAAAGATGAAATTTTAGCTGCGGCTTACGCTCATAACACTACTTACTATGTAATAGGTGTCATTACTGCTATGCTGACCTCATTCTATATGTTCCGCATGATGTACCTGACTTTCTGGGGAAAATTCCGGGGCACACATGAGCAGGAGCACCACGTGCATGAATCGCCGGCCAATATGACTATCCCTTTAATTGTGCTGGCTATTTTATCGGCAATCGGCGGGGCAATCGGTGTGCCTGCAGTAATGGGCGGTCATCATGAATTACATGCTTACCTGTCGCCGGTTTTTGAGGGCTCAGCCAAATTACTTGGCGAACATGAGTTAAGCAGTGGTACTGAATGGACATTGATGGGTTTATCGGTAGCCGGAGCGTTGATAGCTATGGTTTACGCTTACGTTAAATATGTTAAAAACGCTCACGTACCGGTTGAAGATACAGAGGAACGCTCTATACTTTCAAACCTGTCATACCATAAGTTTTATGTTGACGAGATCTATGATTTTCTGGTCCGCAGACCACTGGATGGGCTTTCAGGCTTTTTTTACAACATTGTTGAGCGCTTAGGTATTGATGGTTTAGTGAATGACCTGGGTAAAGGCACATTAGAAACAAGTAAGGCTTTGCGCTTGCTGCAAACGGGTAATGTTGGGTTTTACATCTTTATGATGGTAGCTGGTATTGTTGCCATTTTAATATATAGTTTAAAATTGTTTACAATATAAAATGACGGTTAGCATATTAATATTTTTGCCGGTAATAGCGGCGCTTGTTGTTTTGCTGTTCAAAAACGAGTCGGCTAAACATGCTGCATTATTTTTCTCTGTTATTGAGCTGGCGATTGCAGGGGTATTTTTAGCCAAGTTTATACCTGACGCCAGCAGCCAATTCGGAATTGATGTGCCATGGATTCCTAAAATGGGCATTTATTTTAAGGCTGGCATTGATGGTATAAGCATGATCATGGTATTGTTAACAACAGCACTTGTGCCATTAATTATTTTAAGTACATATAAACATCAGTATAGCAACGCCAATGCATTTTACGCATTGATACTGTTTATGCAGGCCGGTATGCTGGTTGTATTTACCGCATTAGATGGTTTCTTGTTCTATGTAGGATGGGAAGCTGCTTTGATACCGATCTATTTCATCAGCGGTTTATGGGGCGGCGAAAACCGGGTCCGCATTACCATAAAATTCTTTATTTATACATTTGCCGGCTCTTTATTCATGTTGCTGGGGATGATCTTTGTTTACCTGCAATCGCCAAGTCAAACGTATGATATAGCTGATCTGTATCGCGGCGCACGCATGGTGTCAGGTCATTCAAGTTTAATATTCTGGGCGTTCTTCATCGCGTTTGCTATCAAGATGCCTTTATTTCCGTTCCATACCTGGCAGCCGGATACTTATACCGAGTCGCCGACCGCGGGCACCATGTTGCTATCAGGTATCATGCTAAAAATGGGTATCTACGGTGTAATCCGATGGATGATCCCGATAGCGCCTGAAGGCTTTTTATCCTGGCAAAACGTAGCAATGGCAATGGCAGTAATTGGTATTGTTTACGCCTCGGTTATCGCATTTACACAAACCGACGGTAAACGTTTAGTAGCTTATTCATCAATCGCACACGTAGGTTTAATAGCTGCCGGTATTTTCGCTTTCAACCAGCAAGGCTTGCAAGGATCAATGATCCAAATGTTAAGCCATGGTATTAACGTGGTAGGGATGTTTTTTATCTGGGACATCATCAGCCGCCGTTTAGGTACACGTACCATTAGCCAGTTGGGTGGCATTGCTAAAGTCGCCCCTCAGTTTGCCATCGCCTTTTTAATTATAACGTTAGGTACAGTGGCCTTACCGTTAACCAACGGTTTTATTGGCGAGTTTTTATTATTAAACAGTGTTTATCAATATAGCCTTTGGGTGGCTGCTGCCGCTGGTTTAACTATCATTTTTGGTGCAGTTTATATGCTTCGCATGTACAAAAATGTAATGCAGGGCACCACTAATGAGCTTACGCTAACCTTTGCCGACATCAGCGGCTCAGAAAAATTAGTATTAGGTATTATTTGTTTATTGATTATCGGTTTAGGTATTTATCCGCAACCTATACTACATATTTCGGCAGCTGCGGTTGACAATTTGATATACATTGTAAAATCATCAGGTAAGTTTTAATCATGAATACGATAATAGTCATATCTGTTTTACCTATAGTGCTTTTGTATTTAGGTTTATATAAAATGCAAAAAGCGTTGCTGCCCGTAACTATCGTGGGTTTGCTGGTTGCATTAGGTTTAGCGATTGGTCAATGGAATGGCAATGCGCTGCCTCAATATAGCGGCATGCTTTTGTTTAATAACTTCTCTGTTGCTTTTTCGGCGGTCACCATCATATCAACTATCCTGATCCTGTTATTATCAAAAGGGTACTTTGAGCGGATAAGTAACCACGTGGCCGAGTATTACGCTATCATCCTGTTCTCGTTAGCCGGCGTAATATTAATGGTATCTTACTATAACCTGACGATGCTGTTTATCGGCATAGAGATTATGTCGGTAAGTTTGTACATACTGGCAGGTATCAAAAAGAGCGACTTTGCTTCAAACGAAGCTGCGTTGAAATATTTTCTGATGGGGGCATTCTCAACAGGTTTCCTACTGTTTGGTTTCACTTTGATTTATGGGTCAACTGGCTCTTTCAGCCTGGAAGGTATCCAAAATTGGGTAATCACTCAAAAAATCATGACGCCCATGCTTTGTGCAGGTGTAATATTAGTAATTGTTGGCTTATGCTTTAAAGTGGGTGTAGCGCCTTTTCACTTCTGGACCCCGGATGTGTATGAAGGCTCACCCTCACTGATCACTGCCTATATGTCAACCGTAGCAAAAACGGCGAGCTTTGCAGCATTCCTGCGTTTGTTCTTTACTTGTTTCCCGGTTATTTCAAACATCTGGGAGCCGGGGTTAATTGCTATAGCTGTCATCACACTATTTATCGGTAACATTACTGCCTTATATCAGCAAAGCTTTAAACGCATGCTGGCTTATTCAAGTATCTCGCATGCCGGCTACCTGTTGTTTGCTATCCTTTCGTTAGGCGCGTCGTCAGCAAATACCATTTTTGTGTATGCTACCGCCTACTCAATTGCTTCTATTATAGCATTTGGCGCATTGATACTGGTACAACAAGAAACCAATAGCGACACTTTTGAAAGTTTTAATGGCCTGGGTAAGAAAAATCCATTTCTTGCTTTAGTGTTGACCATCGCCATGCTTTCATTAGCAGGGATACCGCTTACAGCCGGTTTTATAGGTAAGTTTTATGCATTTAACATGGCCATGGGCCAATACCATGTTACCTTGTTGGTTATAGCAGTAATTAACGCTATCATCAGCATATTTTATTATTTCAGGGTTATTATTGCCATGTATTTCCGCAGTGCAGAGCGCGAGCAAATTGCCCTGTCGCCGAGCTATATATTTGTTTTGGGCTTTGCAGCTTTAGCAACTATAGCCATCGGCGTGTATCCTCAGTTGATAAGCGGCCTTATATAATGGGCCGCCAAAATCCCCGGAAAATGATTTAATATTTGTAGTTTTACAAATATCTGAATGGAAAATTTCTGGGAACACCTGCAAAATCTTACAGACGCTCAATCCATTTTAAGCAAAGGTGGGTTCTACTTTCTGCTTGTTGTGATCTTCGCCGAGACGGGTCTGTTTTTTGGATTCTTTTTACCGGGCGACTATTTGCTGTTTATGGCGGGATTGTTATGCTCGTCGGGGATGATCGATGTGTCATTAGGTACACTGCTCCTATCGGTTATTTTAGCAGGCATTTTGGGTAATTATACAGGCTACTGGTTTGGTTATCGAACGGGGCCGGTGCTGTTCAGCAAAAACGATTCGTGGTTTTTTAAGAAGCGTTATATTGTAGTAGCACAGGAGTTTTATGCAAAGCACGGTGGCATGGCCTTAGTTTTAGGCAGATTTTTCCCGATAATAAGAACTTTTGCTCCTATCTTTGCAGGTGTAGTTAGGGTTGATTTTAAAAGGTTTACTATTTATAATCTCGCCGGCAGCATAGCCTGGGCAACCACATTTATCCTGTCAGGCTATTTTTTAGGCAGACGGTATCCCCAACTAAAAGATTACCTGGAATATGTGGTAATCGGATTAATAATAATTACAACAATTCCGCTTGTTTTTGCTTTCTTAAAAAAGCGATTAGCAAAAAGCGAATAAGATAAATATAATATACATCTAATAAATGAGTACACAACATCCTTGGCACCAGGTTTCTCCGGGTGATAACGTTCCTGAATTTGTAAATGCTATTATTGAGATACCTAAAGGCTCAAAAGCAAAATATGAGATTGATAAAGAGTCTGGTTTGTTAAAGCTTGACCGTGTGTTGTTTTCGTCAGTAATGTATCCGGCTAACTACGGCTTTATTCCGCAAACTTATTGTGATGATAAAGATCCTTTAGATATATTAGTACTATGTTCAACCGATGTGTTTCCGATGTCGATCATCGAAGCTAAGATTGTTGGCGTGATGCATATGGTTGACAATGGCGAGCAGGATGATAAGATCATCGCGGTAGCAAAAAACGATATGTCGGTAAACTATATAAATGATTTAAATGAGTTGCCCCCACATACGATGAAAGAGATTGTACGCTTTTTTAAAGATTACAAGGCATTAGAAAATAAGCAGGTGACTATTGAGCACATGCTGGGCAAAAAGTATGCTCATAAAGTAATTAACGAAAGTCTGGAACTGTATAAGTCGACTTTTCCTGTGTACCAATAATTAATTGATGGGCCCCGAGACACACGACATAAACGGTTATTCTATACTCCTAACCTTTTTACTGGTTTTATTGAACGGTTTTTTTGTTGCTGCCGAGTTTGCACTGGTTCGCGTACGCGGATCGCAGATCGAGGTTAAAGCAAAAGCCGGCAGCCGCATTGCCAAAGTTACCCGGGGTATTGTAGCCAATCTGGATGGCTACTTAGCCGCCACGCAGTTGGGTATCACCATAGCCTCGTTAGGTTTGGGGGTAATAGGAGAAGAAGTATTTACAAATGTGGTGTTAAAAGGCTTCGTGTCTATTGGCGTTGATATCTCGTCGAGTTTTGTTAATACTTCGAGTCATGTTATAGCCTTTATACTGATCACTGTTCTAAGTATAGTATTTGGCGAGCTGGCTCCTAAAACACTTGCTATACAAAGGTCGGTGCGTACGGCACTGGCCGTATCAGCCCCCTTAAGGATATTCTTTTTGGTTTTTAGGCCCATTATATGGGTACTGAATGCTTTTGCCAATTTGATCTTACGATTAATAGGAATCAACATCATTCCGGGCCATGAGGCGCATCACAGTTCTGAAGAATTGCAATACCTGTTGGAGCAGGGCAAAGAGACCGGTGCTATTGATTCAAGTGAGCACGAGTTGATCCAGAATGTATTTGAATTTAACGAGCGTGTAGTGAAAAACATCATGGTACCGCGTACCAAAATATCTGGTGTCGAAGTAAGCACGGGTAAAGAAGAATTATTAGACCTGCTGATTACAGAAGGTTACTCGCGTTTACCGGTCTATGACGAGGTGATTGACAAGATTGTAGGTATTGTACACGCTAAAGATATCCTGCCACTGTTGGCACGTAACGAGGAGATTGTTTTAAAAGATATTATCCGCAAGCCGTACTTTATCCCGGAAACTAAAAAGATCAATGACTTGATGGCCGAGCTGCAGCAAAAACGCATACAGATAGCTATAGTATCTGACGAGTTTGGCGGCACTGCCGGTATGGTTACTTTGGAGGATATAGTGGAAGAATTGGTAGGGGAGATACAGGATGAGTATGATGAGGAAAAACCAATTGTAGAAGCCCTGAACGACCGTGAGTTTATTGTGAATGCCTTAGCGCCGATATACGACGTGAATGGACACTTGCCGCACGACTTGCCTGAGGATGGCGATTTTGATACGGTGTCGGGCTGGTTAGGCGATATTTTTGGTAAAATACCCGACGTCGGCGAGCAAAAGGAATCAAATGGCTACAATATCACCGTACTCAAAAAATCCGACCAAAACATTGAGTCGGTTAAGCTGGAACTATTGTTGAATGAAGAAGATACGGTAGATTTACACTAATCTGCTTCGCTCATGCATCTTTTTTATACGCCAGATATCGCCCCATCACATCCCCAATATTTTTTAAACGAAGAAGAAAGTAAGCATGCAGTGCGCGTTTTGCGCCTGGAGGTTGGCTCTGAAGTGCAACTGATTGACGGCAAGGGTGGACTGTATACGGCGCAGATCAAGGATGCGCACCCTAAACGTACTATCCTGCAGATTACTGATGTAACTACCGGATACAATAAACGCAATCACTATCTCCACATCGCGATAGCGCCTACTAAAAACCTGGATCGGCTGGAATGGTTCCTGGAAAAAGCTACCGAAATTGGTATTGATGAAATATCTCTGATTATATGCCAGCGTTCCGAACGTAAAGAGGCTAAAACCGAAAGGTTGAATAAGATCATTACCTCGGCTATTAAACAATCTTTAAAAGCTTATCACCCCGTGTTGAATGAGTCTATTACTTTAAATAAATTTCTGACACAACCATTCGAGGGACAGAAATTTATAGCACATTGCGAAGATCAAGAGAAGAGCAGCTTGCCGACTGAATTGCAAAAGCTTGGCCGTTACCTGATATTGATAGGCCCCGAAGGCGATTTCTCGCCGGCAGAGATAGAAACAGCTTTGGATAATGGATATAAAGCCATAACTTTAGGTAAAAGTAGGCTGCGTACAGAAACGGCTGCGCTGGAAGCTTGCTTTGAGGTAAATTTTTTGAATAGATAATTTGCACTTTGCTTTTTTGTCATCCTGAATGAAGTAAAGGATCTTAAATGTCCTTTACATCCCTCGTTTCGCTCAGGATAAGACTGGTTATTATTATCGCAAAATGAAAAGAGCCATTTACGCCATTTGTACAAGTTGTTTGCTTATCCTGATCAGCAGTTTCAACGTGCCTACCTACAAAATGGCAAAGCTCAAATATAGTGGTGGCGGAGATTGGTATGGCGACCGCACAGCGCTGCCCAATCTGATCAAGTTTTGTAATGAAAATCTGAAAACGAACTTTGAAACTGACGATGACATTGTGGAGCCGGGTAGCGCACAGCTGTTTAATTATCCGTTTATATTTATGACGGGTCACGGTAATGTGATCTTCTCTGACCAGGAGGCGGCCAACCTGCGCAAGTATTTAACAGGCGGCGGTTTTTTGCATATTGATGATAATTATGGCTTGGATAAGTTTATCCGTCCGCAAATGAAAAAAGTATTCCCTGAACTTGATTTTGTGGAGTTGCCATTAAATTATCCCATATATCACCAAAAATTCCCATTCCCTAACGGCTTGCCTAAAATACATGAACATGATGGCAAACGCCCCCAGGGTTTTGGCCTGATCTATAAAGGCAGGCTGGTGTGTTTTTACACTTATGAATGCGATTTAGGCAACGGATGGGAAGATTACGGCACTTATGCCGGTGATACCCAGGAAAGTCGTTTAAAAGCTTTAAAAATGGGCGCTAACTTGATACAGTATGTATTAACCCAATAAGATCATGTACCAATTTAATATCAATAACAAATATAGTTTTGCTATCAACAGCGCAGGCGATAACCTGTTAGTGAATGATAATAGGGTACAGGCAGATATAAAACAATTAAGCCCTGCTACCTGGCATGTTATCGCGCAACATAAATCGTATAATGTGACGTTAATAAGCCTCGATAAAGTTGCCAAGACGGCCCAGATCAGAGTTAATGATAATATCTATGATATTACAGCCAAAGATCGCTTTGATTTGTTGCTTGATAAAATGGGCCTCAGTAATTTAACGTCTGCTACAATAAGTGAACTTAAGGCACCTATGCCTGGCCTTGTATTAAAAGTTTTTACGGAGGATGGGGCTACCGTACAAAAAGGGGATAATCTCTTTATTCTGGAGGCTATGAAGATGGAGAACATTATTAAATCGCCGGTTGACGGAGTAGTCAAGGCCATAAAAGTCAAACCTGGGGATAAGCTGGAGAAGGGGCAAATACTTTTGCAATTTATGTAAGATACATGTGCTATAATGCCCGCAGCTCAGACAAAACTGTCTTAGAAGAGTTTTGGTTTACTCGACGTTGTACATAACTTAATAAAAAGGGCCGTCTGAATATGGTGTGACCCCAAAAGTTAGACAAAAACTTTTGGGGTTTACTTCAATATCAGACAGCCCTTTTTATATATAACCAGTTGTTATTATTTCGCTTTTTTAACGCTGAAGTGAGGTTTGCCTTGAGGGTGTATCTCAGGTGCGCCTACAAGGTCCATAGCGCAACGGAAACCAATTTCGGCACTTGCATCATCCTCATTCATGAAACGGCGTGTGGCAGGGTTTAACCAGTAAGCCATGTCATTCCATGAGCCGCCTTTATAAACTTTTGATTTGTTGCTTACCAAAGTCGTGGTACCGTATAAACTGTTGTTTACAGTATCCAGATAACCTCGCGCATCCGGGTTATAAGGTTTGCCGGCTAAAGGATCTTTTTGCGCAGCAGATGCAGCAGCACCCGTACCAGGGGCGCCGGCAGTAGTAGCCCCACCCTGCTGAGAGGCGATCAAATCTGCATAGCTCATTTTCTTAGCTGATTTTGCCGGATCTTTAATTGGGCGGCCATATTTATCTTTAGCGTATTTGCCGGTTGCCGGGTCAGCTAAGCGTTTGTCAACGAACTCATTACCACGGAATGGGTTAAAGTCGTCAACATCTTCAAATGTCATTTGGCGATAAGTATCCTGTACCCACTCGTTAACATTGCCGGCCATGTTATATAAGCCAAAATCATTAGGTGGATAATATCGCACCGGCGCCGTGATAAACGCTTTGTCGTTTAGATATCCGCCAACACCGCCATTATCTCCCTGGCCGCGTTTAAAGTTGGCCAGGATCAAGCCCCGGGTAGATTTTTTAGCAGAACGAACACCTAAGCCGTTCCATGGATATATTTTACCGTCAGTGATATTTTCAAATTGAGTGTTACCTGCTAAAGCCATAGCTGCATATTCCCACTCGGCCTCTGTAGGCAAACGGTAAGCTGGTTTCAGAATACCGTCTTCAACAGTTACCGTTCTAACCGCTTTTTTCTGACCTGCGGCAGGTTTGCCGGTTAAGTCTGGCTGCATCTTTTTACCATCAATACCCTGGCCTCTGTACTGGTTGTTCAGGTATATATCGGTATTGAATGGTATCTTTTGTGCGTTAGCGGCGGCGTTAGCTTGGGTGCCTTTAACAGCTCTGGGATTAAGAATTTTGCCCTGTTGTTGCAGGATAAACTCATTCATACGGTCGGTACGCCAAACGCAATAATCTTGCACCTGATCCCAACTGACACCTACAACCGGATAGTCCTGAAAAGCAGGGTGACGCAAATAATTGTTTACGTAAGGCTCATTGTATGACAATGGTCTGCGCCATACCAATGTATCGGGTACGGCGTTATAATATAATTCATGATCCTGAGGGAAAGTAGCGCTGATCCAGTGCAGATAATCCAGCCAGTCCTGGTTAGAAACTTCTGTTTCGTCCATATAAAAGGCAGGGATAGTTACTCTTTTGCGTACATTGTTGTATTCAAAATTAATATCCTGATCGGCACTTCCACCTAAAACAAAGGTACCACCTTCAATAGCTACCAGACCCGGGCCCGGAGCGGGATGGGTTTGCCTAAACTTTGAATATCCATATTTCTTATCGTTATATGGAATCCCTGTTTTTTGCGATTTCTGGCTTTTATGACACCCGCTTAATATCGTCCCAACTCCCAACAACGCTAAAGCAGTGTAAGTAAAAAGTATTTTCATATTTTTACACAAATTATATAGGGGTAAATTTATAAATTTTTTTAAATAAAATACTAAACTTAGTCTGGCGTTAAATAAAGAATTTAATCGCCTTTGCACTTTAACGTAGAAAGTGCGAACAGTGTTGCATAACGGATAATTTTAATTAAAAAAACTTAAACCGCACCATGTTAACAAATCATAATTAGTATATATTTATCCGATCAAATAAAAACGGCCTGTCCAATGAAGTTTTCTTACCGAAAGACCTCTCTAATATATATCGTACTACTGATACCTTTTTTTGCCGTTGCTCAAACAGGCTCAAACACCAACGGAAGTAGCGCAAATGCAATACCTACAGCAGTCCCTTTTTTAAATATTTCACCCGACTCACGTTCAGGAGCTATGGGCGAGGCCGGCGCGGCTATTTTGCCAGATGTTAACGCTAACTATTGGAACCCGTCAAAACTGGCTTTTTTAGATACAGCAAGCAATTCGGTAGCGTTGTCATATAGCCCCTGGTTACGACATTTAGTTCCCGACGTAAGCCTGTCTTACTTAAGCTATGCTCATAAACTGGACGGCAGGAATACGCTGGGTGCTTCATTGCGTTATTTTAATTTAGGATCGATACAATTGATTGACGCTAATCAGAACGAACAGGGAACCTATCGCCCGAGTGAGTTCTCGTTCGATGTTTCATTTGCGCGTAAGTTTGGGAATGATTTTTCCTTGGGCTTAACAGCGCGTTATATCCACTCCAACTTGTCGAATCAGTCGTTTGCGTCTGGTGCAAGCCAGCAAACAAAGGCTGGAAATGCTTTTGCCGCCGATGTGTCAATGTATCATACGGGCACCCATCGGCAGTTTGGTAAGGACGCTACCTTTAGCTATGGTGTTGATATTTCAAACATCGGCACAAAGGTTAGCTATACCGATGTTGGCCCTTCTTACTTTTTACCAACTAACTTAAGGATTGGTTTTGCAAATACTCTCAATATAGACGATGTTAACCAGCTTACTTTTGCTTTTGATATCAATAAATTGTTGGTACCCACGCCACCTATACGTGATAATAGTGGAAATATTATAAAAGGAAAAAATGACGATGTGTCGGTACCAGCCGGTATATTTGGATCATTTACTGACGCGCCCGGAGGCTTTAGCGAAGAGATTAAAGAAATAACTTTTTCGCCGGGTTTTGAATATTTGTATAATCAGCAGTTTGCTATCCGTGCAGGTTATTTTTATGAAAATGCCGACAAGGGCGGGCGCCAGTACCTGACTATAGGGCTTGGTTTGCAATATGATGTTTACCGTTTCGACTTTTCATACCTGGCCGCAACCCAGCAAGCCAGTCCGTTAGCAAATACATTACGCTTTACATTGGCCTTAAATTTCGGCGGTAACAAATAATATGGGTAAGATAAGGGTAGGTTTTGGGTTTGATGTTCATCAGTTAAAAGAGCAACACCCTTTTGTTTTGGGCGGAGTAAGGCTTGAGCATCATGCAGGTGCGTACGGGCATTCCGATGCCGATGTGCTCCTGCATGCCATTTGTGATGCTTTATTAGGCGCGGCCAACCTGCGCGATATCGGCTTCCATTTTTCTAATACAGACGATCGCTGGAAAGGCATCAGTAGTTTAAAGCTGCTACAGCATGTGATGATCTTGCTGCGCGAAAAAGGCTGGGAGATAAACAATATAGACGCTATGGTGTGTTTAGAAGCACCAAAGATCAATCCGCATATACCGGCGATGAAAACCCACATTGCGCAGGCCGCGGGCATTAGCGGGGAAGATATCTCCATCAAAGCAACTACCAACGAAAAACTGGGCTTTATTGGCCGTGAGGAAGGTGTGGTGGCTTATGCTGTCTGTTTGATTGAGCGCGCGCAATAAAGTTTGAATCTTGTAGAGACGCAAAGTACTGGCCTCTACGTCCGGGGGATTTTCTTTTCCGCCATCTGCTTCACATTACCTGTACGTTTCAATACGCCCCAACCGCTGTGTTCGCCTTTAAGCGCCCTGCGTATTGATTTAAACAGTATATAATACATCAGTTGGCGCCAGATAAATCGTTGCGGAATGATATATACCAGCTTTTTGTAATCCTCTTTTTCCATCCGGAAGGCTATCACACCTACAATAAAGTCGATTATCACAAATAAAACGTAATACAGCAATATGCGGCCTGGTTTGTCGCCCAGTAAGCCAAAGATCATAAACAGATCGGCTAACGGCGAGAATAACGGTAGTATGATCTGGAAGATAAGGATGTTAGGCATGCCTACCATACCAAAGTACTTGTATTTTTTGTTGAACAGCGCACTGCGGTTTTTCCAGAAACTTTGCATTACACCATAGCTCCAGCGGAAACGTTGTTTCAGCAGGGCGCTGATGGTTTCGGGTGCTTCAGTGTAAGCTATCGCCTCGCCGCAGTTTTTAATAATGTAGCCTTTTTTAAGTATCCGCATAGTAAGGTCACAATCCTCGGCTAAAGTATCAGTAGTAAAACCGCCGGCTCTGAATACCGCAGACTTTCTGAAGGCCCCGATAGCACCAGGTACTACGGTAATGCTATTGATGAGATCGAATGCGCGGCGATCCATGTTTTGAGCTGTAATATACTCGATAGACTGCCACAAGGTGATGATATTATTCTCATTACCTACTTTAACCGTCCCGGCTACTGCGCCTATCTCGTCATCTGTAAAATAGGTCATCAGATGATAGATAGCATCGTCTTTTAACTGGGTATCGGCATCTATACAAACCACAAAATCATGACGGGCATGGGCGATGCCAAAGTTTAGGGCCGAGGCTTTACCGCCGTTAGGTTTATCCAAAACCATAACACGCGGATTATCGCCATAAGCCTTCTGAACAACCTCAGAGGTTTTATCTTTCGAACCATCGTTTACAAAAATGATCTCAAAGTCCTTGTACTCGGTTTTAAGCAATGACTCAATGGTTTTAGCCGCAGTCACTTCTTCATTATACGCAGGTACAATAATGCTCACCGGCTGCAGCTGCATTTTAGTTATGCGATTGCGATATTTACCGAAACTTTTGTTCTCGGCAAATTGTCTTGAAGCCAAAATTCCTATCAGCACTATGCGCCCTATAGCCAGGAATATTGCGACCAGGAACAAGTAAAGCAAAAACCAGTTGCCATAAAAAAAGCCGACTACAAAAATGTCGTATAATGAGTTGTAAATACCTGATTCGTGCTTAACAGGCGGCATCAGATCATCTTTGCTTTTATCTAAAATATCGGCAATGGTGGTAAACTGGTAGCCATGACTTTTAAAGTAATGGATGATCTCAGGTAATGCTTTAACCGTTTCTTCACGAGTGTCGCCGCCGGCATCGTGCAGTAACAGCATCGAGCCATTATTAGCCTGCCTGATAGTACGCGCGACTATGCTGTCTTTAGTTACACCGGGCTGCCAATCCCACGGGTCGATAGATTCACCAATGTTGATATAGCTTTGCTTACGGCTCTCGGCCACCGGAATAACTTCTGCCAGCGTTTGCGGCTCAGCGTCGGCATTAAATGGAGGGCGGAACAATATTGTGCTGTGGCCGGTTACAGACTCGATCAGTTTACGTGTAGCGTTCAGTTCCAGGTTCACCCGGTCAATACTGACTGTAGATATATCCGGATGAAAAAAAGTATGGTTACCGATCTCGAAACCTTCATCATACTCGCGGCGAAGGATCTGCATATTCTTTTCGGCCATTGAGCCGACTATGAAGAACGCTGCCGGAACTTTTTCACGATTCAATATATCAAGTATTCTGGGCGTGAAATCCGGATCAGGGCCGTCATCAAACGTTAAAACTATTTTACCCGGTTTATAACCATATTTGCGTATCACATATTTGGTAGGCAGCTTGATATAGTTTTGATTGGTAATGACATAGTTGGTCGTATCCAGCTTGACGTCTATCTTGCCCTCAACCGGAGTAGTT
The DNA here is from genome assembly GCF_039539265.1 of Mucilaginibacter panaciglaebae. Taxonomy (NCBI): domain Bacteria; kingdom Pseudomonadati; phylum Bacteroidota; class Sphingobacteriia; order Sphingobacteriales; family Sphingobacteriaceae; genus Mucilaginibacter; species Mucilaginibacter panaciglaebae. The sequence goes on from NZ_BAABCV010000007.1 coordinate 118,751, forward strand.
ATGAGGTCAAGTACCTCACCATCGCCTTCGTAGTTGATTTTATTGTTCAGGCCAACATAAGTAAGCCGCTTAATATCGACACCGGTTTTCTTCAACGAGTCAATAGCCAGGTTTTTCTGAAAGAAATTCCACGAGCGCGGATCTTCGGCGCCTAAGCGCCATAGAGCCACGCCGCCTGTATCCCAGTCGTCGGCCATGCGGATAATATTGAAATTGGTTGCTGCATCGGTAAAGTAAACCGTATGCTCGAGTCCGTCTTGCCCGTTGTAAGCAAAATGCAAATTGGCTGAAGCCGGATCATAGACGATCTTGCTTTCATTTTCATGCGCTGTACTGATTGCCGCCTGATAGCCCACAGCTTTGCCTATGCTGTTTTGAGGCCAGTCTACACCGCCGCCAAAAACGGTCAGGATAACTTTTTCGCTTGGTATCTGGTCGCAAACCTTGTCTAGTATCTGTTCAACCCAGTGTTGGTTTGAGATGTCGCCTGCATTACTATCCTCAGTGTGCTGGTTAATAGCCATCACAAAAAGATAGTCGTTGTAATGCTGCAGTAGTTTGATGTTATAATCTTCGTCATCAGGGATAACATTTTGCGTCACCATGTAACCGATAGGGTGCAGGGTGTTGTAAAGCTCCTGTTCAAATTTGATAAAATTAGGCGAATTGCGATTTGCGATATTATCAAAATCAAGATTGACGCCCTGGAATTTATACTTATTTAACTGCTTTATAATGCTGTTGACAAAGGCGGTCCGCAGCTTTTTGTTTTTGACAATGCGTTCAACGTCTTTAGCATCAAACCCACCGGTAGCGTTGTTATAATTAACATAGTTTGAAAGCGTAACCAGTATGGGCTTTTTGTACTTTTTGTTAAGGTTGACCAGGCCCGTATCAATAACAGCCTGTATGGTGTCGGCGCCTGGTTTAATTAAAAAACCCTCGCTTACTATCATATCGATATGGGCAATATGATCTACCAGCGAGTTATAAGCCTGGGCTTCCCATGCACGATAAAAAGCAGCGTTAATACGGTCTTTGTTATTAGGATGATGCAGGCGATAAGCATTGCGGGTACGTTCAAGCTTTTGTATCTGGTACTCGTCTATCTTAAAATCTTTAAACTGCCTGGATTTTTTTAGCTGTTCAAGCTCTTCTTTAGTGATTTTTTTTGGCGCTGGATTAAGGTTAGGCAGGTTGGGATATTGCTGTGAGGTAATAGTAACGACCGAGCCAATGACACTGCATATCAACACAACAAGCAGAATGCGGCTTAGCCATTTAAAACGGTTCCATCTACCGGGGGTATCAGCTTGAAAAACCTGTTTGGACATTTAAAAGTTTAGTAAATATTTAGGTTGATATTATTTGGTGCTTTTTTCAGGATTGATATTTGAAAAGTCAACGCCGCACTTGCAGTTTTCTCCGCACCCTTTTTTTACAAACATGCTTCTGTAAAGCATCCTGCCAATGTAAAATACAGATCCTGCAAATAATATGATAACTAATATCGCCTGTATATTCATAGTCGCAAAATTACACATTTTATTAAGAAACGTGCACGGTACCGGTATGTTATGTGTTAACCGGTAATTTTACTTTTTGCTGAATTATGCTTGCGTTAAAAAGGTGCAAACTCTTTCATTTGCCATAAATTAGCCGTACCTTTGCGCCAAATTTTAAAGGCATTTCATGCAAAAAATAAGAAACATTGCGATTATCGCACACGTTGACCACGGTAAAACTACTTTGGTTGATAAAATTCTGCACAGCTGCGCTATCTTCCGCGAAGGACAAGAGACCGGAGAGCTGATATTGGATAATAACGACCTGGAGCGCGAACGAGGTATCACCATCGTGTCAAAAAACGTCTCGGTAATGTACAAGGACGTTAAGATCAACATTATAGATACACCGGGCCACGCCGACTTTGGTGGCGAGGTTGAACGTGTATTGAAAATGGCTGATGGCGTATTGTTGCTTTGCGATGCTTTTGAAGGCGCTATGCCTCAAACACGCTTTGTAACCCAAAAGGCTTTAGCTTTAGGTTTAAAGCCTATTGTCGTTGTAAACAAAGTCGATAAGGAAAACTGTCGCCCTGAAGAAGTTTATGAGCAAATCTTCGAGTTGTTCTTTAACCTTGAGGCTACTGAAGAGCAGCTGGACTTTCCGGTAATTTATGGTTCATCCAAACAAGGTTGGATGAGTATGGATTACAAAAAACCAACCACTGATATATTCCCGTTGATGGATGCTATTTTGGAGAACATTCCACCGGCACCTATAAATGAAGGCTCTTTACAAATGCAAATCACATCGTTAGATTATTCTTCGTTTGTGGGCCGTATCGCTATTGGCCGTGTTGCACGTGGCGTTATTAAAGAAAATATGCCGGTATCATTGGTAAAACGTGATGGTACTATCCAGAAAACAAGAATAAAAGAACTTTATACTTTTGAAGGCTTAGGTAAAGTTAAAGCTACCCAAGTAAGTGCAGGCGATATTTGCGCTGTTGTAGGTATTGAGGGTTTTGATATTGGCGATACCATAGCTGATTTTGAGAAACCGGAGCAGCTTGAGGTTATTCATATTGATGAGCCTACCATGAACATGTTGTTCACCATCAACACTTCGCCTTTCTTTGGTAAAGAAGGTAAATTTGTAACCTCACGCCACCTGCGAGACCGTTTGTATAAAGAGATGGAGAAAAACCTGGCGCTTAAAGTTGTCGAAACCGAATCGCCTGACTCTTATTTAGTATATGGACGTGGTATTCTTCACTTATCTGTATTGATCGAGACTATGCGTCGCGAGGGCTACGAGTTACAAGTGGGCCAGCCACAGGTTATTATTAAAGAAATTGACGGGGTTAAATGTGAGCCGGTTGAGACTTTGATTGTTGATGTTCCGTCTGATGTAGCAGGTAAGGTTATTGAGCTGGTAACGCAGCGTAAAGGCGACCTGTTAGTAATGGAACCTAAAGGCGATTTACAACACCTGGAGTTTGAAATACCTGCACGCGGTATCATTGGTTTGCGTAACAACGTATTGACCGCTACCGGCGGCGAGGCTATTATGGCGCATCGCTTTAAAGCTTATGAGCCTTGGAAAGGCACTATTCCGGGTCGGTCGAACGGTGTATTGGTATCAATGGATACCGGTAAAACTACCGCCTTTGCAATTGACAAATTACAAGATCGCGGCCGTTTCTTTATTGATCCGGGTGTTGATATTTACGAAGGTCAAGTATTGGGCGAACACATCCGCGATAACGACTTGGTTATTAACTTAACCAAAGGTAAGCAGTTAACCAACATGCGTGCATCTGGTAGTGATACCAATGTCCGTATTGCGCCCGCTATCAAATTCTCGTTAGAAGAATCAATGGAGTATATCCAGGCTGATGAATACATTGAGGTTACGCCTCAAAGCATCCGCATGCGTAAAATATACCTGAATGAAAACGAGCGTAAAGTAAACGCTAAGAAATTTCAGTCCTAATACTGCAAGTTTGTTACCTCTTAAAAGGCTCCATATTACGGGGCCTTTTTTGTTGATGTTTGGGGAGAGACGTCTTCTGAAAACCTGTTAATGCGTCTGTTATAAACAAACATTAATTGTGAGTTAATTTATAATTAACAAATTATTTATTTTAATTCGTTTATATGTTATTTTTTGAAGTTGTTGGATTTCGTTTGTAACTAAAAGTAAATTTTATTTGGTTTTTTCATTTCTGTTCTCTTATATTTGATTAACTCAACAAGTTAACCTAAATCTTAAAACAAATGAAAAACCTTACAAAAAGCGGCTTACTGGCCGCATTGGCGGTTGGCGCGTTTCTGATGCCTTCCTGCAAGAAAGATGCAAAAACAAACAGTAACTTAAATCAACCCAGCCCGCAAACATCAAATGCCCGGCCGCAAAAAATTCAAAGCCTGGATGGCAATCTACTTGCTTCGTGGCCACTTATTTATGGAACTAGTCCGGGCGGATATGGCACTGGGCAATCAACAGAAGATGCGGGGCCAAATAACCATGTCCTTTCATTCGGCCCTTATATTACGGGTGCCACAGATCGTTATGGAAATGCTAATGCTGCTGTTTACATACCGGTAACAGGAACATATCCTGATGGATTTTCGACTACAAGTTATTACCCTAATGATTTGCGACTTTCCGGAACAGATTTCACATTAAATATCTGGATTAAATTAGATAGTTATAATACAGGGAATGATTCACGAATAATGGATAAACGTTATCCTGCCACTGATGGTTGGTATTTCAGTGTTTCGGGTGATACTTTTTCGGCAGGTCATGGTCATTTGTTATTCAGCAATTGTTCTTCAACGGCTTATAGCACCGGCACTGTGAGTTTAAATACATGGCACATGGTTTCAACTGTTTACTTGTATTCTGCCAATGAAATACTTTTTTATATAGATGGCGTTCTTAGCGGCACAACCACCGGAATAGCGTCGCCTAGCTCTACCTCTAATTCCAATGTACATTTCGGATTTGATCAGTTAGCAACTCCAAATAACGCTGCATTTATTGGTGCTATGGATGATGCAAGAATATATAGTGTGGCATTTAATGCCGCTGATCTTGGTGTTTTATACAATGCACCTAATCCGACAGGATTACTTGCGTATTGGTCGCTCGACAACAATGCAGATGATCTTTCCGGTAATCATTTTTTTGGTACACCATACAATACGCTTGCCGTAGGCGATCGTTTTGGTAATGCCAACAGTGCGTATAACTTCAATGGAACCAGCAGCTATATTACTGCTCCTGACCTGGCTGCATTTGGCAACCTGCGTTTAAATAATACTGACTTTACGCTAAATGCCTGGGTTAAAGTACCCACTTTAGGCTCGGCAATGCAGATAATGGCCAAGCGTTCATCAACTGCCGGAGGTTGGGGATGGAGCATAACAACGTCTGGCTATGATTTCTTTGGCCCAGGAGGTGGAATGACCAGTTCAACCGGTACAACAGCCATTACTGCAGGTAGCTGGCATATGGTTACAGTAACTTACCAATATTCAACCGGGTTGCTTACCCATTATGTGGATGGAGTTGCGGCAGGAAGCTATTCTGGTGTTTTCCCAACACCAACTTCAGTAACTAATGGTTTGGTTATAGGACGCGATGACCTGGGTCCTAACTATTTCTTTAATGGAAATCTGGATGATATAAGGATTTACAATAAGGCTCTTACCTCAACCGAAATCAATACCATAAAAAACACACAATTTTAAAAACAATTAAATTGTTGAGTAAAAAGAGCCGCTTTCCGCGGCTCTTTTGTTTGGCTGTTTTTTTGTAATTGACTAACGGTGGACTAAATAAATGGCGTAAGGATATTGTTAACAAGCTGATTTATAAGACTAAAACATCGATAGAAATATTTTTTAGCTTGTGATGGATACCATCTTTATGGAGCGCTTGACGATATATGCCTGTACAGCCGGCTTTAAGCTTTAATGGTATACAAAAACTGTACATTTACGACAAGTAGCAAGGTTTACCCTAATTGTAAACAAGGATTTTTATAGCTGAATAAAAAAGAATTAACTTAGCCGGATGAAAGGTAATGACCGCCTGTATCCCAGTATATTCAACCCGCGTTATGTAGTACTTACACAATTAAGGGATGCAACCGTTAAAAAAATTGAAGAGCTTACCGCTAACAATAAAGATTCTGTTTTAATAGATTTTGGTTGTGGCGACATGCCATATAAACCTGTTATTGAGCCGCATGTAGGTAAATATGTGGGCGTTGACCTGGAGATGAACCCTAAGGCAGACCATCATATAGATTTTGATAGCAAAACTACACTGCCAGATAATTATGCTGACATTATCCTATCAAACCAGGTATTAGAACATGTTGATTCGCCGGAAGGTTATTTGCAAGAAGCCTGGCGTTTATTAAAACCAGGCGGCTCTATGATCTTAACTACACATGGCTATTGGCTGTATCATCCCACTCCAAATGATTATTGGCGTTGGACCGGAGCCGGATTAAGAAAGACTGTCGAAAAAGAAGCCTTTGCTATAAGCTCATTCACAGGTGTATTAGGTCTTACTGCAAGCGGGTTCCAATTGTTTCAGGATGGTATATTATTCAAATTGCCGCGGTTTTTGGTACCGGTATGGTCTGTTATTATGCAGGGTGTAATTAATTTGTTTGATAAAATTCACACTCAGGCTCAGCGCGATCGAGACAGTGCTCTGTATATTGTGGTTGCCCAAAAACCACTATAATGAATATTTAAGTACTTTTGTTGACTGACTAGAGCAAATCTATTTTCTGGTAATTATAAATGGAAGAAAAAGTAGACCGTGAAAACGTAGTGTCATATTATGATGAACACGTTAAATATAAACTGAACGACTATGTCATCGTTAATCCGCGCATAGAGTTTGGATGGGAAACCATTACTCGTTTTGCACCTAAACAGCCTGTACGTATTTTAGAAGTAGGCTGCGGCATGGGCAGCATTTGTAACCGCATGCACAAGCGCTGGCCAAATGCCCATGTTACAGGTATCGATATTAGTACCATGTCTATCCAGATCGCGCAAAAACTGTTTGCTGATGATAAGCTTGATTTTAGAGAAACCATATTAACCCCTGAAACATTTAAAGACGATCAGTTTGACCTGATTGTTTTTATGGATGTTTATGAACATATAGCTGTCGAAGACAGACCTGTAGTACATGGGGCTTTAGCAAAAATATTAAAGAACAAAGGGAAAATAATACTGACTGTACCTACCCCGCATAACCTTAAATGGTGTTTGGTTAATCGCCCTGAAACCATGCAGCCGGTTGATGAACATATAACCTTTAGTGTTGTAGGTAAACTGGCAGAAGACACAGGCACTGAGGTGATACTTTACCATCAAAAAGATGTTTGGCACACTGCAGATTATACCCATATTGTGCTTGAAAAGAATGATGATTTCTTAACCGCGTTTTTTACACCAAAACCGGTGACTGCAGCTCAAAGGTCAAAAAGAATAATTGGAAAGGCAAAGGCTAAACTGGGTAGTTATTTCCGTAAAGCTTTTGTTCGTCGCAAATTAGGATAGACATGAGTGGCGGCTATACATTGTGCATTATAAAGCCTAATAAATCCACTTTTTCAGAAACATTTGTACAGGCGCATATCGACATGCTGGCCGGCAATAAGTTGGTGCTGTATGGCGGAGCTTTCCCGGTTTATGACAATGAGGATAAGCCACTTATCCAGTCAAAATGGGGGCTGCTCAGCTATTTGTTTCAAAAAAAGATTTTAAAGCGCAAAAGCATCGCTGTAAGGACAAATGCCCTGAAACGCTATTTACTCGAAAAACAGGTAGATGCCGTGTTTGCCGAGTATGGCATGGTTGGTGCGATGGTAACCGAGGCTTGCAAACAGGCCGGAATCCCGCTTATTATTCACTATCACGGTGCCGATGTTTATGAAAGCAAAGTAGTTGAAGATTATAAAGACCTTTACCATGATTCCTTCAATTATGCAAGTGCTCTGATTTCCGTATCGGCAGACATGGTTGAAAAATTAAAGGAAATAGGCGCTCCTGCCGATAAGATATATAACGCTTCGTGTGGTATTGATACTGAAGATTTCCCGTTGGCGGATATCTCCAAATCGCCGCGCAACTTTTTGGCAATTGGGCGGTTTGTCGAAAAAAAATCGCCCTCATCAGTAGTAAAAGCGTTCAAGATTGTAGCTGATAAATTTCAGGACGCCAGATTGTGGATGGTTGGCAACGGCCCACTGTTTGATGAGACCCAAAGGCTGATTACAGCCTTAAATCTGCAATCACAGATAACTTTAGCCGGGGTATTGAACAAGGCGCAGATTAAGGAGTTGATAAAAAATGCACGCGCTTATGTACAGCATTCGGTTACTGCTGCTAATGGCGACAGCGAGGGTACGCCGGTTTCTGTGTTAGAAGCTTCTTCATCAGGCCTGCCGGTAGTATCAACACGTCATGCCGGTATCAAAGAAGCCGTTATTGATGGTGTGACCGGGTTTTTAACTGACGAGCATGACATTGACGGTATGGCCCAGGGAATGATTAAATTGGCTGAGTCGCCCGAACTGGCTGTTCAATTAGGCAGAGCCGGCCGGGAGCACATGATAAACAACTATCATATTAAGTTGCGCATAGCGTTGCTTGATAGCATCATACAAAGCAGCATCGCACAAAAAAGAGGCAAATGAATTTACTAAAGAGACAAGGCTTTTATAACAGCATTATACTATATGCCGGTACTGCCCTTGGCTTTATTAATTTGACGATTTTATTTCAGCGAATTTTAACGCTCGAGGAGATAGGCTTTTTCACCATCATGAATACTATTACCTTACTGTATGCTCAAATAGCATCGGTAGGTATAAACAATATCATATTTAAATACCTGCCTCATTTTCGTAGCGACGATAAAAAGCACGGCGGCTTTGTAACCTTTGTAATTGTTTGGTGCGTTATAAGTTTTGTGATCTTTACTTTAGTTTTCCTGTACTTCCAGGGGGCAATTGTAAATCATTACAGCAGAAAACCAGGTTCGGATGAATTAGCCCCCGGTGCGAAGCTACTGGTGCAATATTTTTATTACTTAATTCCGCTCGCCTTTTTAACGATGGTTTTTACAGTGCTGGAGAGCTTGGCCATCACCGTTTTTAAAAACATATTGTCCTCATTTTTACGTGAGGTTTTTTTGCGGGTATTTACACTGGTAAGTGTATTGTTGATCGGGGCATCACTTATAAATTATCATGATTTTTTATCCATCTATCTCTCTGGTAATGTAGCTATGATAGCCATTATGCTATTATATATATATAAGGGGCGGGATTTTAAACTTGCCGGTATATCACCGCAAATAGTCAGCAAAAAAAAAGAGTTTATTAAGTATGGCTTTTTTACATTGTTAAGCAGCACATCGGCAGCGCTTATACAGTCGCTTGACAATATAATGTTGCTGGATATAACTAAGGATTTAAAAATACTCGGCATTTATACTGCCTTTTTTGCTATAGCATTAGTTATCAGTTTGCCGGCCAAGGCTTTAAACCGCACATCACTGCAAATTATTGCCCAGGCCTGGGCCGATAATAACCTGCCTAAAATTGGCAAGATCTATTACAAGACATCGGTAATGCAAATGCTTATCGGGTCGTTATTATTTATTGGCCTTATTGTAAACAAGCCCTTCATTATGGTGCTATTACACAAAAACGAATACCGGGCTTATTTTGATGTATTTGTAGTAGTAGGTCTCGGATTTTTAACTGATATAACCGGTGGAGTGAATGGCTATATTGTTAATCTTTCTAAATATTACCGGTACACTACCTACTTTATAGTGGGTTCGGTGCTTTTTTGTATTGCAGCAAATTGGCTGCTGATACCACGTATAGGCATGATGGGGGCGGCCGCGGCCTATTTCTTGACTACGTTTGTTCTTAATTTTTTGTATTGGATATTTGTAAAAGTGAAATTCGGGCTGCAGCCTTTTGGCAAGACCCATGTATTAATCATTATTATAAGCGTAATAGCACTGATAACCGGCTTATATTTACCCCTGGGCCATAATGTATATATTGATTTGATCTTACGGTCATCAATAGTTGGAGTCATTTATATATCACTGGCGTATCTGCTTAAAATATCTGATGACGTAAATCAGTTAATTGACGGTGTTTTAAAACGTTCAAATAAAATCTGATAGTAGTTTTCGCTGCTCATTTTGCCCGCGCGTTAAACCGTCATAGCTTTAGCTATGCTTATAGCTAAGCCGCCCGTGTTTTATAAACGCCCAAACAACTCTCTGTCATTACAATGACGTGAGGGGCGATTCTGAAATGTGTCAGGATACGTGGAAACGTTAATTAATACTGTCCATACTGAATATAATTGTTTTATCAAATGGTTTTTTGTAACTTGTTCGTTTCAATTATGCCCAGTGACGCCCGGCCTGAGATATATATTAATAATTTTTTGCCTGGCTATTTTGCCGGTGGCTGGCTTTTGCCAGTCAGCGGTGTTGTCGCCCGAATGGTTTAATGATATAGGTAGCCCCGGCAATAGCACGACCGCGACAGCCGTAAAGACTGATGCCTCTGGCAATGTGTATGTAATCGGCTATTTTACGGGTACTGTTGATTTTGATCCGTCGGCATCCACAGCAAATTTAGGGAGCCCGCCGGGTTCTACTTCGGGGTTTATAGTTAAGTATAAAGCAGATGGCACATATGTATGGGCCTACACCCTGGGGGGTACAAATGTTAAACCCACAGCCTTAACGATTGGCACCGATGGTTCCATTACCATTATCGGGAATTTTTCAGGGGCCGTGGATGCTGGTCCAACTATAGGTATAAATGCGCTGACATCATTTGGCGGTAGTGATGTATTTATAACCCACCTTAATCAAAATGCCGGATTTATTTGGGCCAAAACTATTGGTGGTACAAACGACGACTTCGGTAATAAAGTAGCCAGCGACGGCGCGGGTGTTTATGTCGCATTACAATTTCAATCTACTGTTGATGTTGGAGGTACCAGCTATACCGCAAAAGGTACCACCGATGGAATGCTTGTTAAATATGATCTGACCGGCAATGTAGTGTTTGCTTTAGATCTTGGATACACCGGCGTTGAAAATACTGCATCAGGTGTTGCTGTTGACAGGAATGGGAATATCGATGTTATCGGTTTCTTAAACGGACCAATTAATTTTAACCCGCTTGGGCCCGCTTATGCCCTAAGCGCCCCGCAAAAGGCAATGTATATTGCTCAATATTTGCCCGATGGTAAGCTAAACTGGGTGAAAGACATTGAGCAAGGTTTTCCAAATACAGCTGTTTCCAGTAATAATAACATCAACATGAGTTTAGATGGCTCCGATAACATATACGTCGCCGGTGCTTTTACTGGTACGGCAAAGTTTAACACAAGCACTTCATTAACTGCTAAAGGTAATACAGACCTTTTTGTTGCCAGATATACATCAGCCGGCCTTTTAACTTTGAATAAAAACATTGGTAAAGCAGGCGGATCCATTGTTCCTACAGATATAGGTATAACTACCGACAATCAGTATTATTATGTGACCGGATATTTCACAGGATCCATTGATTTTAGTACTAATGCAAATACTTCTATTGTCAATTATCATGGCCAGCAAGATTTGTTTCTGGCTAAATACAATCAAACAGATGGTAACATTGTAGTTAATACTAATGTAGGTAATAATTCTTGCGCTATCCAAAGTAATGCTTTGGCAATAACCAATAATAATAAGGTCATGATGATAGGCACATTTTGCTCTAGTAGTGCTTTTGGCGGGGCTTGTACCACATTTAATGAATCTGCCAAAGGTAGTACTGATATGTTTTTAGCTGAATATAGCCAACCTAAGCCTATAGTTAATAATGTTATTGTTAACCCGGCTAATTGTGGTGGTAGCGCCGGTACCTTACAGGGATCGACCCCTACCGGTGGTATAGATACTTATACTTATGAGTGGCAACGATCAACGGATAGCCTTCATTACACAGAGATATTTGGTGAGACCGCCAAAGATTACTCTCCACCTGCTGAAACCGGTGTGGTATATTACCTGCGAAAGGTGTTTTCAGGACCATGCGTAACACCTTCTTTAAGTAACGTGCTTACGGTAGATCCATCAAAGCCTCTCACCATACAAAATAACTTTATCATTCCGCCTACTGAGCCCCTATCAGGTTGCGGGGGAGCCGGTGCTTTACATTTAAATGGGAGTTTGCCTACCGGGGGTGGGGGTGGGCCCTATAGCTACGACTGGCAAATGTCTTTTGACACCGTCAACTGGACGGCTTTATTAACATCTCCTGTGAGTACACCTTCTCAACAAAATCTTGGTGCGATAAGTTATCTCAGGACTTTTTATGTAAGGCGAGTAGTCAGGATACCAGGATGCAACATTCCGTCAATAAGCCCGACTATGACGTTTACAGCAGTTGCCCGTTTGGATAATATTACGATACATGCTACCGGTGCAACTGAGTTTTGCAATTCGGGCGATCCTGGCACGTTAACCAGCGACAGATCACCTACAGGCGGCACTGGTGTTTACACCTATCAATGGAAATCGACAACTACAAATGATTTTCAAAACATACCTGGCGCTACCAGCGCTGATTACAAGCCCGGTGTACTTACCAAGACAACTTTTTTTAAGCGTGAGGTGTTGTCAGGGCCGTGTTACACCGGCGACCCCGGGAATAACTCAAACGCCATAATAGTTACGATTAAACAACTGGCTCCGGTTGCCAATAACACTATTTCGCAAGCAACACCCGATGGCGCACTGTGCCTGGCCAATGCCGATCCGTCAATGATAACTGGCAGCATCCCGGCCGGTGGTGCGGGTGATATTTTTTTCCAATGGCAGCAATCGTCAGATAACGTAAATTTCATTGACATAACAGGTGCGACGAATCGCGATTTCGATCCGCCAAAAATAACCGGGACAACGTATTATCGCAGGGTAGTAACATCGTCCGGTGCCAGTTCATGCAGTATTCCCAGCATGAGCAATATTTTGACCGTTAGTGTGCAAACAGCTAACGTATCTAATAATACTATTTCTCAATTCGTGCCAGATTCGGCTATGATCTGTTCGATACCCGCTAAACCTAAAAAAATAACAGGTAGCAATGCTACAGGCAGTGGTTTTAGCTACCAATGGCAAAGCTCAACCAATGGGGTCAATTTTACGGACATTGCTAACGAGAAAGGTAAAGATCTCGACCCGAAAGAAATTACCCAAACCACTTCTTACCGTCGGGCTGCTGTTGTGCCGGGTGGTTGTGCAGCGCCGCTTTATAGTAACATACTTACAATAAATGTATCGCCAATCGCCTCAAGCAATATTATTACGGCACCTGCTACTACTGTTTTTTGCGATATAGGTAAAGCGGAGGTTATTAAAGGGTCTGAGGTAAGCGGCAATGGTGTGCATTATCAATGGCAAAGCTCGACTGACAGCCTCACGTTTTCAGATATCACCGATCAGGGAAACTATCCTGATTACGCTCCGCTTTTGCAAACCTCAACGGTGTATTATCGCCGTGCTGTGAGCACAGCGGTGTGTAATGTCCCATCGGTCAGCAAAGTGGTAGCTATCAAAATTTTCCAGACACCTGTTGTCAAGCTGTCGGCCGATAGTGTTTACATTTGTTTAGGCGATAATGTTACACTAACCGCATCTGGTGGTACTCAATACAAATGGTCTCCGTCTGACGGGTTATCGTCTACTGATCATGCGTCGCTGAGCGCATCTCCTAAAACTACCACTACTTACATTGTAACGGTATCAAACGAAGGCTCGTGCAGCGTTACAGGCTTGATTAAAGTTATCGTTGTTCCCAGAGTTATAGTTAATGCAGGAGCCGATAAACGGATATTCAGAGGCGAATCTACCCGGCTCGAGGGTAAAGTTACCGGTGCTGATACACATTACAGTTGGTCGCCCACTACTTATCTTGATGATCCGAATAGTCTGGCGCCGCTGGTAACCCCGCCTAAAACCACCACCTACACGCTTACCGTCACAACAGATCATGGTTGTAGTATAACCACCGACGAGGTTAAAATAAATGTTTACGAGCGCGTAATCATACCTACCGGCTTTACCCCCAACAACGACGGTAAAAACGATTTATGGGAAATCCCATCGCTTGCTACGTACCCGGGTAGTGTATTGACGGTCTTTGGCCGCAGCGGGGTAGCGGTGTTCAGAAGCGTAAATTACGCCAAAACCTGGGATGGCACCAATCAGGGTAAACCGTTACCGTTTGGTACCTATTATTATGTGATCGATTTAAAAGATGGCACTCAACCGCTGTCAGGGTGGGTATCATTGATCAGGTAATATTTGATGGCCCGATACTGTCCGTTTTAGCATTTATATGCTAATTTTGTCAACACAAAAATCACTACAAAACCAAAATGCAGGAAGTTAACAGCAGCGAGAATTTAAAAACGGCGTACGATAATTATTATGAAAATAATGATGAAACATGGCGCATGCTGGGTGCCAAATACAAGGTTGAGCATATTGTAGAAGTTTGCAAAGGCTACACATTTAATAAAGTGCTGGAGGTTGGCGCCGGCGACGGCGTGATCTTAAAGTTGTTGTCCGACAGAAATTTTGCTACTGAATATCATGCAGTTGAACTTTCTGCAAGCGGCGTAGAGCGTATTAAAGAACGTAATATTCCCAGCATAAAATCGATACAGGAGTTTGACGGCTATCATTTGCCTTTTGGCGATGAGAGTATGGACCTGATTATCCTTACCCACGTATTGGAACATGTGGAGCACGAGCGAATGTTATTACGCGAATTGAAGCGTGTAGCAAAAATGGTGGTAATTGAGGTGCCGCGCGATTATCGTACCGGTGTTGATACCCGCATTAAACATTTCCTGGCCTACGGGCATATCAACGTTTATACGCCGACATCATTGCGTTATTTATTGCTGACAGAAGGCTTCGAAATTATAAAAGACCTGACCGATACCATTGCGCCTGAGGTAACTAAGTTTTATACCTTTAAAACTTTGAAAAAACCTAAAAACTTTGTGAGCACCTTTAAGATTGATTTGGAACATAGCATAAAAAAAGTTGCGGCATCCGTCTTTGGTAAAAAGCTGGAAGAAAAATTTGCGAACTACTATACCGTACTATGTAAAAAGGCAGAACACCAACCAGATATCTTTTAACTTATGCAAAACCTGGCCCCGATAGCTTTATTTGTTTATAACCGCCCCGACCATATGCGCCGGACGATTGCTTATTTACAAAAAAACGTATTAGCAGCCGAGAGCAAGCTTTTTATTTTTTCGGACGGGCCAAAGACTGAGGCTGACAAAGAGAAGGTGGACGAAGTGCGTGTGCTGGCTAATGAAGTTACCGGGTTTAAATCGGTTAAAGTGATTACCCGTAAAGAGAATATGGGTCTGGCTAATTCTATTATCATTGGCGTTAGTCAGTTGGTAGTTGAGTTTGGTAAGGTTATTGTTTTTGAGGATGACCTGATATCGTCGCCATACACACTACAATATTTTAATGAAGCATTAGATAAATATCTGGCCGATGATACTGTAATGCATATAGGGGCTTATATGTATCCGTTGGAGGATAGAAGCTTGCCCGAGACTTTCTTTTACCGCATAGCCACCAGTTGGGGTTGGGCTACGTGGGCGCGTGCCTGGAAAAATTTTGAGCCGGATATTGATGTGCTGATGAGCCGGTTCGACGTTGAAAAACGGTATAATTTTTCTGTTGAGTATACCATGAACTTTTGGCGGCAGATGGTAGAATTCAAAACAAAGAAAAATAACTCATGGGCCATACGCTGGTATGCGTCCATGTTTCTGAACGGCGGATTGTCACTTAACCCGGCACATTCGTTAGTGCATAATATAGGGCATGACGGCACGGGGGTACACTCCAATATTGAACATATGTATGGCGTTGATGTAGCTGAAAAACCTATCAAATATTTTCCAACCGAAATAAAGGAAAACCAGCAGGCGCACATTGCCATCCGTAATTTCCTGAAAAAGCGTAAGGGGACTTTGCTTCAGCGAGGCATGCGGTTATTGAAACAATGGCGCATTAAGGGAGCGGCTAAAAAAGCGTAATTGAAAATAAATGGGGAGGCGCCCTGAGGCCCTCGAAGGGTAAAGGCGGGCCCGCCTGTTTGCAATGCCATCCCTCATGCTTTGACGTCCCGGCAGGCCAAATGAACTACTTCATTCCCTTTACTACGATATAAGGCGACAGTGCCTTGCTCTCAAACGGAGCAATCTTAGTAAGTATCTTACCGGTAAACCACAGCGTCTTAACAAGCGCTTTAGCAAAGGCCGACTGATGCGATTTGTTTTCAAGCCACATTGAAAACTTCCCGTGGTAGTATGATTCTACATTCTTTAACCCCACTTCCTTAAAAATACCAGCCAGCAGGACAGGGTCCATGCAGTCGATATAGTGTTTGTCGTAATTCTCGCGGTCAAACCGGCGCTGTACCCAGCCGTTTATGCTTTTAAAATTTGGCAGGGTAATAAACAGTGTCCCGCTATCGCGCAGAAAAGGCAGATGCGTTTCTATGATGGCTTTAGTGTCTTTAAAATGCTCTATCAAACCGAAAGACGAAACAATATCGTACTGTTGAGTGGGCTTGTAGTCAAACAGGTCGGCTTCAATGATATGGATATCGCCCTCCTTTAAACCGTTAGTCTCCAGCAATTGATTGATCAGCCCCTGATGAACAAAATAATCAAACAGGGTAGTATCCATATTTTCATACTTTTTTAAATAGACGGCATAATAGCCGGGAAATCCGCCCAGCTCAACGGCGGTTTGGTAACCGTTGTCGGCTTTTAATTTGCCCAGGATGTTACCAAAAACATAATCGCGCTTAATATCAAATATCAGCCCCAGTCTCGACTCCCAAAATGCTTTCCAAAAAGAACGATCAGTTAAATTATTATCCATTAATCCAGTTTCGCTGTTTATTATAAAGTTTCTTTCTCCAGTATTCGTGCTGGGTTACCTACTACCACACTGTTAGCCGGGATGCTTTTGGTCACCACCGAGCCGGCACCTATCACCACGTTATCGCCAATTTCTATATCGCCGATAATTACTACGTTAGCGCCCACATCAACGTTATTACCTAAACGCGGACAACGGCTAAAAGTGCCATTAGCCAGTTTTTTGTGCCCTATGGTAACGCTGTTTCTTAATGTGCAGTTATCGCCCAATATTACGCCCTGGTTAAGCACTAAAGCCTGTCCGTGGTAAAGCGACAGTCCTCTACCGATTTTTGTTTTGCGCGGTATTTCTATGCCCCAAACCCACTCAACCGCATAACGATAAAGCATCAGATACGGGAAAAATATTACTTTGGCCACCATTGACCGGTTAATGAGCGATACCAGCCTGAACATACACAGAACAAGTTGCCCCTTGAAATTCCGGCGGTTTGATTGCCAATCCTGAAATAAGTAACTCATGCCGGTTTACGCGTTGACGTGTGTTTGATTAATATTCAAAAGTAAAAATTTTCGGCATACTATGAATTGTTTTGGTTAGATGGATTATAGATGCCGCTTTTATAAGCGGGTTACTTTCAGCTTTACGCTTTCAGGTTTACTTAGTATACTTGTGATAATGAAAGTTACCCTCATCAATACATCTGATGCCGGAGGCGGCGCACCTGCTGCCTGCTTTCGTTTACTGAAAGCACTGGTATCGCAAAAAACAGAGGCTCGGTTATTGGTTCAGCATAAAAAGACTAATGATGAGCGGGTTGTGGGCATCGCCACCAATTTTTTAACCCGACTAAGAGCCAATGTCAATTTTTTGCGCGAGCGGATACCTTTCATTTTATTTCACGAGCGGGACAAGTCGGTAAGATTTGCTTTCTCGACAGCTAATGCAGGTACAAGCCTGATAGAC
This sequence comes from Mucilaginibacter panaciglaebae, assembly GCF_039539265.1. Lineage (NCBI taxonomy): Bacteria > Pseudomonadati > Bacteroidota > Sphingobacteriia > Sphingobacteriales > Sphingobacteriaceae > Mucilaginibacter > Mucilaginibacter panaciglaebae. Next base: position 136,289 of record NZ_BAABCV010000007.1, read on the forward strand.
CATCAATTGGTTAAGGACGCCGACATTATCCACTTGCATTGGACAAACTCAGGGTTCCTTTCCATTACCGATTTAAAAGTACTGATTGATACAGGCACGCCAATAGTTTGGACCCTGCACGACATGTGGACTTTTACCGGTGGCTGCCATTATTCGGGCACTTGCGACGGTTTTATTAGGGAGTGCGGCAATTGCCCCTTCCTGCGTGATGCGGGTTATCACGACATTTCGCATCAGGGCTGGCTACGTAAAGCGGCCATGTATGCCGGTGCAACAAATGTCACTTTTATAACTTGCAGTAAATGGCTGGCAAGTATAGCTAAACAAAGCTCGTTGATCAAAAACTTCAGGATCGAAGCGATACCTAATCCTGTCGATATTGATATTTTTTCGCCAAAAGATAAAATTGCCGCCCGTCAAAAGCGCGGTATCGACCCCCAAGCTAAAATTATTTTGTTTGGGGCTGCCAATATTAATGATCGCCGTAAGGGTATCGGTTACCTGGTGGAAGCCTTGAGTATCCTTAAAGGTCAATATGCTGGTAGCGAAAAAATAGAAATTATCATCTTTGGCAAAAACAAAGACTTTGACATATCTCAGCTGCACTTTACCGTGCATCAGCTGCATTTAATCACATCGCAACAAGAACTTGCTGAGGTTTATAGCGTGGCTGATGTTTTTGTAACACCATCGCTGGAGGATAATCTGCCCAATACTATTATGGAATCCATGGCCTGCGGAACGCCCGTGGTGGCGTTTGAAACCGGAGGCATTCCTGAGATGATCGACCATCAGCAAAACGGTTACCTGGCTGCTTTTAAAGATGCTGCCGACATGGCCAAAGGCTTAGGCGAAGTATTAAACGAAGCTACTGTCAAGCTATCGGCCAACGCGCGGCAAAAGGTGTTGGATAATTATACCAACGAAAAGGTCGCGCAACAATATATCAACGTTTATCAATCATTACTCAATAAATGAAAAGCGGGCAGCCTATATTGAGTGTCATCACCGTGGTTTATAATAACGCGGCTGATATTGAGCGCACGCTGCTGTCGGTTATTAACCAAACCTACCAGCATATTGAATATATCGTGATCGATGGTGCCTCAACCGATGGCACCCTGCAGATCATCGAAAAATATAAAGAAAAAATAGCCATGCTGGTTAGCGAGCCGGATAAAGGGATCTACGACGCCATGAACAAAGGCCTGGGCCTTGCTACGGGCGATTACATGATCTTTATGAACTCGGCCGATGAGTTTTATGCTACAGATACCGTAGCCAATGTGTTTGCTACCACACCCAATGCCGATATTTATTATGGCGAAACAGAAATGATTGGCGTTAATAATAAAAGCCTTGGCCAGCGCCGCCATAAAGCCCCTGAAAACTTTAGCTGGCGCGATTTTAAATATGGCATGAGCATCAGTCACCAGGCTATCTACATCAAACGCTCCCTGGTAAAAGCTTATGATCCAAAATATCAGTTAAGTGCCGATATTGATTGGATACTGAATGCTGCTAAAAAAGCTAAGACCATCGTCAACGTGCATCAATACGTGGCCAAATATAAAGTAGGTGGCATGTCAAAATTCAAGCACCGCCAAAGTTTGGTGGAGCGTTTTGACATTATGAAACGGCATTATGGTTTGATACCAACATTGCTGAATCATGTAGTCATTGCCTTTAACCTGGGTCGGTATTGGTTTAAACACCGCCGAACAAACGACTAAATCGTATCTACACCCCGCGCCTGTTCAAGCGTCTGCGCACACTTCGCATCAATCGCAAGTGTAGACACTTAACCAGGCGGTAATAAAAACAAGACAGGCGATGATCACTCATCGCCTGTCTTGTTTATGCTTTTGCTGCCTTAGCCGGCGGTGTGGTTTTCTTTTTGTTTTCGATATAGCCCGCAAAACCCAGGGACAATACCAGTAAGATAGATCCTACCATTGAAATAGTCTCGCCGGTATAATATGATGCCGGGTGGAAGATAAACTCAACCTTGTGATTACCCAGCGGTATTTGTGCAGCACGTAAAATGTAATCGGCACGGAAATAAGGAGCTTCCTGCCCGTCGATATACATTTTCCAGCCCTTGTCATAATAAACCTCAGAAAATACTGCAATTTGCGAACCGCTTGAACTGCTTTGATAGGTCATGTGGTCGGGACTGTAGTTCACCAATTTAATGGTAGCATTGGTATCCAGTAAAGCATCTTTTTCATTGATAAGACTTTTGTATTTCTGATCAATAATAGCTTCTTCCTTAGGGTTAAAACTGCTGATGGCCTGCATTTCCTCATCGGCATTTTTAGCATATTTAACTTTTTGTATAAACCATGCATGGCCGCAAGCGGTAGCGTTTGCCTGCATCGTTACGTTTTGGGTTTTCGGATCGGCAGTGATAATGTATTTCACATTCATCATATCCAATACATCATGGTTTACGCTTTTGGTAAATTGATTGTCGATGATTTCCTGGTAGCGTTTTAATCTGGCCGCAGAGTAACCACCAAACGATTTGTGAAAGAACGGGTTATGTGTGTCATATAACAAAGGTGCTGTTGCGTCGAACACCTTGAAATCAGGATCAGCATCTCGCTGGATAAACTGATCAACCTCACGCGGTTGTGGCGTTACAGATTCCTGTTTGTCAGCAAAGTCTTCAGATTTCAAATAGCGTTTGTCAACCTGCCACATATCAGCCAAAACCAATACCAGGAAGCCAACCGACAAAATGGTGGCGTTGATTTTCTTTTTAGCAAAGGCGAACAGCAAACCAAATGCAACAACAACAAATATCAGTGAGCGTATGGCATCGGCTTTTTCAAGGCTTATACGGTCTTGTACAATAGCGCTTGAAACCGCTTGAGCTGTCCGGGAATCATTTTGTAGAGCTTGCGTAAGATTAGTTACGCTGTTAGCCTGCTCGGTCGATCTGAAGCTTAATAAAAGCTCAGGCACTACAATTAAAACTAATAACAAGCCGCCGACAATGTAGAAAGACAGTTTCAGCTTTTTAAATATTTCTTTGCTGTCGGGCGCTTCGATAATTTCTTTCAACGCCAGGAAGGCCAGAATTGGGAAACAAAGTCCGGCGACCGATAATATAGATTCAACTACCCTGAATTTGTTGTACAGCGGGAAGTAATTAAAGAACAGATCTGAAACCACCGGCCAGTTACCCCCGAATGACAACAGCATGGTTAAGATAACGGTAGCAAGTATCCACCATTTCAGGCGGCTCTTTACAATCAACAAACCAAAAACAAATAAGAAACAGATAACAGCGCCGAAATAGAATGGCCCGCTGGTGCCGGGTTTATTGCCCCAGTAAGTGCCAAGTCCCTGTAACCCTATTTGCGACGAGCCGGAGGCAATCTGGTTGGCAATGCCTACAGCGCGATCTTCCGGCTGTCCCATCTGTGTGAAAACTTTGGCTGTTGCCGAATTTTGGTCGAGGTGTTCAGTGCCGCTACCGCCACCGTAAGCATTTGGTACCAGGAAGGTAAAACACTCGGTAACGCCCTGGCTCCATTGGTAAGCATAATCTTTAGCCAAACCGGTGCTTGGTTCGGTGGTATGTTGGGTCAGGTTAGACTGGCCACGTATCGTGTCTTTACCATAATCATAGGTACTCCAAAGTATAGAAGCATTTACCATTAAAGCAATTACTAAACCACCGCCCAGGTAGGCTAATGATTTAAGGTAATTATTAAGTGTTTTAGCTTTAATAGCGTGGTAAAGCTCAATGCCTGCTAAAATAAGAATAGCAAGCATAAGGTAATAGGTCATTTGTACGTGGTTGGCGCGTATCTCCAACGACAAGAAAAGCGCGGTAAGAGCGCCTCCCAGAATAGGTTTGCCACGAAGAGCTAACAAAATGCTACCGAGTAAAGGTGCAAAATAAGCTATGGCAAATGCCTGGTTAGAATGTCCGGCTACCAGCAAGATAATGTTATACGACGAAAATGTAAAAGCTACAGCACCCGCTGCTGACAGCCAGGGATTAACTTTTAATACAATGAATAAAAAGTAAGTACCGAATAAAAATAGCAGCAAGGTATCAATAGGGTTGGGGAACACCGTATTCAAGGCATGAATAACGTGTGTAGTAATATTGGCTTTATAAGGAGCCCATAACTGGAATGCTGGCATACCGCCAAATATCTGGTTGGTCCAGAGTATGGTGGTGTCTTTGGCTTTGTAGGCCTCAATTTCGGTAGTGGTTGATCGCGCGCCGATTACGTCAGCCTGACCCAGTACTTTCCCCTGAAAGGCAGGCGTTAAATACAGAAAGCATATAACAAAAAAAATGGCGCCGATGGCAAAATGAATGCCGTTGCGCTTAAACCAGTTGCTCATTTAGGCTCGTTTAAATTGATAATAATTAATGCTCAAAAATAGAAAATTGCCTGACAATAGGAATTATTGTTGAAAAGGATTTATGCCATCTGGCTGTGAGCAAGAAAAAATAGAATAATAAGCACGATTATGCTGACGATATAGGAGATAACTATAGGCTTGGTATACTCCTCAATATTTCTGCGGATGTTAAAGTAGTTATAAACCACAAGCAGGCCGATAGTCAGGAAGAAGAACCAGTTTAACTTTGAATCGAGCGTAATAAGGGCGCAAAAAACAACGTAGTTAGCAATGATCAGCAATACATACTTTGGGGTATTGTTATGCCGGCGTCTGCGTGTAAATAACTCCCTTCTAGGTTCCATAGGCTTTTATTTTACCTCTTCATAGTCGACAAACTCGCCTGCCTTATCTGTGAAATTGCTTTTATCTTTTTTTTCGGGAACGTAATCAACCTTTATGCGTCCGGCTTGTTCTTGCCGGCGACCTTGATAATTAGCTTGCTGGTGTTGTTGCTGAGCCTTATTTACCACGCTTTGAAAAAGTGCGGGTATTGCCCATCGCAGTAAAGCCCTTACCAGATATAATATTGCAATTACGTAAAATATAAAATGAAGTATATATTCCATTACTTAAGTTCTTGCTGTTAAAGCGGCTGCAAATATAATTATTATAACGTCAAAATTGTTTCGTTATGATTGAGCCTTTAGTTTAAGACGGCCGTATGTTAAGCTTGTTACATCAGCGGATTGTCATTTAAGATATATGATAACGAAGCCTATTAAACGTTATGTCATTGCCGGGCTATCGCACAGCATTACAATTGCTTTATGCAAACTTTTCTTCCATCATTTTCTCCAAAGCAAACATCTCATCGCGCAGTTTGGCGGCACGAAGGAAATCCATATCCTTGGCGGCGGCCAGCATGTCTTTTTTAGTATTATCGATTGATTTCTTCAAGTCGGCTTTTGACATGTACTGAACAATAGGGTCGGCAGCCAACGTGAGTGTTTCGGTCTCTACATAAGCTTTCTGTACACCGCCCTGGAAGTCGACCACCGAGGTTTGTTCGATGATCTCGGCTCTGGTTTTACCTACAGTTGTTGGCGTTATACCATGTTTCTCGTTGTAAGCAATCTGTTTCTCGCGGCGGCGTGCGGTTTCATTCATGGTGATGTCCATCGAGTCGGTGATCTTATCGGCATACATAATTACCCGTCCACGGTCATTACGTGCAGCGCGGCCAATGGTCTGTATCAAGGACCGTTCACTACGTAGAAAACCCTCCTTGTCTGCATCTAAAATTGCCACCAACGACACTTCGGGCAGGTCAAGCCCTTCGCGCAGCAGGTTAATACCAATCAGCACATCAAATACGCCCAAACGCAGGTCGCGCAATATCTCTACGCGTTGCAGGGTTTTAACTTCCGAGTGGATATACCGGCACTTGATACCAAGCCGGTCCATGTATTTGGCCAGTTCTTCGGCCATGCGTTTGGTAAGGGTAGTTACCAATACCCGATCGCCCATTTTTACGGTTTTATCTACTTCGTCAAGCAGGTCATCCACCTGGTTAATCACCGGACGAACATCAATTACCGGATCCAACAATCCTGTCGGGCGTATCACCTGCTCAACCACCACCCCACCCGATTTTTCTAATTCAAAATCAGCAGGGGTAGCACTTACATAAATAGTTTGTGGCGCCAGTCGTTCAAATTCGGTAAAGTTAAGCGGGCGGTTATCCAGCGCGGCAGGCAGCCGGAAACCATAGTCAACCAATGATATTTTGCGCGAACGGTCACCACCATACATGGCCCGTATTTGCGGAACAGTTACGTGGCTTTCATCAATCACCATCAGGTAGTCGTCAGGGAAATAATCCAATAAACAGAATGGGCGCGCACCTGGTTGACGACCATCAAAAAATCGTGAGTAATTCTCAATACCCGAGCAATAACCCAGCTCGCGGATCATCTCTAAATCGTAATTAACTCTTTCTTCCAGACGCTTGGCTTCCAGATATCGACCGTCGTCAATAAATTGCTTTTTTCGGGTCTCCAATTCCTCCTGTATGGCCCAGATTGATTGCGTAAAACGATCGCGCGGGGCAACATATAAGTTGGCCGGATAAAGCACCATATGTGTCATTTTCTCCAGCGTTTTTCCGGTTTGAATATCGAAGGTGCTTAATTCCTCTATATCATCGCCAAAAAAAGAAATACGGTAGGCATGATCCATATATGCCGGAAAAATGTCGACCGTATCGCCTTTAACCCTGAACGTGCCGCGTTTAAAATCGGCAGTGGTGCGTGAGTATAATATCTCTACCAATCGGTGTAAAAAAGCATTGCGGCTGATGCGTGTACCTACCGCAAACTTAAACACCGAGTTAGCAAAGTCCTCTGGATTACCCATACCGTAGATACAAGAAATAGACGATACTACGATCACGTCGCGACGCCCGCTCATTAAGGCAGAAGTAGTACGCAGACGCAATTTTTCAATCTCGTCATTGATCTGCAGATCTTTTTCGATATAGGTATTGGTAGTAGGAATAAATGCCTCCGGCTGATAGTAGTCGTAATAGGACACAAAGTAATTTACTGCATTTTCGGGGAAGAACTGCTTGAATTCGCCATACAACTGCGCGGCCAGTGTCTTATTATGGCTTAATATTAGTGTGGGTTTTTGCGTTTGCTGTATCACATTGGCTACCGTAAAAGTTTTACCTGAGCCGGTAACACCGAGCAGCGTTTGAAAGGGGTCGCCGTTGTTTACACCTTCAACCAGTTGGCGTATGGCCTCAGGCTGGTCGCCGGTGGGTTTATATTGAGATGTTAATTTAAAGTCCATTTTTACAAAAATACTGATTACCGATCAGTTAATCAGAGGTTAGAGATTAGTAATAACGATTATGACTGTTTAATGTTCAGCGAAATAAACATAGCCCGGCGACAACCCTATGTCAGCATATAAAAATTATTTTGCGGATTAGTTTTTGTACGAGGATTAATTAAATTTACGTATTAACCAATCCGACTAATCACTGATCTATAACCTCCTAACTCCAAGCCCATGGTTTTCGTACTGAATAAAACAGACACTATTGCTAATGTTTTTTTGGCCCAAATGCGCAATAGTCAGGTGCAGCAGGATAAACAGCGTTTCAGGCACAATCAGGAAAAGCTTGGCGAGATATTGGCTTATGAGATCAGCAAATCGTTAAAATATAAATGGACAGAGGTGCAAACGCCGCTAGGCATTTGCCCATTAAAGCTCCCGGCAGAAACACCGGTACTAGGCACCATATTGCGCGCCGGGCTGCCGTTGCACCAGGGGTTTTTGAACTTTTTTGACGATGCCGAGTCGGCGTTTATTACCGCCTGTCGCAAGGTTAAACGGTCGGGTGCTTTTACAATACAGATAGACCATATATCAAGCCCAAACCTTGACGGCCGGAGTTTTATTTTGTGCGATACCATGCTGGCTACGGGCCAGAGTATTGTGGATGTATGTAAAGAATTGCTGGCTACCTATCAAATTACCTCGCTGCATATTGCTGCAGTTATTGCCAGTGCCGAAGGTATTGCCCATGTAAAAGCTAACCTACCTAAAGCTAAAATATGGGTTTGTGCGGTGGATGAGGAGATGACCAGCAAATCATACATCGTACCGGGTTTAGGCGATGCAGGGGATTTGGCTTTTGGAGAGAAGAATTAGGAGTTGGGTGTGATGCCGGATTTATTGATTAATCTATTTTCGATTAAACAATCCAGGTGCCAAAAGAGTTAATCCGATATAATTCACAACGCTATGAAAATATCTGTCACCAAATTTTTAACTATACTGCTCCTTGCGGGCAGCACAACAGCTTTTGCTCAAAAATTACCTAAGCGCGAAAGTGTGCACATCCCACGTGGACGAAGCATTATCATGCAGGCTCGTATTAATAAACTAGGTCATGCTTATGGCACTGTAACCGTCGATTTTAAAATGAACCGCAAAGGCGACGTTACCTGGGCTGAAGCCGACCGCCTGCATACAACCGTAATGGACAGGCGTTTTGTACGCAAAGTAGTGGATGCTGTCGGAGATATGAAATTTAACAAGGCCAAACATGCGCCGGTGAGTCAGGAGGGCAGTATATCGTACTCATTCAGATAACGGTACAGTAGCAGCTCCCGGCTGGTTGCTGTGATTTTAAAACCTTAACTTTGCTCGCAGATGAGCAAATATCAACACATCTTTTTTGACCTTGATCATACCATTTGGGATTTCGATAAAAATGCCGAAGAGGCGCTGCATGAACTGTATCTCACTCACCGCCTGAATGATATTGGTTTAACATCGGCAGCTGTTTTTATTGAAACCTATACTGAAAACAATCACCGCCTTTGGCGCGAATATCATTTGGGCAATATTACCAAAGAGGCCCTGCGCGAAGCGCGTTTCAAGCAAACTTTTTTAGATCTGGGCGTACATCCTGACGTGATACCTGTGGGATTCGAAGATGCCTACGTAAGGTTATGTCCAACCAAAACCAACTTATTTCCGAACGCGCATGAAACGCTGGAATACCTGCGCGATAAATACCAGCTGCATTTAATATCCAACGGATTCAAAGAATCGCAAGATATCAAGATCAATGGCACAGGTTTGAGTAAATATTTTACCCACATTGTTATTTCTGAATTGGTAGGCATTAACAAACCCGATAAAGCAATTTTTGAGCATGCCGTTAACCTGGCGGGCACTACTAAAGAGCAAAGTGTAATGATAGGGGATAGCCTGGAGGCCGATGTACTTGGCGCTTTAAATTATGGTATGGATGCCATCTATTTTAATCCCTTCAACACACCAAAGCCCGATGAAGTAAAAGTGCAGATTAGTGATCTGAAAGAATTAACTTTACTGTTATAGGTCTAATTTTTTAAGTTTGATTTCGGAGTAATTTCAATCTATTGACTGTGAATATAAGTGCCGAACATAAAGCCATCGACCAAACACTTGATACTTACCGTGATTTGCTGGACACTTTAACCGACGAGCAATTTGCCGCGTCGCCCAAAGCTGGTGGCTGGTCCATAGCCGAAATATATTCGCACATTTTACAGGCTACACTGGTCGCTTCAATTGCGGTTGAGCGTTGTATAAATGGCACCTGTGAAACCACCCGCAAAGGGTTAAGCTTGATGGGGCGGTTTGTTTTGTTTTTTCGGCGATTCCCTTTTCGGGTGGCAACGCCGATAGTTGAAGCCTCAAAAATGACGGTCACCAAGATCAGTAAAGAAGATGCCCGTAATCTTATTATTAAATGTCGCCGGCGTATAGATGCCATTACTCCGCATATCGCCGACGAAAGCGGTATACATAAAATCAAACACTCTCGCCTGGGGATGCTTAACGGTAAGCAATGGTTCAAGTTTACATTGATACATTTAAAACATCATCTCAAACAAATCGATCGCATAAAAAATAAATTTTCTGATTGATGAAACCTTTTATATTTAACAGAGTCTTAATGTTAAAATAATCTGAGAATCTGAACTTTGCTAAAATTTAAGGTTATGCAATTTGAGTACGCATATATGGTTGTCATAATACTTCTTGCTATGGTAGGGGTATTTTACTTTAGCCCATATGAACTTACTGTAGATGAAGAAAAGAGCGAAGAATAATCGCTTATGCTCTGGACTAGTATGTAAATTTTCCGGTAGAAATTCCCGGCCAGATTATTATCCCCCAAAACTTTCATGGCTAAACGCGAAGTTGATATCGTAATTATTTCCGATGTGCACTTGGGCACTTATGGCTGCCATGCCAAAGAGCTGCTTAAGTATCTGAAAAGTATTAAACCCAAGATGTTGATCCTGAATGGCGACATTATTGACATCTGGCAATTCAGCAAATCATACTGGCCTGAGTCGCACATGAAAGTGGTGCGCCGTATTATGAAATTTATTACTGAGGGTATCCCGGTGTATTGCTTAACCGGCAATCACGATGAGATGCTCCGTAAATTTGCCGACTTTGATCTGGGCTCGTTTAAACTCATGAACAAGGTGGTATTGAACATTGACGGCAAAAAAGCGTGGATCTTCCATGGCGATGTTTTTGACGTTACCATGCAGCACTCCAAATGGTTAGCCAAATTAGGTGCTATCGGTTATGATACTTTAATTATTCTGAACAGTTTTACCAACTGGCTGCTTACCGCTATAGGTCGCGAGAAGATGAGTTTTTCGCAAAAGATCAAAGCAAAGTTTAAGGATGCAGTTAAATTCATTAACCAGTTTGAGCAAACCGCTGCCGATCTGGCTGTGGATAAAGAATATCAATATGTCATCTGCGGTCACATTCACCAGGCCGAGATCAGGGAAATTACCGCTACCGATAAGCCCGGCAAAGTATTGTATCTCAACAGCGGCGACTGGGTAGAAAGTCTCTCCGCTTTAGAATATCATCAGGGCAACTGGAATATCTTTAAATATCGCCCCGAAGATTTCAAAAAAGAAACTGAAGAAGACGATGATCATACTGATGCCGAAGATCTTGACGCTAAGATGGATGTAAATTTATTGCTTGAAAGGTTCAGGCAGGAGCAATCGTAAGGGAAGATTTTGTTGTAAGTATTATAGGTTTTTATCAATTATTATATCATTAAGAGAAAATTTTAGTGTAGGTTTTTATTGATTTTTTCGATCAATAACTATATTGCGACTCGTAACTTAATAAAAACCTATTATGAAAAACCTTATCCTATCATGCGCGGTGGTCTGCGCAGTAGCATTTGCTGGCATTAATCCATCTTTTGCACAAAATACACAACCCCGCTTAGGCCTTAAAGTCGGCGCCGATCTGATGTCCATCACCACAACCACATCAGTAGGCAGTGCTATTAAATATAATTACCGTATTGGTGTGCAGGCGGGCGTGTTTACCGAGATTCCCGTAAGCAAACAATTCTATATTGTGCCTCAATTTTTATTTACTCAAAAGGGCGGTAATGAAGATCAACCTTCTTCAAGTTTTGGAGGCCAAAGCTCTGGCGGTAGCTCGAAAATTCTGATAAATTACCTTGACATACCTGTTCTGTTTGGTTTTAAAGTTAATTCAAGCCTTTCTTTCTGTGCAGGGCCGCAGTTAGCTTTATTGTTGTCACAAAAAACAAGTTACACTCAAAATATTGGCAATATGCCGCAAGATTTTAGTAATACCAGCACAAATGATTTCCAGAAAGCGATAATTGGCGGCAACTTAGGATTGGGTTATTACCTGAACCATCATGCCAGTATAAACCTCAACTATATTTTTGATTTTCAAAAAATAGTCAAGAATAGTGCCGGGGCAGAGAAAGGCGCTAAAAACGAGGGCTTTGCACTTACCGCGGGCTATCTGTTTTAATTTCTCAATAATCTTTTTGTTAATCAATTCTACTTATCACCTAAAAACAAATGCAATGAAAAACTTTATACTCTCTGGCATGATTGTCTGCGCTGCAACATTTGCCGGTATCAACAAAACCTATGCTCAAAATACCAAACCACGTGTTGGTTTTAAAGTAGGCGTTGATGATATGACCTTGGGCTCGATGAACAAAAATGGCACTGTAAACGGTTACCATTATCGAATCGGACTACAAATCGGATTATATGCCGACCTGCCTATAAACAATAAATTATCTTTTATGCCCCAAGCTTTATTTACCCAAAAAGGTGGTAAATTAAAAAATGCGATTGTTGCTTCTAATACTACTATGGTTGATGGAGAGATTGACTACTTAGAATTACCGCTTTTAATTACGTTTAAACCTGTTCCTAAGCTTACCATAGCCGCAGGTCCGCAGGCATCATTCTTTTTATCACAAGGTACCACCCGTCGTGAGGTTGGTAGTTTTGATATTGTAAATGGCAGCAATTATACCAATAACGGGTTCACAAAAGTTTTAATTGGCGGCAATTTAGGCGTGGGCTATAATTTTTATAAAAACTTTGGCTTAAACCTGCACTACACCCGTGATTTTCAAAGTCCCGGCAACGGCAACGGTATTTTAATGAACGGCGAAAGAAACAGCGGTTTTGCTTTAACGGTGAGCTACTTGTTTAATTAAGACAAAAACAACCTTGGTGGGCTAATTTATTAAGCCTGGCCAGATGTGTAGCAAGTCGGAATTTTTAATAAAGATCAACTGCATTTTGCAATTCTTACTCTACTAGTGGAGTTGGTTGTATTTTTTAAGCCTGATGTTTGTTAACTTGCCGGTGCTATTTCATGAAAATACTTTACGCCATACAAGGAACCGGCAACGGCCATATCAGCCGCGCACGCGAGATTGTGCCCTTGCTGCAAAAATATGGCGAGCTTGACCTACTGGTAAGTGGTACCGAAGCCGAGGTTACGCTTGCACAACCTGTAAAATATAAATTCCACGGTCTTAGTTTTGTGTTTGGTACAAAAGGCGGCGTTGACAGATGGGCAACCTACAAGCTTATGAATCTCCCGCAAATGTGGCGTGATATGCATAGTCTGCCACTTAAAGACTATGATTTGATTATTAACGATTTTGAACCTGTTAGCGCCTGGGCTTGCAAACTGCAACGTATACCTTCCGTTTCTTTAAGTCACCAATGTGCGTTTTTATCGCCAAAAGCTCCACGTCCAAAGTCCGGTTGGTTTAATTATGGTGCGTGGGTGCTTAATTATTATTCGCCTACTACCCATCATGTTGGATTTCACTTTGAGCAGTATGACGAATTTATCCACACACCGGTCATTCGGAGCGAGATACGTAATCTGCAAACCAGCAACATGGGGCATTACACGGTTTATCTGCCTGCATACGACGATAAGAAGTTAACAGCGCTGCTTAAACAAACAGATGTGCACTGGCACGTTTTCTCTAAACGTCAAAAAAGGGGCTATACAGATGGTAATGTACAGGTAATACCCGTAAATAACGAAGGTTTTAACATCAGCCTGGCCAGTTGTGACGGCCTGCTCACCGGCGGCGGTTTTGAAGGCCCTGCCGAGGCGCTATACCTGCAAAAAAAGGTAATGATGATACCGATGCAGGGCCAGTACGAACAGCAGTGTAACGCCCTGGCCGCCTCGCGCCTGGGCGTGCCTGTAGTGCAAGCCATCGACAATACATTTGTAAAACGCCTTAATAGCTGGATAAAAAGCGATGAGCGCGTATGGGTCGATTTTCCTGATGAAACGGCTGGTATTGTGCATGATATGGTAAAGCGCTACGGGCGCTAAAAAAACAATTTGTCATTGCTGTGAGGATTTAGTAATTCAAGGACAGAATAGAAAGACAGGGCAACAATTAATATCCCCCTCTATTTTAACATCCCCTATTTTTCTGCTAATATTGCAGTCATGATAAACGTATTCAGAACCTATAACCCGCTTAATATTGTATGGCTGGGTATTTTATTGTTTCTGTTGCGCATTGGGTTTATTTACAACGTTCCTGCGAGGTTAGAGTTCACTTATCTTGAACCGTTTGCCCGTTTGCTGGCGCCGGGCGCTTATCAGTATGATTTTCCGCCATTACTTAACGTGTTTTTGGCTGCGGTGCTGGTTTTTATACAGGCGTTACTTGTGAATAGGCTAACCAGCCAGTTTGGTTTGTTAGGTAAGCCCAGTTTCTTGCCGGCGTTAATGTATGTAACACTGTCTGGTTTATTTACGCCGTTCCTGATTTTGAGCCCCCCGCTTATCTGTAACTTTTTACTGATATGGATGCTGTATAAGCTATTTGATCTGTATAAAGGTGATGATGCAAAATCTATCACATATGATCTGGGGATGATTGTTGCTATAGGCTCGCTCATTTATTTTCCATTTATCTACTTGTTTTTGGCGATATGGGTGGCGCTCATGCTTTTCAGGCCATTTTACTGGCGCGAGTGGATTATCGGTATTATGGGTTATGCTACCGTGTTTTTCTTTTTGGCGGTGATCTACTATTTGCGTAATAAACTTCCTCAGTTTTCAAATATATGGACACCACTGGCTACCAAATTTCCTACCCATATAAGCATTAATTACTACAACTACCTGGTCTTGATACCAGTTGTTATCATATTTATGTTAGGCATTGTACGTATACAGCAAATATTCTTCAGAAGTTATGTGCAGATACGTAAATCGTTCCAGTTATTGTTCGTAATTTTCTTGATCACAGGGCTATCCTTCTATGTAAAGGCGCAGTTTTCGCTAACACATTTTTTATTATGCCTTATCCCGCTAAGTATATTTTTTGCCTATTATTTTCTGTATGCCGGCGCCCGCTGGTTTTATGAAAGCTTGTTTTTTATATTGCTTGCAGGTATTGTTTATTTTCAGTTTAACACTTTTTAACTTTTACATTCGTTCAAATTTCGGCTGTTATATTAGATTTGTGGCATCAAATCTCTGTGGTTGTTGTATAACCCCGCAGAACAAAACAAAAAACGCATAGCTGATGAAATTTGGAGTTGTAATATTTCCGGGATCTAATTGTGATGAAGACATCATACACGTATTAGAAAAAGTAATGGGTCAAGAGGTGGTGAGACTTTGGCATAAAGATCATGACCTGCAAGGTGCCGAATTTATTATATTGCCGGGCGGCTTCTCTTTTGGCGATTACTTACGCTCTGGCGCTATTGCCCGTTTTTCGCCAATTATGCAGCAGGTAATTCAGTTTGCCAACAATGGCGGTTATGTACTGGGTATTTGCAATGGTTTCCAGATATTAACAGAAGCCGGTTTATTACCTGGCGCTTTATTACACAACACCAACCGTAAGTTTATTTGCCGCAATATCCACATGAAGTCTGAAACGACAAATTCGTTGGTTACCTCGCAAATTAATCCCGAGCGTGCACTTAAAATACCGGTAGCCCATGGCGAGGGTAACTATTTTGCAGATGCTGAGTTATTGCAATCATTAAAAGATAATGATCAGATATTGTTCCGTTATTGCGATGAATCTGGCAATGTAACCCCTGATGCCAATCCTAACGGATCATTAGAAAATATAGCAGGTGTAACCAATAAAGACCGGAACGTATTTGGCTTTATGCCTCACCCCGAGCGCGCTGCCGATGCTGTACTGGCTAATGAAGACGGCCTGGCGATTTTTGAATCTATCCTGTCAATAGTTAGGGCCTGATGCCTGTTCTGGTTGTCGATATCGGGAATACTTTTACCAAGGCAGCCATATTTGAGCAGGACAAGCTGGTTTATATTGAACATTTTGAGGTGCTTGACACCGCATCAATTCAAGGTTTTTTGGATCAATATAACGTTGAGAAGGCAATCATATCGTCAGTAAAAAAACAAAGCCAGAAATGGGAGCCGGTATTGAAGCAAAAAATACCGCTGACATATTTTAATACAGCAATGACCACGAGTATCCGCAACCATTACCGTACACCGGATACTTTAGGCCTGGACAGGCTGGCAGGCGTTATAGGGGCACGCCATTTATATCCCGCTGCAGATAACCTGGTGATTGACGGTGGCACTTGTATTACTTATGATTGGGTTGATACCGATGGTAATTATTTCGGCGGCAGTATATCGCCGGGGCTAAATATGCGTTATAATGCACTTAACCACTATACTTCGGCGCTGCCGGTGGTTAAGCCGGACGCCGGGTTTGATAACAACAGTGGCGACGACACTGAAACTGCAATACGGTCTGGGGTACAAAACGGAATTAAATTTGAGCTGCTGGGCTTTATTGAAAGTTATGCCTATAACAAGCAGCAATTAAATATTATACTAACCGGGGGCGACGGTATTTTTTTTGATAGCCTGTTAAAAAATAGCATCTTTGCCCCCTATATAAAAAATGAACCATACCTGGTTCTTAAAGGATTAAACGCAGCTACACAAAAAGCATAATGATTAAATATACCAAGCTCTTTATAACATTTTTATTGACGGTTATTGTATTTAAAGCCGGCGCTCAATCAACGGCTACAACAAGCTCGCCTTACTCGCAATATGGCTTGGGTGACCTTGTACCTATGACATTGCCGCAAAATCAGGCTATGGGTGGTATATCTACCGGGGTAAATACCATAAACAGGTATTCAAGCATCAACCCGCAAAATCCAGCCTCATACGGAGCCATATCTTTTACCACCATTGATGCGGGCATTTATGTTAATAAACTATCGTTAAGCCAAGCCGGGCAATCAACACAAAAAAATTCTAATTTCCGGATGAGTCATTTAGCGTTTGCCATACCGGTTACCACCGGTTCTGCGTTAAGTTTTGGTTTAATGCCTTACAGCCAGGTGGGTTATAATTACACCAAATC
This sequence comes from Mucilaginibacter panaciglaebae, assembly GCF_039539265.1. NCBI lineage: Bacteria > Pseudomonadati > Bacteroidota > Sphingobacteriia > Sphingobacteriales > Sphingobacteriaceae > Mucilaginibacter > Mucilaginibacter panaciglaebae. The sequence goes on from NZ_BAABCV010000007.1 coordinate 152,985, forward strand.
AATTAAGGGATACGGAAGCGGCTCGGCAGTTGATACAAACGCCACCAATTACGTTTATAGCGGCGAAGGGGGGCTAAATAAAGCTTATTTTGGTTACGGCTTTACTATAGCGCGCAGTTTCTTATTCGGTATCAATGCTTCTTATATATTTGGCAATATTAAACACACGCAGCAGGTTGAAATGCCGCAATTAACCGGGGCTTTAAATACCAGTGTTGAGCGTAATAACGCTATTGGTGGCTTTAATTATGATTACGGCTTCCAATACATTTATGATATGTCGCTTACACGGCACTTGGTTTTGGGTTATTCGGGGTCGGCCGGCACACAGCTTACCTCAAAAAGCAGCTACATTATTAGCCATTATACCTTTGATGTTGACGGCAATCGTAATGTTGATCTTGACTCGGTTGTTAATCAGCAAAATAATCAATCAAAAATACAACTGCCTCAAATACATCACTTCGGGATATCATATCAGCAAGACTTGAAATTCCTGGTTGGAGTTGATTACTCCATGGGTAAATGGGCCGACTTGCGCATTGACGGTACCAACGCAGGCATGGTTAACAACAGTACCTTTAATATTGGCGGCCAGTATACACCTGACATTAACTCATTACACAGCTGGCTGGCTACCTTAGATTACCGTTTTGGCTTAATGCTTGATAATACTTATTATAACGTACCTAATGTTAACGGCTCGGGTTATACCAACATTAAAGCAAAGTCTGTTAATGTGGGTGTTGGTATACCACTCAGAGGTTCGCAAACCAGTTTCTATAAATTGAACTTATCTGCCGAGTTTGGTCAGCGGGGAACTCTTAATAATGGCCTGGTAAAAGAAAATTTTATAAACTTCAGATTAGGTTTTACACTTAATGACAAGTGGTTCCAACGTTACAAATTTGATTAATTGAGTGATGCATAGTCGGTTAAAGCAGGTGTTATCCTTCATTTTGCCGGCATTGCTTTTAAGCATGCTGTTACTGAGTGCGTGCGAGAATGACCTGAATAAGATCAAAGAAATATCAGCTAAATATGTAAGCCAGCCAGTTGACACAACCAAAGGCGTTGATGTAATTTATAGCGACTCAGCTATTGTAAAAGGCAGAATGACCGCCCCCGTAATGGTTCATTTCGATATTTCAGATCCTATTAATATATTACCTAAAGGCGTAAAAATTGTATTTTATGATTATAGTGCACAGGAATCAGCTAATATAGTAGCCGACTCGGGCGTATATCACACCGTGGATCAAAAGGTTGAGTTTTACCATCACGTAGTTTATACTACCAAAAAGGGCGATACATTTAAATCTGATGAATTAATCTGGGATCCGACAAAAAAAACGATGTATTCTAACAAGCCGGTGCAAATTATAATGGCTAACGGCGACATTTTAAACGGAATAAACTTTACCAGTGATGATAAATTGCAGTATCCGCAAATGAAACAATCCACAGGCTCATTTAACGTCTCAGACTTCCCCGGAAAGTAAGCTGTGTTTATCATAAAAAATTGTATGATAAAATTTTACTAAAAGTTGTATCTTGCGCCCTCTTTTTAAGAATATTACATTACTAAAACAACATAGAATAAGTTTATGGCTATAATGGGTTATCTGCGCGACCGGATGGGTAAAATTGTCGCAGGTGTGATCGGACTTTCGCTTTTCGCATTTATTGCTACTGAAGCGGTAAGAAGCGGAGGATCTTTTTTTAAGGGTGATAATAACGAATTAGGTTCTGTTGGCGACGAAAAGATTCCGCTGGATAAATTTAATGCAGCTGTTGAGCAGAATCTTGCGCAGTTTAAAGCGCAATCAGGCCAAAGCCGCACAACTTCGCAGATTACCACCTATATACAGGAAAACACCTGGAATCAACTGGTTAGTAAAGCCATTTTATCAAAAGAAGTTGATAAATTAGGCCTTACTGTAGGTGGCGTTGAAACCCAAAGTATGATGACGGGTTCAAATCCGAATCCTCGCGTAGTACAGGCATTTACCGATCCGCAAACCGGTAAATTTGATCCGCAGGCTGTCGCTAATGCGCAAACCGCTATCAAAAGCATGAAAGACGGTGATCCTCAAAAAGAACAATGGTCAAATTTTGTGACCGATCTGATTGATGCCAAACGTGCTGAAAAATACATGGCTTTAGTGTCAAATGGTGTTTATATTAACTCGCTTGATGCAAAAGATAATTATGACGCCAAAAACAAACTGGCTAATTTTAAATATGCTTTATTGGAGTACTCTGCTATATCTGACGACAAGGTTAAGTTAACCGACGCAGATTACAGCAACTATTACGATGAGCATAAAAATGAGTTTAAAAATCAGCAGGAGTCAAGAGCGATCAGCTACGTTGCTTTCAACGCTGCCCCGTCAAAAGCCGACTCGGCAGTAGTAAAAGATCAGCTGACTAAATTATTGCCTGACTTTATCGCCTCAAAAGACGACTCGTTATTTGTTCAGATCAATTCAGAAACAAAAACGCCGTTAACCTGGCAGCGTAAAGGCGAGCTTGATCCGAAGATCGACAGCATCGTCTTTAAACAAGATCCGGGATTTATTTATGGCCCGTATCAATCAGGCGGATCTTATAAAATGTCTAAATTGGTTGCTGTCCGTATGTTCCCTGATTCGGTAAAAGCCAGACACATCCTTATCGCTCCCGGCGAAGCCGGCGGCATGGAAAAAGCCATGGCAAGAGCCGACTCGTTAAAAAAACTGATCGAAACAGGAAAAGCAAATTTTGCTGCCCTGGCTACAACTTTTTCTGCTGATAAAGCATCAGGTGTTAAAGGTGGCGACCTTGGTACATTTGGCCGTGGCGCAATGGTTCAGCCTTTTGATGACGCCGTGTTTGAAGGTAAAAAAGGCGACCTGAAAATCGTTACTACCCAATACGGTGTTCACCTTATTGAGATCCAAGATCAAAAAGGATCATCAAAAGTAGTTAAGATTGCAACTGTTGATAAGCCATTAACGGCAAGCAGCGCTACACAGTCTGCAGCCTATAGTAAAGCGCAAAAGTTCCTGGCATCTGTCAATAAGGATAACTTTGATGCAGAGGCAACCAAAGAAGGCTTAAAAATTCAAAAAGCCGACGATATACAAGGTACGGCGTCAACATTGCCTGGTTTGTTTGAAGCCCGTGATCTGGTACGTTGGATATTTAAAGCTGATAAAGGCGAAATTGGCGATCAGGTTTTTACTGCTGACGATCAGTATGTAGTGGCCAAAGTAACTGAAATTAAACCTAAAGGTATTTTATCGCTTGATCTGGTTAAAGACAAAATCAAACCAGAAGTGATTAAACAAGTAAAAGGCAAAATGCTGGCCGATAAATTTACTGCGGCTGCCAATGGCTCATCATCTATAGACCAGATTGCTCAAAAAGCAGGTACTAAAGTTACTCCGGTACAAAATATAGTTTTTGCTAATCCGGTTATTCCGGGCTCATCTGCCGAGTATAAACCAGTCGGCACTGTATTTGGGTTACCTGTTAATAAAATATCTAAGCCAATTGCCGGTCAGCAAGGTGTTTATGTACTGGTGGTTGATAGCTTTATCAATCCGGCACCACTCACCAACGCTGTAAGAGAGAAAGAGCAAATGACCAATATCTTATTGCAACGTGCCGAAGGGCAGCTGTTTGAAGCATTGAAAGATAAGGACAATGTAAAAGATAACAGAGCCAGGGTGCTGTAGTCGATATTTAAAGTAATTTTGTATCCGGGATAGCGTTTATAATACGTTATCCCGGATTTTTATTTTAAAAGGAAAATGGAAATACAAGAAAACTTTGTGAACAAAGTAGCCCAAAGCGGTTTAGTTACCCTGGATCCGGCAGATTTTTATACCGCAGGCGAACGTGTGGTTTATGATATAAAAGATAATTTGTTTCACGGGCTGATATTACGCGAAAAAGACTTTCGCGACTTTGTTAAAGCGCATGACTGGGTACAATATCAGGACAAACTGGTGGCCCTTACCTGTACCGCCGATGCAATAGTGCCGGCCTGGGCTTATCTGCTTTTAGCTAACCGTATGGCACCTTATGCCAAAGAGGTTGTTTTTGGCGATTTAGAGACATTAGAAACTGTTTTATTTGTAAAGGAGTTGACTAAGGTAGACGTAGAACAGTACCGCGACCAGCGGCTTGTAATTAAAGGCTGTGGCGACATAGATATTCCGGTATCCGCCTATGTTGAGTTAGGTAAAAAACTGAGCCCGATAGTGAAAAGCCTGATGTTTGGCGAGCCGTGCTCCACCGTGCCTATTTATAAGCGGAAAGAATAATAGCCGGTACTTGGATTGCTTTTTGCAATAACTATTAAATGAAAAAGTATTTTTTATTACTGATACTGTCAGCGTTAGGTGTTAGTGCCGGGTTTTGCCAGGAGCTAAAGGACATTAACGAACCTGTATTTAAAACCGGTGAGCAGTTAAGCTATAAGTTTAAGTACGGATTTATTACCGGAGCAGAGGGTACGTTACGCGTTGAGGACGGTGAGAAAATAGACGGTCATCCAACATATCATATTATAGCTGATGGCAAAACAGCGGGCACTTTTGATTTTTTTTATAAAGTACGTAACCGCTATGAGAGTTATGTAGACCGTACTACGTTGTTGCCATATTTGTATATAGAGAACAGGAAAGAGGGTAGCTGGAAACATGCCGATAGGGTAAGGTTTAACCAGGCAGAGGGAAAGATCGTTGCCAATAAAGGTACTTTCCTTACCAAAGGGAAGACATTTGATTTTGTATCGGCTTATTACTTTGCGCGTGGGTTGGATATTTCCAGAATGAAAGTAGGCGATAAGTTTGTGTTGCCCTATTTTTTAGATGATGGTATTTATACACTGAGTATTACTTATGCCGGCAAGGAGGTTATAAACAGCGCCATCGGTAAGTTTAGATGTCTTAAATTTAACCCTACTATAATAGCCGGTCATATTTTTAAGAAAGATAGTAAATTGTATTTGTGGATAACCGACGATAATAATCGTATCCCCGTGAAGGCAAATGTAGGGTTGATAGTTGGTAGTGTTACCATGGAATTAACCAATGCCAAAGGGCTTAAATATCCCCTTAACCCCATAAAATAATATAGATGATAGAGGTTGGTAGTGTTTTAGTACACCACGATGTAGTGAGCGAGAATTTTGTTTGCAATTTAAACAAGTGCAAAGGCGCATGTTGTTTAGAAGGTGATTCGGGTGCGCCTTTAGACCATGAAGAGCTGCATATACTCGAGGAAATTTATCCGAAAATAAGGCCCTATATGACCGAAAAAGGTATTGCCGCGGTTGAGGAGGTTGGGGCTTATGTAACCGATTTTGAAGGAGATTATACAACTCCCTGCGTTGATACTAATAAAGAATGTGCTTATGTTACCTGGGAGAATGGCATAACCAAATGTGCTATTGAAAAAGCTTATGAAGAAGGCGTTATCGACTGGAAAAAACCCATCTCATGCCACTTGTATCCTATCCGTATTACAAAGTATCCCGAGTTTGACGTACTGCATTATGACCGCTGGACGATATGTAGTTCTGCCTGCAGTTTTGGTGACGAGTTGAAAGTGCGTGTGCATGAATTTTTAAAAGGTCCGCTAACCCGGAAATACGGCGAAGAATGGTATCGCGAACTTGAAGAAGCAGTGGCCGTTTATGATGAGAATATCTAAAATACCGCGCTTTTTTAAACAATCGGCATAATAGAACTTACATAAGGCAATAACTAATTAGTTTTACAATAAAATTGAATAATATTGCAGCCGACTTAATCAATTACAATGAAAGTAGCTTTAATTACCGGCATCACCGGACAGGATGGTGCTTATCTTGCTGAATTTTTACTAAAAAAAGGTTATGAGGTACACGGCGTTAAACGGCGTTCGTCGCTATTTAATACCGACCGTATAGACCATTTATACCATGACCCTCATGAGCCAAATGTTAAATTTAAGCTACACTACGGTGATTTAACCGATTCGACCAATTTGATCAGACTGGTACAAGAAATTCAGCCTGATGAAATTTATAACCTTGGTGCTATGTCGCATGTGCAGGTAAGCTTTGAAACACCCGAATATACTGCTAATGCTGACGGTATTGGTACCCTGCGTGTACTGGAAGCAGTAAGGCTGTTAGGTTTGACAAAAAAAACTCGCGTTTACCAGGCTTCTACCTCAGAGTTATACGGCCTGGTGCAAGCAGTTCCGCAAAGCGAGACCACACCTTTTTACCCACGCTCACCTTATGCAGTAGCCAAACTATACGGCTATTGGATCATTGTAAACTATCGTGAAGCATATAACATGTATGCTTGTAACGGTATCTTATTTAACCATGAAAGCCCTATACGCGGCGAAACTTTCGTAACACGTAAAATTACCCGTGCGGCATCAAAAATTGCCCTGGGCCTTCAAAGCTGCCTTTATTTGGGAAACCTTTCTGCACAACGCGACTGGGGCCATGCTAAGGACTATGTTGAGGCCATGTGGCTGTTACTACAGCAGGATAAGGCTGAAGACTATGTAATTGCTACCGGTGTAACCACAACTGTCAGAGAATTTGTTAAACTGGCTTTTGGCGAATTGGGAATAACAATTGAGTTTAGTGGTAAAGATGAAAATGAACGTGGCGTTGTTATTGATGTCGACAAAGACAGGGCTTCGGAACTGAATTTAGATCCTGAACTGCTTAAACTGGGCCAGACTGTTGTGAAAGTTGATGCTAAATATTTCAGACCGGCAGAGGTTGATCTGTTAATTGGCGATCCGACGAAAGCGCAGAAACAATTAAACTGGAAACCAAAATATGATTTAGCTGGTTTAGTTAAAGATATGATGGAATCTGATTTACACCTGGTTAAGAAAGATGATTATTTGAAAAAAGGTGGCTTCAAAACCTTGAACTATTTCGAATAAAGTTTTAGGTTCTTCACTAAATTTACCTACATGAAAAAAATCCTAAGCAGTGCAATATTGCTTTTAATATTTGTTAAGGTTGGTATGGCTCAGGCCACATACCAACCTTATTCATATCAGTTCTATCAGAAATTTAATGAAGAGCTATATTCTACCAAAACCCGCTTGCATACTGCAATAAAGCCATACATTATAGATACTTCATTGCAAGGTAAGTATGATTCATTGATGAATTATGGTGTTGATACTACAAAGCATCATGGCTGGGTTTACCGCAAGCTTTTTAATGAGCACTTATTTGACGTAAAGACTAATGACTTTACTTTTTTTGCCGATTTCATGCCTGATCTGATAATAGGCAAAGATTTTTCAGACCATAAAAGTTTATGGACAAATACGCGTGCTTATCAATTAGGTGGTACCGTTGGTAATAATTTTTATTTCTACTCGAGCGGGTCTGAAAATCAGGCGGTTTTTCCTGAATATCTGAATACCTATATCAACCAGGTGGGCATTATACCCGGCAAAGCTTATGACCGCAGTTTTGGTAAAAAAACTAAGGATTGGTCTGATGTCAGCGCAATAGTATCTTATACACCGGTTAAATATCTAAATGTTACCCTGGGGCATGACAAAACATTTATTGGCGATGGTTATCGCTCTGTATTGTTGTCAGATTATGCATCCAATTATCCATTCCTGAAACTAACTGCTAATCTGGGAAATGTGCGTTACATGGCTATGTGGGCTTACATGACCGACCCTGCATCGCCTGCATTAAGTTATGAGAATGGCTATAACCGTAAATGGGGGATATTCCATTACCTGGACTGGAACGTGAGCAAGCGCTTGTCTTTAGGCTTCTTTGATGCTATTATAGCTGCTGATCGTGATTCGGCTACTGCCGTTCACCGCGGTTTGGATTTGGCATATGTTAATCCCATTATTTTCTTGCGCCCTATCGAAGCATCAAACGGATCGCCGGATAATGCATTGATTGGTTTCAACGGAAAATATAAGATCACTGACGGCATTACCGCTTACGGGCAGTTTATGTTGGATGAATTCAGAGCCCAGGATTTTTTCTCAGGTAAAGGTAGTGTCAAGAATAAATATGCCTGGCAACTTGGTTTTAAAGGAGCCAACCTGTTTGACGTGCAAAATTTGAACTATTTAGCCGAGTATAATGGAGCCCTACCATTTACTTATACCGAAACACAGCGGATAAAAAATTATAGCGAAGAGAACGAACCGCTGGCACATCCCTGGGGAGCTAACTTTAAAGAGTTAGTAGCTTTGCTCAATTACAGCTACAGGCGCTTTGATTTTAGCGGCGAACTGGACTATGGGCACTATGGTCTGGATATTAATGGCCTCAATTATGGTAAGGATATATTTAAAGTTTATACCAATCCGGCACATTTGTACGGTAATTACATTGGGCAGGGGCTAACTACTAACATGACCTATATAGAGGGCAAGGTAGCTTATGTACTTAACCCCAAATATAATTTACGTATAGAATTGGGTGGTATTTACCGGTTAGAGAACAATGCGCAATTTACGGATAAGGCGTCTATGATCACCATTGGTCTGCGCAGCTCATTCAAAACGTTGTACACTGATATAGCCAGTTACCGTACTCATTAACATAAGCATATCCCATAAATAAAAAAGCCATTATGTAAGTAATGGCTTTTTTGATTTTATAATGTCGTAGGTGTTTAGAGGTATCTCCCTCGTTCTTCATCAAGATGACAAGGATTGTTGTTTTTGCCTTAACTAACTGGCGATGGTGTTGGTACTGCTTTTAATACCTATTTCGCGCACCTGGGCGGCTATAGCATCTGCATTGTAACCGCACTCAGCCCAAAGTTCCGGTTGTTCGCCATGTTCGACTACGCGGTCAGGTATACCTAAACGAACAACCTGCGCCTTGTAATTATGATCGGCCATGAATTCTAAAATGGCACTGCCCATGCCACCTTCAAGGCAACCATCCTCTACAGTAATTACCTTGCTAAATTTTTTGAAAACCTCCTGGAGCAAAACCTCGTCCAGGGGCTTTACAAAGCGCATATCATAATGGGCAGGGTAGTAACCCTCAGTATTTAATTCCTGAATAGCTTTTACAGCCTGATTGCCGACATGCCCGATAGTTAATATAGCTACATCGTCGCCGTCAGTTAGTTTGCGGCCCTTGCCCACCTGAATAGCTTTGAAAGGACGTTGCCAATCTACCATAACTCCATTGCCCCGGGGATAACGTATTACAAACGGCCCCATATCGTCCTGCTGAGCAGTGTACATCAGGTTGCGTAATTCTTCCTCGTTCATTGGCGCCGATACCGTCATGTTAGGAATGCAGCGCATATAAGCTAAATCATATGCGCCGTGATGAGTAGGCCCATCGGCACCGGCGATGCCGGCACGGTCAAGGCAGAATACCACGTTCAACTTCTGTATTGCTACATCGTGGATCACCTGATCATAAGCCCGTTGCATAAAACTCGAATAAATATTACAGAACGGGATCAAACCTTGTGTAGCCAAACCTGCCGAGAATGTAACGGCATGCTGCTCGGCAATACCTACGTCGAATGCGCGGTTTGGCATGGCTTTCATCATCAGGTTCAATGAACAACCCGATGGCATAGCGGGCGTAATACCCATGATTTTAGGATTAACTTCGGCCAGTTCTATGATGCTAAGGCCAAATACATCCTGATATTTTGGTGGTTGGGGTTTCTCGTATGTGGTTTTCTTGATCTCGCCGGTTATCTTATCAAACAGACCGGGAGCGTGCCACTTGGTTTGGTCCTTTTCGGCCAGGGCATAGCCTTTGCCTTTGGTAGTAATGCAATGTAAAAGTTTAGGTCCGGGTATGTCGCGCAGATCTTTCAAAATCTTCACCATATTTTTTACGTCATGCCCGTCAATCGGCCCGAAATATCTGAATTTTAAGGCCTCAAAGAAATTGCTGCGTTTAAGCAGCGTGCCCTTAATGCTTTTTTCTATTTTCTGCACCATGTTATAGGCGTCCGGGCCTATTGACGATATTTTGGCCAGCACGCTGGCAATATCGTCCCTGAAACGGTTATATGGTTTTGAGGTAGTTATTGAGGTAAGGTAATCCTTTAATGCGCCAACATTCGGGTCAATAGCCATGTTGTTGTCATTCAAAATAACCAGCAGGTTTGAACTTTCAATACCGGCATGGTTCAGCGCTTCGAAAGCCATACCGGCGGTCATGGAGCCATCGCCAATTACGGCTACATGCTGACGGCCGGTCTCACCTTTGTAATGCGACGCGACGGCCATGCCCAATGCTGCCGAGATAGAAGTAGACGAGTGGCCAACGCCAAAAGTATCGTATTCGCTTTCAGAACGCTTAGGAAAACCGCTGATACCGCCATATAAGCGGTTGGTGTCAAACACATCACGGCGGCCGGTTAGTATTTTGTGACCATAAGCCTGGTGGCCCACATCCCATACCAGTTGGTCGTAAGGTGTATTTAGTACATAATGCAGGGCAACGGTAAGCTCAACTACACCCAGACTGGCGGCAAAGTGTCCGCCGTTTACCGAGACGATGTCAATAATATATTGACGCAACTCCTGGCAAACCTGCTCAAGCTGATCTTCACTAAGCTTCTTTAAATCAGACGGATAGTTGATGTTTTCTAATAATTCACCGGCCTTTACCTGCATTGATATTTATACAACTGTAATAACTTACAAATTAACTAAGTTTAATTTATAATTTAAGGACATTTGGCAGTAATATTTGTTTAAAATAAACTTGTCAGGTACATGCCGACAATATGTTTAACAGTCTTGAAATTGTGCTGCTATACTTAAGAGTCGCAGGATTTAAACGCGCAATGACAAAAAAATGTATTTTTACCCGTAGATATGGAGCAAGAAGGCTTTGAGATAAGATTACCGCAGTTTGAGGGGCCGTTTGACCTGTTGCTGTTCTTTATTGAACGCGATGAACTGGATATACAGGATATCCCTATTGCGCGTATCACCGACGACTTTCTGAACTATATTCACCACATGGCGAGTCTGAACATTGAACTGGCCAGCGAGTTTATTTTTGTTGCCGCTACGCTGATGCGCATTAAAGCTAAAATGCTGCTGCCGCGACACGAAAGTGAGGACCCGGAAAACGAAGTCGACACCCGGGAGGCGCTGATCCGCAAATTGATCGAATACAAAAAATTCAAAGAGATCTGCGAAGAACTGCGGCCGATGGAAGAAGAGCGCCTGATGCAGGAACGCCGCGGTAATATCCTGACAGATCTTGAATCGGCCGAGCGCGTAGCAACTCCGGGCGAGGAACTAACCGACCTGAGCTTGTATCGCCTCATGATGGTATACAACCGCATGATGCGCAACTACCAGAATCGAAGCGAAGAGGTTATCCACACCGTTGTACAATATCCTTATACCATCGAAAAACAAAAGAAAGCCATTGACGACCTGCTGCGCATCAATAAAATGATGGACTTTAAAACCATTGCCAAAGAATCTGAAAATAAGGTGCACTTTGTATACAATTTCCTGGCTGTGCTCGAGATGCTGCAACAGGAGCTGATCAATATCCAGATAGGATTAGGTTATAATAACTTTTGGATATCGGCGAAGGTTAGTGAGCAGTGATTGGTTGATTAGCGATTAGTTGTTAATGATCCACGCGAGAATGTGTATCACTTTGGATCAATTGGATCACTTTTGTTTCGTAACCATTTGATATTTAGCAGTTTAATTTTTGGAGGGCAAAAAAATGGATCACTTTGGATCGCTTTTTCTGACTTTTAGGTCATTTTTTGGATCAACGACTTTTTGTCGTTAAACGCGAAGCGTGGCAGCGGCCAGGAGAAAAGCCCGAATACGTGGCGGTTGGTCGTCGTTCCTCCTGGCAATGACAAACGCTTATATTTCTTTCAATCCATCAGCACTTTATCTTGCAAACGCGTCCCTTCATAGTTATCCACAAATCTGTAAAGTTTTGCACGAGCGGTTTTAAATGCGGCAAAACAGTGGTCTAAAAGGTTAATCTTTACTAAATTAGCGGCGATTTTAAATATCATAATGAAAAGAGACAAACTTATATTTGAGCTGTTAGACGAAGAGCAACAGCGCCAGGAAGAAGGATTAGAGCTTATAGCGTCAGAAAACTTTGTAAGCAGGCAAGTTATGGAAGCAGCAGGGTCTGTTGCAACCAATAAATATGCCGAAGGCCTGCCGGGCAAACGTTACTATGGCGGCTGCCAGATAGTGGATGAAATTGAAACCATTGCTATTGAGCGTGCCAAACAACTGTTTAACGCCGAATGGGTAAACGTACAACCACACTCAGGCGCACAAGCCAACGCAGCCGTGATGCTGGCCTGCCTGCAGCCCGGCGATAAAATATTAGGTTTTGATCTCTCGCATGGTGGCCACTTAACTCACGGTTCTGCCGTAAATTTTTCAGGTAAATTATATGTGCCGTTTTTCTATGGTGTTAAAAAGGATACCGGCTATGTTGATTACGAACAACTGGAGCAGGTAGCGCTTCAGGAAAAACCGAAGATGATCATCTGCGGTGCTTCGGCGTACTCGCGCGACTGGGATTATGCCCGCATCCGCAAAGTAGCAGATCAGATTGGCGCCATAGTACTGGCTGATATTTCGCACCCTGCCGGTTTAATTGCCCGCGGTTTACTAACCGACCCGCTGCCACATTGCCACATAGTAACTACAACTACGCACAAAACGCTGAGAGGCCCGCGTGGTGGCCTGATTATGATGGGAAAAGATTTTGTAAACCCATGGGGGTTAAAAACCCCAAAAGGAGAGATCAAAATGATGTCAAATCTTTTGGATATGGCTGTCTTCCCGGGTACACAAGGTGGCCCGCTCGAACATATTATTGCAGCTAAAGCAGTTGCGTTTGGCGAGGCACTTTCTGAAAGTTATATGAAATATATTCTGCAGGTTAAGAAAAATGGCGCGGCAATTGCAAAAGCTTTCTTAGACAGAGGATATGAGATCGTATCGGGAGGTACTGATAACCATTTGGTGTTGATTGACCTGCGTAATAAAAACGTAACCGGTAAAGCTGCCGAGAACGCTTTGGTAAAAGCGGACATCACCATTAACAAAAATATGGTGCCGTACGACGATAAGTCGCCATTTACAACTTCTGGTATCCGTATAGGTACCGCTGCCGTGACTACCCGGGGCATGAAGGAAAAACAAATGGAGACGATAGTAGAACTGATTGACGAAGTAATTAACGATCCTGAGAACGAACATTCTTTAGAGAAGGTTCGTAAAAAGGTCCATAAGTTAACGGAAAAGTTTCCGTTATATAAGGAATAGAAATTAAATGATTCAAAAGCAACAGGTCTTGACAGATAGTGAAACTAAGCGTCTCGAGGCGCTTAGTTCATATAATGTTTTAGATACGTTGCCTGAGAAAGAATACGATGCTATTACCCGCCTGGCCTCCTACATTTGCCAGGTGCCGGTTGCGTTGATCTCTTTGATCGATAGCGAAAGGCAATGGTTTAAGTCAAAGGTTGGCCTGGACATTGATCAGACCTCGCGTGTTGATGCTTTTTGTAATTATACCATTCTGAATGATGACTTACTGGAAGTAAATAACGCCGCCGAAGACGATGTTTTTAAAGACAATCCTTTTGTTAAAGGCGAGGCCCATATCCGGTTTTATGCCGGTGCTCCATTAATCGATCCCGAAGGCAACCGGCTCGGATCATTGTGTGTAGTTGATACTGTTCCGCGTAAACTTACCGAAGAACAACGTGATGCATTGCGCACCTTGGCCGACGAGGTGATGTCGCACCTGGTGTTGCGTAAACAAAAGCGCGAACTACAAAAATCACTCGAAGCCCATAAACAATTTTTTAACCTGTTCGATTCATCGCCTGATATCCATTTTATAGCAGCTGAAGATTCAAGCATCGAGCTCATCAATAAAGCGGTTGCTGATATATTAGGTTATGTGCCTGAACAGTGTATCGGCAAGTCATTGTGGAGTTTTGTGGCCGGCGAGGGCAGAGACCAGTTTGTGGGTTTAATAGAAAAGGCTAAAGCCAGCGGTCAGGCGTTTGATGTGGAAACGCGTACTTTAAACCTGGACGGATGCGAAAAGTGGATAGGCTGGTGCGGTATTTATAAAAGTGGTAAATGGTATGCAAGCGGTCGCGATATTACGTACCAGAAAAAAATACTGGCCGATTTAGAGCAACTATCGTTGGTGGCCAGCAAGATTATTAACGGCGTAATGATTGCCGACGCCAAGGACAACATTATATGGACCAATGAAGCTTTTGAAAAGATCACTGGTTTTAGCCATGAAGATGTAGTTGGTAAGCGTCTGCGCGATGTAATTATCGGTAAATCAAATCCTGACCCAACACAACTTTATAACCAGGCTATTGGCAGCAAGAAATCATACTCTGTACACGTTTATGCTACGCGTAAGGATGGGCAGGAAGTATGGTTATCATTAATCACCACTGTTATTTATGATAAAGATGGCGAGGTTGACAAATACATTCGCGTAATAAATGACATCACCAAACGTAAGAACGCAGAGCTCGATCTTCAAATATTGTCGTTTGCGGCCCGTAAATCGCCAAGTGGCATGATGACCCGTGCTGTTGATGGTACGGTGATCTGGATGAACGAGGCGCTGGAAAAAATTACCGGCTATACGCTGGAGGAGATGCAAGGCAAACGTTTTGGCAAAATATTAGTGGGGAAGGATACCGATACAGCAGTATTTGAAGCGGCGGTTAAAGCAATTGAAGAACAACGACCATACAATTGTGAGATATTGATCTACCCAAAAGAGTCTCAGCCATTATGGGTAGCTATGTCAAATAGCCCGTTGTTTAACGATGCCGGTAACGTTGAAAGGCAGATTACTACCATGATGGACATTAACGAAAGTAAAGTGGCCCAGGCTGAGCTTAGCATGTTATCGTTAGTAGCCAGCAATACCACCAGCGGTGTCGTCATCAACAATGCCTTGGGTGAGATTGAGTGGGTGAACGACGCTTTCGAAAAGATTACCGGTTTTAATATCGACGACGTTCGTGACCTGCATCTGGGCGATGTTTTAAAGGGCGAACTGACGGACATGTCTATTATTCAGAAGGGCCGTGAACTTTCAAAAAACAAACAGTCGTTCGAGGTTGACTTGCTGGCCTATCGTAAAGACCGCACGCCGATGTGGCTTACCGTAATTAACTCGGTCATCCTGAACAAACAGGGCGAGGTTGATAAATACATTGAGGTTGTTATTGATATCAGCGCTAAAAAGAAGATAGAGCTGGAGTTGATTGCCGCTAAAGAAGAAGCCTTGCAGCTAAGCCGCGCAAAGGATATGTTTATCTCGGTGATGAGCCATGAAATACGTACCCCGCTCAATGCAGTTATCGGCATGTCGCACCTATTGCTGGAAGGGCCAAAGCTTGAGTCGCAGAAAGAGAACCTGGAAGTACTCAAATTTTCGTCAGACAATTTATTGATGCTTATTAATGATGTGCTTGATTTTACTAAAATTGAGACAGGCAATGTCGAGTTAGAACAGCTTGAAGTAGATCTGGAGGATATGATACAAAATATTGCCGCTTCATTACAATATAAAACTAAAGAAAAAAATATATACCTTGAGTCACAAGTTGACCCGGCCGTGCCCGATGTGGTAATTGGCGACAGTACAAGGCTATCGCAAATAATATTGAATATAGCCAGCAATGCTGTTAAATTTACTAACCAGGGCGGGGTGAGGATAGGCCTGGAAGTTATTGATCAAACCCAAAAAAAAGTACGCATACGTTTTTCTGTGACTGATACAGGAATCGGTATAGCAAGTGATAAATTAAATACGATATTTGAATCGTTTAAACAAGCTGACAGCAGTACGGCCCGTAAATATGGCGGTACTGGTTTGGGTTTAGCTATTAGTAAACGCTTAATTGAACTGCACGACTCGCGCATAAACGTGGATAGCGAGCTGGGGAAAGGTTCAACATTTTGGTTTACTATAACGTTTAATAAAGCAGATAATAAAAAAAGCAATAATATAAACGTGGATACAGGACTAAATATTAGCGTACTTGTGGTTGATGATAATCAGATTAACAGACTATTAATCAATAAGATATTAACTAAATGGGGGGCTACGATTGATTTTGCCGAAAATGGTGTACAAGCAGTAAACAAAATTGAATCTGAAAAATATGATGTTGTATTAATGGATATCCATATGCCTGAAATGGGTGGTATAGAAGCAACGCAGATCATCCGAAATAAACCTGAATCATACTTTAAACAATTACCTATCATAGCACTAACGGCCTCTATGCTTACCAGCCAAATGGGCGACATTGGCAATGCCGGTATGAATGACTATATACTTAAACCATTCGAGCCAAAAATCCTCTTCGAAAAATTAAGCAGGTTTCAAAAACAGTAGGTTAATTGTTGAATTACAGAATTAATGGTGTATTGAATTTATGTATCACAAATTAATTCAGCCTTAACACTACTCCGCATACGCTATCGTAGCTATGCTCAATTTTAAGCCTTCAATTTGAAGTAAGGGTATGGCGCAGGCTTCGAGTGTTGAACCGGTGGTGACTATGTCATCCACTAACAGCACGTGTTTGCCTTTTAGTTTCTCCAGGTTTTTTACAGCAAATACTTCCTGCATATTCTCAAAGCGTTCAAACCTGGAGCGATGGGTTTGCGTTTCTGTTGCGCGTGTGCGTATCAGGTTGTTTTCTTCGACTGTACTGTTTAGTTTTTCGGCCAGCCCATATGCAAAGCAGGCGCTTTGATTATAACCGCGTTCTTTTAACCGGCTTTTATGCAACGGTACAGGAATGATATAGTCTATAGATGCGAACCTGGGGTTTGTTGCTAATTGCAACCCTGCGATATTACCTAATACATTACCAATTTGTTGCATGCCTTTGTATTTGAAATGATGCATCAGATTTTGAACCTTGCCGCCCTTGCTAAAGTAGTACAGCGCATAAGCCCCCTCTAAATTTATCTTACCCCAAAACTGGCGTGCAACTATGTTATCGGCCTGTAAATGAAAATTGGTAAGTGGTAAATTATAATGGCAATCTGTACAGATAACTTTTTCGTGCGTTACTAATTCGTTCCCGCAGGCAGGGCACAGCTGAGGGAATAATAACGACAAGAAGTTGGCCAGATAGCTGCTTTTAAGTTTCAAGGTTTAGCTGTTCAAATAATTGACAATAAAGATACAAATTTCTAGACCGCCGGGTGGCAGGCCTTGCCCGGCCCGGGTTCTTTTATATTCGAATATCAACATTCAGTGCTGATATTCACCAAGAGTCACTTAGCGTCCTTAATAGCCAGCTGCCCACAGGCAGCATCAATGTCTTTGCCGCGGCTGCGGCGTATGTGGGTATTTACACCATGCCTGCGCAGATGCTCGGCGAAAGCTTCAACTTTATCTTCGCCGGCATTTAAATAGGAGGCAAAAGCAATAGGATTGTATTCGATGATGTTTACTTTACAGGGTAGGTGCCTGCAAAAGCGAGCCAGTTCATCGGCGTCCTGGATGTTGTCGTTAAATCCGTCGAAAATAATGTATTCGTAAGTTACCGGGTTCTTGGTTTTAGCGTAATAATATTTAAGCGCCTCGGCCAGTGCTTTTAGCGAATTTTGCTCATTGATGGGCATTATGGTATTGCGCTTTTCGTCGTTAGCCGCATGCAGAGACAGGGCCAGGTTAAACTTAACACCGTCGTCGCCCAGTTTTTTGATCATCTTAGCAATCCCTGCTGTCGACACCGTAATGCGTTTGGCAGCCATGTTCAAACCATCCTCTGAGGTCAGTTTTTCGACCGACTCTAGCACGTTTTTATAGTTCAGCAAAGGCTCGCCCATGCCCATGTAAACAATATTACTTAACGGGATGCCATAATTTTCGCGCGCTTGCTTGTCAATAAGCACTACCTGGTCGTAAATTTCGTCGGGATTGAGGTTGCGTTTACGCTCCATATATCCTGTTGCACAAAATTTGCAAGTAAGGCTGCAACCTACCTGCGATGACACACAAGCAGTCATCCTTTCAGGTGTTGGAATTAAAACCCCTTCAATTAAGTGCTTGTCATGCAAAATGAAAGAATTTTTTATAGTTTTATCAGCGCTAAACTGTGAGTTATTGATTTGTACATTATTAATTACAAATTTGTCGTTCAGTTTAGTACGAAGTTCTTTTGAAATATTGCTCATCTCTTCAAACGAAAAGCATGATTTTTTCCAAAGCCACTCATAAACCTGTTTAGCCCTGAAGCTTTTTTCGTCCATTTGGATAAAATGCTTTTGCAGGTCTGCCAGGCTTAGGCTACGGATATCAATTTTCTCTTTTTCGGCGCTCACGCTACAAAAGTACGAAATTTTAAAAAATCTATCTTTTATATTGTTAGGTAAAAACAATAACCAAAAGTTAATGTATTTAGTTAATGGATTGATAGAAGGATGAGGTACTTGCTAAGTTATAACTAATGAAAATTTTTAGAGCCGATTACGTTTTCCCTATTAGTGCCGATCCGATAAAAAATGGTTATGTCGCCATTGATGATCAAGGTAAGATCATCGCGGTGTCAGACCAAATGCCGCGTGGATCAGAACATGTTCCTGTTGAGCAATTGAGTGGTGTTATAATTCCTGGGTTTGTAAATACGCATTGCCATGTAGAGCTTTCGCATTTACACAATAAAGTTTCAAAGGGCGAAGGCCTTGTTCAGTTTATTAAAAACCTGCAGAGCCTTAGAAACACCAATCAAAAAGAAATAGAAGCCGCAGCTATAAAGGCTGATCAGGATATGTACGAAAACGGCATTGTTGCGGTGGGCGATATTTCGAACAGTAATGTCACGGTGCCTATAAAGGCCAACAGCAAAATATACTATCATACTTTTGTTGAGGCCTTCGGCTTTATTCCTGAAAATGCCGACGCCACTTTCGAGGGTGCCTTGCAATTGATGGATCAATTTAAAGCACAGTCGTGCTCGATAACACCACATGCGCCGTATTCTGTATCAAAAGAGCTGTTTAAGCTTATTAAAAAATATTGCGACAGCCGTCCCCACAAAAACCTTATCAGTATACATAACCAGGAGAGCGAGGACGAGAATAAGTTTTATCGCTATAAGCTGGGTAACTTTAATGACCTGTATGAGCATTTTGGTATTGATATCAGCTATTTTAAGCCGCAGGCGCGTAATTCATTGCAGTCAATTTTGCCGCTGTTAACCAGCAAGCAGAAGATACTTATGGTGCACAATACCTGTACCAATCTGAAAGACATTTATTTTATTAAACGGTTTGACCGCCATATAAACTGGTGCTTTTGTCCAAACGCTAACCTATATATAGAAGGAACATTACCGAAGGTTGATCTGTTCCTGGAGCAGGGCTTTAATATTACCCTGGGCACCGACAGTCTGGCGTCTAACGACAAGCTTTGTATTTTAAGTGAGATGCGGGTGCTGCAAGAGAGTTTTCCATCGCTTAGCCTTGAACGATTGCTGAAATGGGCGACACTTAATGGCGCGGTGCTGTTAGGTATCGACAAGGAGAAAGGTAGTATTGAACCCGATAAAACGCCTGGCCTCAATCTCATAACCGGTTTGGACGATCTGAAAATTACCGCTGAAACAAAAGTTAAAAGATTGGTGTAAGGTATACAGAGTCACTCTTCATTATTAAATTTGTCATCTACGTTCGGAATGACAGTGTGGTATTAAATAAACACGTTGACTTTTTAATTTTTACTTTTGACCTATCATGAAACATCTAGATATTACGGTTAAAGGAAAAGTACAAGGCGTATATTACCGGGCATCAACCAAAGCAGTAGCCGACCAGTTGGGTATACGCGGCACGGTGAAAAATCAGCCGGATGGCGATGTATTCATTGAAGCCGAAGGTGAACCTGCTATGCTCGAGATGTTCCTTGACTGGTGTAAAGAAGGCCCGGAAAATGCTGAAATAAGCTCCATAGAATCGCATGAAGGCGAACTGAAAAACTATCGTAATTTTGAGGTGTTAAAACGGGGATTGTTCAAATAGCAACTCCAATAAATACGCTAAACATTGTCAACAGCTAAAAAATTTGCCGGGCAAACTGCAATATATGGTTTGAGTACCATTATATCCCGGATGATCTATTTTGTTTTAACGCCAATTTATACCCGCGCTTTACCGGTTGGCGGTAATGGTATTTTTACTGCAATGTATGCTAATGCGTCTATTGTTAATGCTATCCTGGCGTTTGGTATGGAGACCACCTATTTCAGGTATCTTCAAAAACGGTCAGACAAAAGGCAACAAGTATACAATAACGCTTTTGGCCTGGTCATAGCGGTGACCCTTTTATTTCTGATTTTTTGCCTGCTTTTTCTCAACCCAATTATCAGCTATATGCAGGCTGGTGTTGCAAAAGACCATGCCGACTACACCTTTTACGTGAAATGTTTTTTAGTGATTTTAGTAGCCGATGCTTTTTGTGTAATTCCGTTTGCTAAAATCAGGGCTGATGGCAGGCCGCTTAAATATGCCTTTGTAAAATGTACCAACATTTTATTCGTGGTGCTATTCAATTTGTTTTTCTTGTTCGGTGTCCCATTTATTATCAGGCATCATTTAGTTGGCTCGGAGTGGATGGCCGGATGGTACAGGCCACATTGGGTTGGCTATGTGTTTTTGGCCAATGCCGCAGCCAGTGTTTTTACCATAGTGCTGTTACTGCCTGAAGTAATTCAATTGAAACTAAAATTTGATGTTAGCATGTACCGCGAAATGTTTGTATACAGTTGGCCGGTAACAATCGCGAGTATATCTTATATTATCAACGAGTCGCTGGATAAGAACATGTTGAAGCATATGCTGCCGCAGGCCATCAGTGATAGGGATGTTGGTATATATGGTACCTGTGCTAAGATCGCTATATTCCTGAGCATTTTTGTTCAGGCATTTAGATTGGGTGCCGAACCCTTTTTCTTTAGTCACGCCAAAAACAAAAACTCGGGCGACACTTACGCCCGCATCATGAATTATTTTGTGATAACTGTAGCTGTGATTACTGTTGGAGTTGTGGCTAACGTTGATATCCTGGCAACCGTTATTTTGGGTAAGCATATCAAAGAAATAAATCACCATTTAGTGCCTAATGTTTTTTGGGAAGGTTTGGGTGTTATACCGCCGTTGTTATTCGGATATTTAAGTTTGGGTATATACATGAACTTGTCGGTTTGGTATAAGTTGTCAGATCAAACCAAGTACGGCCTTTATATTTCTGGCATAGGCGCTATACTAACCATTATTTTAAACTGGGTTTTTATACCGAAATATAGTTATATGGCTTCGGCATGGATTTCATTTATTGCTTATGTAGTCATGATGGTATTGTCATACATTTGGGGACAGCGTAATTATCCTATTCCTTATAATCTTAAAAAAAATTTAATTTATATCATAATTGCAGCTGTCTTCGTTTATCTTTCGTTCTATATATTTAATCATAATATTTTTATAGGCAATGCATTATTTATATTGTTTATAGCAGGTGCTTATATTGTTGAACAAAAAGAACTGAAAGCGATATTAAGAAGATAGCATAAGATAAAATTAAAGCATGAACAGGCAGCTTACAGGTGTTATCAAATTAAAGCGTTGGGCGTGGGCTTTATTGCTGGCAGGCTCATGCTTTTTGGCGACATCTGTTAATGCTCAAAATACCGCCCCTGCAAAGGTAAGCCAATCGGGTATTGACTCTGATGCAGTAGAAAATCTTTTCTTTTCGGCATTGAAAGAAAAAACTGTCGAAAACAATCAGCAGGCGGCAGAAATATTTAATAAGATCTTAGTGCTTGATCCGGCAAATGATGCCGCTCTTTACGAGTTGGCTAACATCCGCAAGAAAGAAAATAAACTGGCCGAGGCGCAGCCACTGCTCGAAAAAGCGGTGTCGATAAAACCTGATAACGAATGGTATTGGTCGTCATTAGCTGAGGTTTATGAAAAGGGTAACCAGATTGACAAGCTGGATAATGTATTTACCCAGTTGATCAGGCTTAACCCTGAGCGCACGGATTATTACTATGATAAAGCCAATGCTTATCTGATCCAAAATCGTTATACCGACGCATTAAAGGTTTATGATCAGATAGAGCAAATTACCGGAGCCACTGATGATCTGACCATTGCGCGTCAGAAAATATATTTAAAACAAGGTAATCTGGATAAAGCCGCTACCGGCTTAGAGCAGATGATAGCTTCGAACCCTAACCAGGTTAAATATTATTTGCTGCTGGCAGAGATATACGAGTCGAATAAAGCCACCGACAAGGCTTTTAAAATATTGCAACAAGCCAAAACGATCGATCCGGACAATGCTTCGATACACTTAGGCCTGGCTGACGTTTATCGCGATAAAAAGGATATTAATGCCAGCTTTGCCGAACTTAAAGTGGCCTTTGCTAACCCAAATTTAAACATCGATCAAAAAATCAGGATCATGATGGGATATTTTCCCAAGTTTTCTGAGCCTGATGCAAAAGCCGGCGCTTTAGCCAGCGCTTTAGAGTTAAGCAAAATAATAGCAGAGACTCACCCTAACGAAGCCAAGGCGCAGGCTCTCTATGGCGATATGCTGGTGCAAAGCGAAAAGTATCCCCAGGCTAAAGAGGCTTATGTAAAGTCGGTAGCTTTGAATGGTCAGATCTATGAAACCCGCGACCAGTTAGTTCGGCTGGAGATGGGTAGCAGTGATTTCGATGGCGCAATTCGCGATGGTGAAGCTGCATTGACATTTTTTCCTAACCAAAGCTGGATGAACTTTTTAGTAGGCAGTGCCTGGTTGCAAAAAAAGGATTACAAAAAGGCCTTAAGCTATTTAAAAAATGCCATAGCGCTTGAGTTTCAGGACAAAAACCTGTTGTCGCAAAGCTACTCGCAACTGGGCGATTGTTACCATGCCATGCAGGACAATAAAAGCTCTGACGAAGCTTATGAAAAAGCATTGAGCTACCTGCCGGATAGTAAATATACGCTGAACAATTACGCCTACTATTTATCATTAAGAGGCGAGCAGTTGGATAAAGCAGCCGCTATGGCCAAGCGTGCCAATGAGCTTGAGGCCGGGAATGCATCGTTCGAGGACACTTACGCCTGGATATTATTCAAGCAAAAAAACTACCGCGATGCCCGGATTTGGATGGACAAGGCACAGGCTCATAACAAAAATAAAAGTGCCGTACAAACCGAACATTATGGAGATATATTGTTTTATTTAGGAGATGCCGATGGTGCCGTACTATATTGGAAAAAAGCTAAGGAATACGGAGCAAACTCGCCCGTTTTGGATCGGAAGATAAATGAAAAGAAATATATTGAATAAGGTGTTTATAATTTGCGGCGTGTTGGCAATAGTAAGTTGCAAGGCCCGCAAAAAAGCAATGCCCGTTGCCTCTGTGACACCCAAGATAGATAACACGGTTTCTATCCCAACTACCACACCCGATTTAACCTACGTTAAAAATGAGCTGGCTGCTATAAAAGGTCATCAGGTCACTTTTAACACGTTTTCGGGCAGAGCCTCTACAAAGCTTGATGTTAACGGTAACAGCAATGATGTTACTATGAACGTCCGTATAGCGCACGAGAAGAAGATATGGGTTTCAATTACTGCAATATTGGGTATTGAGGTAGCCCGGGCATTAATCACTCCTGATAGCATCAAGATCATCAATAAGCTGCAAGGCGTTTATTTGAAAAAGCCTTTTAGCTATGTGTATAGATATGCCAGCAGGCAGGTTAATTATAATACTATTGAATCACTGCTGGTGGGCAATGTTATGCCTGAGCTGCTTACCGAAAACTCAGTTATTAAGGCGGATATGGGAAATATAGTCTTATCTGGTACATTGCAAGATTTGATCTACAACCTTACGCTGGGTACCAATATGCGGGTGACGCAATTCAACTTGTCAAACAATAACGAAGGGCAGGCACTATTGGTTACAAACAGTAATTTTATACAGGCTAACAATAAATTGGTGCCCTCGCAAATTAATATTCTATCAACCATAGGCGATAAAAAAATACAAGCTAATCTGCACTATAATAAGGTTGACTTTGACCTTGAATTAGATTTTCCTTTTAATATTCCGGAAAGATATACGCCTGCCGATTAAAAAATTAATATTTTTGAACCGGATGAAATTTTTAAAAGCACTATTCCTTTTGATCTGCATTTTCGCAGCGGTGCAAGTACACGCCCAAAGCAGTACTGAGCTGCGAAAGCAGCGCGATCGCATCAATGACGAGTTGAACCAGCTTAACAGGCAGTTGGAAGAAACGCGGAACAATAAGAAATCAACCCTTAAGCAACTCAATATACTTAAGGCTCAGATAAGTCTGCGCGAGCAAAAAATAAACGTCATTAATGGCGAGGTCCGTAATCTGGATAACCAGATATCAGAAAATACCAATACCGTACATGACCTGCAAGGCCAGTTAGATTTGCTGAAAAAGAAATATGCCGATATGGTGTTGTTTGCTTATCGTAACAAAAGCGGGTACAATAAATTAATGTTCATTTTTGCTGCGAAAGATTTTAACCAGGCATACAAGCGTCTAAAGTATCTGCAGCAATTTGCTACCTATCGCGAGCGGCAGGCTGCATCTATTCAAAGCAAACAAAAAGATCTGCATGTTAAAATAGTTGAACTTGATAAGACTAAAGAGCAAAAACATACGTTACTTGTTGACCAGGAGAAGGAAAAAGCGAACCTGGGTAAAGAGCGCAACAACCAGTCGGCGGTGGTTAAAAGTCTGAGTAGTCAGGAAAAACAACTGCAAAGACAACGGGTGGCAAAGCAGCGCGAAGTTTCTAAAATAATCCGGGCTTATGCCAAAGCGGTGATTGATGAAGAAAGACGCCGGGCAGAAGAGGCGCGTTTGGCAGCAGAGAGAGCAAAAGCATCAAATAAAGATGCCCCGGCTGCAGCTAAACCTGCGGTACGAAAAAGCTCAAATAGCGAGTTACTGAATGCAACACCAGAGGCAGCCAGGTTATCTAATGATTTTTTGGGGAACCGTGGCCGACTACCCTGGCCGGTAGTTAACGGGGCCGTTACACAGGGTTTTGGTACGTTTACTACTGATGGTATCCGGAGCGAGAGTACCGGTCTGGATATACGCACTAATGATGGCGCACCTGTGAGAGCGGTGTTTGACGGAACAGTGTCAAAAGTTCAAAATGTATTAGGCTCGTGGCTTATCATTATCAGACATGGCGAATATTTGACCGCTTATAACAACCTCAGATCGGTAAATGTGTCGTCTGGCCAAAAAGTAAGCACTAAGCAAACTATTGGCACTGCGGCTACTGATGGAGTAACAGGGGAGACCATGGTACACTTTGAATTATATAAAGCCGGCACACCTGTAGACCCAAAAGTTTGGTTGGCCGACAGGTAAAAGAACTTGTAAATAATTAATGCTTATATTTGTAACCTAATTAGTAGAGAGAGTATGTTTAGTTCAGTATTATTATTCTTTGAATTTACCCCACCCGAAATAATGTTGATATTATTTGTGGTATTGCTGTTATTTGGTGGTGATAAATTACCGGGCCTTGCGCGTGGCTTAGGTAAAGGTATTCGTGATTTCAAAGACGCCTCGGAAGGTGTAAAGCGCGAAATCAATAATCAGATAGATAACTACGATAAGAAAAAAGAGGAGACAAAAGCAGCTGAAGAGACTCCAAAAATTGCGGAGCATTCAACAGACAATCCCGCAGGTACTAAAGAAGAAACACCTGCTGTGACCACTGCGCCCGCTGCTACGCCCGTTGCCAACACTGTACCGGTAAGTCAAACTCATTCAGCCACAGATAACGTTTTATTCGATGGAACGCCCGAAAGCGATCCTGAACTTTATAAACATTATCGTGGTGAAGGTGCAATTGAAGAATCAGCAACCACCACTGCTATAGATTCGGAAAAGAAACAAACGAATAATTAATTATAAACTAATATAAAATTACAATATCATGGGATTAGATGGTCCAGCAGTATTCGTCATCCTTTTAGTAGTGTTACTATTATTTGGCGGTAAAAAAATACCTGAGCTTATGAAAGGTTTGGGTAAAGGCGTTAAGGAATTCAAAGACGCTTCAAACGGCACAGAAGACGACGAAAAGCGTAACGTATAGTTTCTGATTACTTCAGGACTTATTGATAATATACTTATCTGTTGAAATTAATTTCTATTTCAACAGATAAGTTTTTTATTTTCGGCCCATGGCTAAAATTTATTCCTCTTTAAGTGAGATAAAGAGTGAGTTACAAAATAATGAAATTACTGTTGAAGGACTGGTAAAGAGCTATCTGGGCCAGATTGAAAAAAATGCCCACCTGAATGCCTTTAATGGTGTTTTTGGTGATGAGGCGTTGCAGCGTGCCAAAGAAGTTGATAACCGTCTTAAAAACGGCAGCGCCGGCAAGCTGGCGGGAATGGTTATTGCCATAAAAGATAACATTTGCTATAAAGGGCATAAAGTTACCGCATCATCTAAAATACTATCTAATTTCGAGTCAATATATTCGGCAACCATAGTTGAGCGTTTGCTGGCAGAAGATGCTATCATCATTGGCCGTTGCAACTGCGATGAATTTGCCATGGGCGCTGCTAATGAGACGTCTTATTTTGGGCCTGTAAAAAACTACGCCGATCATACCAAGGTATCAGGCGGTTCATCAGGTGGCTCGGCGGTTGCTGTACAGGCTAATATGTGCCATGCGGCTATCGGTACCGATACGGGGGGGTCTGTTCGTCAGCCTGCCGCATTCTGTGGGACGATTGGTTTTAAGCCCACTTATGGTCGCATATCACGTCATGGGCTTATTGCTTACGCTTCGTCTTTTGATCAGGCGGGGCCAATAACCCGTTCTGTTGAAGATGCCGCGTTGTTGCTGGAGGTGATGGCCGGAGCGGATGAATATGATAGCACAGCGTCTGCCAAACCAGTGCCGGCTTATGCTGCCGGGCTGGAAAAATCAACCGGGAAAAAGAAGATAGCATATCTGCAAGAATCTATTTCAAGCCCCGGGGTTGACCAGGAGGTTAAAAATGTGCTTAGCCGAACAATAGATAAGTTACGTGCCGAGGGCCATTCGGTTACGCCGATTGCGTTTGAATACCTGGATTATCTGGTCCCTGCCTACTATATTTTGGTTACAGCAGAAGCTTCGTCAAACCTGGCGCGTTATGACGGAGTACATTATGGCTATCGTAGCCCGGCGGCTACTGATCTGCTATCAACCTATAAACGCTCACGCTCTGAAGGGTTTGGTAAAGAAGTAAAACGCCGCATCATGCTCGGGACCTTTGTGTTAAGTGCAGGTTACTATGATGCTTATTATGCCAAAGCACAAAAAATGCGAAGGCTTATACAGGAAAAAACAAATCAGATATTTGATGAGTATGATTTTATTCTGATGCCCACCGCACCAGGCCCTGCTTATAACATGGGGAATGTAGAAGCTGACCCCGTGGTGAGCTATCTGGCCGACATTTTTACCGTGCAGGCATCATTAACCGGATCGCCGGCAATTTCTTTGCCGGTAGGCAATAACACTGACGGATTACCGTTAGGTTTACAATTATTAGCCAAACATTTTAACGAACAAGAATTACTTAATTTCTCCAAATATTTCATGGAGCTACAATAATTTAATATTTTAGTTAAACCTTTGGATTGAGAATGCGTATTAAGGCTTATCCCCTAACAAACTAGAATGAAGAGAATTTTAACTGTTGCTGCCTTTATCTTATCACTGCAAGTTGTAAAAGCTCATTCGTTAACAGCTGCTGCCTTTAGTGTGGCAGATGCCCATTTTTCACTAAAAACTTCAGGCGATACCAGTTTGGATATGCCGGTTAGTGCTTATGCCGGATCGATATTTAAATTGAGATTGGATTCCATCCGGAAGGACGTACCGTTGGATTACAACGAGTATGTGCAAACCTATATCGACCTGTATTCGCGCCATCGCGACGAAATGGCTCATGTAATGGCACTTTCAAAATATTATTTCCCAATTTACGAGAAGATATTCCATGAAGCCGGCATCCCTACAGAAATTAAATACCTTTCGATAGTTGAGTCAAAGCTTGATCCTGCTGCTGTATCGCGCGTGGGTGCAACCGGCCCATGGCAATTCATGGCAACTACGGCCAAAATCTATGGCCTGAATATGGATAGCTATGTCGACGAGCGCCGGGACCCTATACAGGCCAGCTATGCGGCTGCAGCTTATCTGAAAGATGCTTACCAGGAGTTTGGCGATTGGCTGTTAGCCATTGCCTCATACAACTGTGGTAAAAGCAGTGTTGAACGCGCTATTCAAAAAGCTAATGCGATGGATTTCTGGTCTATCCGCCAATACCTGCCTATGGAAACCCGTAACTATGTGCCGGCTTTCATTGCTATGTCATACGTAATGAACTATGGCAAAAAGCACAGCATTGTTCCGGATATTATGAACTTTAACCCTAGGACCGACACTTTAATGGTTGACCGCATGGTTGATCTGGGTAACGTAGCCAGGGCCCTTAATACTAACCTGTTGGATATTACTATGCTGAACCCGGCTTATAAAAGGTTAATTGTTAATGGTACACCCGCCGCTCCGCGTCGTTTGATTATTCCGCATGTTAATCAAAAAAATTATCCGGCATTGTATAATGTGCTGAACGGCCTTCCTGATCCGGTTTTATCGCAACCGCTTCCGACTGTTGCAGCGGCGTCGATACCTGTACCGGCGCCGGTTACCACAGCTTATGCGCCGGTAACTTATGTCGCTGCAGCAAGGCAAGTTGCTCCGGTTATTTCAAATCCCGCTATTCCGGAATACTATGTAATTAAAGCAGGAGAAACCTTGGAACAAGTTGCTGCACATCATGGATTGAACGTGCGCGATGTTAGGGCCTGGAATAATATTCCTGATGGTCAGGCCGCGGCCGGTCAAAAGGTGATATTAAATCCTGTGGCGAAGCTTACTAAGCTGTAATCAAATAAAAATATTGTTAAACCGGTGATGGAGCAATCTGTCATCGGTTTTTTGTTTATATGTATTGTGGAAATGTAATTGAAGGCTACATCCTTATGGCCCTATGTTGCAAACATCGAACAATAGCCCATAGTGTTTAAGCTATCGGTCAGGTAAATAGCCGGTTAAAGCCAATTTATCACTAATTTAAGGCATTATATGGCCTTTTTTATCATGTGTAAAAAGCCTTAACTTTGAATATCAATTATACACCTATGGACAAGTCTAACCGTAAACAAGACGCCTTAAACTATCACGCCAAGGGTCGCCCGGGCAAAATACAGGTAGTACCTACCAAGCCCACTAATTCGCAGCGCGATTTAACCATGGCCTATTCGCCGGGTGTGGCCGAACCTTGTTTACGTATAGCACAAAACGTTGACGATGTTTATAAATATACGGCTAAGGGTAACCTGGTAGCCGTAATCAGCAATGGTACGGCGGTATTGGGCCTGGGTAATATCGGCCCCGAAGCCAGTAAGCCGGTGATGGAAGGTAAGGGCCTGCTGTTTAAAATTTATGCTGATATCGATGTGTTTGATCTGGAACTGAATGCCAAATCGGTTGACGAATTTGTGACGATAGTGAAAGCCCTGGAACCAACCTTCGGCGGTATTAACCTGGAAGATATTTCGGCACCTACCTGTTTTGAAATTGAGCGCAGGCTAAAGGCGGAAATGAAGATCCCCGTAATGCATGACGACCAGCACGGTACGGCTATCATCTCGGGCGCGGCGCTATTAAATGCCTGCGAGATACAGGGTAAAAAACTGGATAAGATAAAAATGGTAGTAAACGGCGCGGGTGCTGCGGCTATATCATGCTCGAAAATATACCTGTCGCTTGGGGTTAAAAAAGAAAACCTGGTGATGTTTGACATTAATGGTTTGATAACGCCAAATCGCACTGATCTTGATGATATGCGCTTGCAATTTGCCACTACCCGCAAAGATGTCAATACTTTGGCCGATGCTATAAAAGGCGCCGACGTATTTATCGGCCTGTCGGCCGGCAACGTAGTTACACAGGATATGCTGCGCAGCATGGCTAAAAACCCTATTGTTTTTGCTATGGCTAATCCTGAACCAGAGATTGCTTATGACCTGGCAGTTAGCTCGCGTAAGGACATCATCATAGCTACCGGCCGCTCAGATTTTCCTAACCAGGTAAACAACGTATTGGGTTTCCCTTACATATTCAGAGGGGCTTTAGATGTCCGCGCCAGTGCCATTAATGAAGAAATGAAACTGGCAGCCGTGCATGCCATTGCCGGTATTGCTAAAAAGCCGGTGCCTGAGGCGGTAAACCTGGCATATGATGCCAAGAACCTGAAATTTGGTCGTGAGTATATTATTCCAAAACCAATGGATCAAAGGCTGATCATCGAGGTGTCATCGGCAGTGGCAAAAGCTGCGATCCAGTCGGGCGTGGCACGTACAATTATCGAAGATTGGGAAGCTTATGCCGAAGAACTAAGAGCAAGGGTTGGCGACGATGACCGGCTATTACGCAATATTACCCTTATGGCTAAAAATAGCCCTAAACGGGTGGTTTTTGCAGATGCCGATAATTACAAGGTATTGCGCGCTGCACAGATTGTTAAAGATGAATGCGTAGCCACCCCGATTTTATTGGGCGACGTAAATAAGATTAAAAAGATCATCAAAGAAACTGAACTTGATTTGGGCGAGGTGGAAATTTATGATCCGCATTTAGGAACTAAGCGATCAGAAGAGTATGCGCAGTATTATTTCTGCAAACGTCAGCGACGCGGTATTACCTTATTTGAAGCACGTCAGTTAATGGCCGATTCTAATTATTATGGTGCCTGTATGGTGCAGTTTGGCGAGGCAGATGCATTGATCTCGGGCCTAAGCAAAAACTATGCGGACACCGTTAAGCCGGCCCTCCAGATCATCGGGACTGAAAAGGGCGTAAGCCGGGTAGCTGGCATGTATATGATGATTACCCAAAAGGGCCCCGTATTCTTTGGAGATACTACTGTAAATGTCGACCCCTCGGTTGAAGAGCTGGTAGACATTACTGTGCTTATAGAACGTTCGGTACAGCAGTTTAACATTAGTCCGCGGGTAGCCATGTTGTCGTATTCTAACTTTGGCTCAAATGCCGGCTCCATTCCTGAGAAAACCCGCGAGGCCGTCCGAATTCTTCATGAAAAATATCCCGATATGGTGGTAGACGGCGATATGCAAGCCAACTTTGCGCTTAACGCATCTTTACTGGCAGATAACTTTCCGTTTTCGACCCTGAAAGGCCGCGCTGCAAATACCTTGATCTTCCCTAACCTGGAGTCGGGTAATATTGCGTACAAACTTTTGCAGGAAATAGGCAGTGCTGAAGCTGTCGGGCCGATATTGCTCGGGCTGAGAAAGTCGGTGCACGTGTTGCAATTAGACAGTTCTGTTCGCGAAATTGTAAATATGGTTACTATAGCCGTTGTCGACGCACAGGCCAAAGCAAATAACAGCAAATAAGGTTGTCCGATTAGAGTTTAGTGATTAGATTTGGGACAGCGTTAGGGTGTGCTTCCATTTACCTTAAACTTTACTTATAAATAATATGTACGCTTATATTGATGGCAGATTAGTATTTAAAAGCCCGGCTTATGTGGTTATTGATGCCAACGGGGTGGGGTATCATATCAATATATCGTTAAATACCTATTCATTACTTGGCGATGCCGAGCGCTGCAAACTTTTTACCTGGTTGCACGTAAAAGAGGACGCGCACACATTGTATGGGTTTGCCGATGAGAGCGAGCGTAATTTATTTTTGCATTTGATATCTATTTCAGGTATTGGGCCAAACACCGGCAGGATGATGCTTTCGTCAATTACGCCGGATGAAATACAGGCCGCAATCATCAATGGTAATGTTTCTGTAATACAAAGAATAAAAGGAATCGGTCCAAAATCGGCTCAAAGGGTGATACTAGAGCTACAGGACAAATTGCGTAAAGAAGGCGCTATATCTGGCAACTCAGCACCGGTAGCTAAAACTGCGAAAGACGAAGCATTGGCCGCATTGGTTACGCTCGGTTTTGCACGCAACGCCGCTGAGAAGGTACTTGATCAGGAACTGAACAGAAGTGGTGGTACATTAACGGTCGAAGAGTTGATAAAATTCGCCTTAAAAAGTTTATAATTAATTGTAGGGATTTTAGCTGTTGCATGTGATAAGAAATTTTACTTATAAATTTCTTCTGGGTACAATTTTGATAACCGCATTTTGGGGATCGGAATCTGTTTTTGCGCAGCAAAGGCCAAAAAAAGATTCTATTACCGTTAAGGCCCCATTCAAGCGCACGCAATCAAACAATGCATTAAATCGGCAAGGGATTTTTGACCCCGTACCTTTTGGCGTCACCCGCACGGTTGAGTACGATGTATTAACCAATCAGTATATTTTATATGAACGTATTGGCAACCTGTTGTACCGGCCGCCGGTATATCTTACTTTTAATCAATACCTATACTTAAAACAACGGGAAGAAAAGCGTGACTATTTTAAAAAACTTGCCGATAATTACGCATACGAGCAAACGCAACCCGGTTTTATCCCGCAGATAAACGTACATAGCCAAACATTCGAAAAAATATTTGGCAGCCCGATTATTGATATCCGCCCGCAAGGATCGGCTGAGGCTATTTTGAGTGGGCAGATCAATAGCAATGAGAATCCGCTGTATAATACCAGGCAGCGTAAGCAGTACAACTTCAACTTCGACCAGCACATTCAGCTAAATCTTACCGGTAACGTTGGCGACAAGTTAAAGATCGCTACCAACTATAATACTGATGCCCAGTTTCAATTTGACAACCAGGTCAAATTAGATTACGTTGGGCATCCGGATGAGATTATTCAGGAAATACAAGCCGGCACCGTGAGTATGCCATTAAATACGCAGCTAATTACCGGTACGCAGGCTTTGTTTGGTTTAAAAACTAAATTAAAGTTTGGTAAACTGGAAGTTACGTCCATCTTTTCGCAGCAGCGCTCACAATCAAAAGACATTACTATAACCAGCCAGGGGCAGCAGGGTAATTTTGCAATTACCGCATCTGACTACGAAGCTAATAAGCACTATTTCCTGTCTCAGTTTTTTCGTAATAACTATAACAAAGCGCTGGCCAATATCCCAATTATCAGCTCAAATATTAATATCACCAAAATTGAAGTTTGGACTACCAACCGTACCAACGCCACTACCGACTCGCGCGACGTCGTAGGTTTCCTGGATTTGGGTGAGAACGCCCCATATAATACGGCGCAAGTACAAGGTGGTACCGGATATTCGGCCTTACCTGCGGGTTTTCAGGGGCCGGGTTTCCCAGACCAGTCCAACAACTTATTGGCAAACCTGCCTGTGGCAGCAAGACAAACTAATGATCCTTCAAACTCCCTGATCACTTACTTTGCGGCGCACGGCGGTACAGACAATTATGCTAAGTTAACCTATGCCCGTAAGCTGACATCGAAAGAGTATACCCTTCATCCGCAACTGGGTTATATATCCTTAAATTATCCTTTAAATAATGACGAGGTATTGGCTGTAGCTTATCAATACACTTACAATGGTAAGCAATATCAGGTTGGTGAATTTTCGAGCGACATACCGGCTACGCCAAATACGCCCAAGGTTCTCTATCTGAAGTTATTAAAGAACACACTCTTAAAAACCAACTTGCCAACCTGGAAGCTGATGATGAAAAACATCTATTCGATTAACGCCTTCCAGGTTAGCCCGACCAATTTTAAACTGGGCATTACACGTCTGGATGATAAAACCGGCGTTGAAAAGCCGGTAATGGAGGAAGGCCAAAATACCGCCTCAAAACTATGGCTAAGGCTAACCGGACTTGACAATCTTGATCAGCAAAATCAAAAACAGCCTGACGGCTATTTTGACTTTTTGGAGGGGATTACTATCGACTCGCAGAACGGACGCATCATGTTCCCGGTACTGGAACCCTTCGGCTCTGATCTGGCCAGGCAGTTTACCACGGGCGAAGGGGACCTGGCCGGCCGATACGTTTATCAGCAGTTGTATGACTCCACTAAAACCGTCGCACAGCAATTCTTTACTAAACTAAACCGGTACGCTATTAAGGGTACTTACACAGCGCAGGGCGGGGGTGGTTCTTATCAATTAAATGGTGTTAACATTCCACAGGGCTCGGTAACAGTATCGGCTGGTGCTACAAAGCTTATTGAGGGTACCGATTATACCATTGACTATAATGCCGGGCGACTAAATGTAATAAACACCGCAATATTGTCGGCCGGCCAGCCCATCTCAGTGCATTTAGAGGACAATGGGCTGTTCGGTATCCAGCAGCGATCATTATATGGGTCGAGGTTTGATTACAAGTATAGCCCGAATTTAAATTTAGGGGCTACGGTAATGCATCTTACCGAGCAGCCTATATCCCAAAATGAGGCTATCGGTCAGGAATCTATCTCGAATACCATTTTAGGTTTTGACGTTAACTATGCCGCAAATTCAAGGTTTCTGACGCGGTTGGTAGATAAAATTCCGTTGATACATACTAAGGCACCGTCATCAGTAGCTTTCAGCGGTGAGTTTGCCAAATTGCTGCCGGGCAGCCCAGGCGTGCTTAGCTACGCCGGTTCAAAAAACGGCACTTCATACCTGGATGATTTTGAGAACAGTCAATCTGTTATTGACGTTAAAAGCGCTAACACCTGGCAGATATCGGCTACGCCGCAAATGTTTCCCGAATCGGGTTTATTTAATGACCTGAGCTACGGTTTTAACCGCGCGCGGTTGTCGTTCTATAACATAGACCCTATATTTTATACCAACACCGGCTCAACCAGCGTTACCCGGGCTCAGTTATCAAACCACTATGCAAGGCAGGTTTTGCAGAACGAGGTTTTCCCGTACAAACAATCGGTTACCGGCCAGCCGTTGAGCATCGCAACACTCGATCTGGCTTTTTATCCAACCGTGCGGGGCCCGTATAACTATAGTACTACAGGCGTTAATCCAGATGGAACTTTGCAAAACCCCAGATCGCGTTGGGGAGGTATTTACCGGGGTATTTCTACCAACGATTTCCAGGCGCAAAATGTGGAGTATATTGAATTTTGGGTGATGGACCCTTTTATCTACAAACCCAACTCGGCTGGCGGCGATCTGTATTTCAATTTAGGTAGTATTTCTGAAGATGTTTTAAAGGACGGCCGTAAAAGCCTGGAGAACGGATTGCCGATAAACGGCGACCTTAGTACCGTGGACACTACGACATGGGGCAGAGTACCTAAAACGCAGCCCGTGGTTAATGCCTTTGACAGCAACCCCGCGTCGCGGGTTTTACAAGATGTGGGTTTGGATGGATTGAACGATGCCGACGAGCAGGCCAAATTTGCCCCTGTTATTAATCAGGCTAAAGCAGCATTAGATCCGGGTGCAGCAAGTGCACTTGCTGCCGACCCCTCAACAGATGATTATCAATATTACTTAGGCCCCGACCAGGATGCGGCGAAGGCAGATATCTTGAAACGATACTCAAAATATAACGGTAACGAAGGTAACTCTAAAACTGCCGAACAATCGCAGGCGTTATTGGGTTTGCAAACATCGGCCAATACTTCGTTGCCCGACGGCGAAGACATAGATCGTGATAATAATATGAGCCAGGACGACCAGTATTTTCAATATAAGGTATCTATGCGTCCGCAAGACCTGGTGGTTGGGCAAAACTTTGTGAACGATAAAATAACTGCGCAGGTTAAGCTGCCTGATGGTACCACACAGTCGGTTAACTGGTATCAGTTCAGAATACCTATTACTGCTTATCAGGAAGCTGTCGGCGGCATACAGGACTTTAAAGCAATACGTTACATGCGCATGTTCATGACCAACTTTGCCGACACGGCCATTTTGCGTTTTGCTACACTGCAACTTGTAAAAGGCGATTGGAGAGCCTACAACACCGAGAACAACCCGCTGAATGTAATTGCTGACCCTGCCATTGCTAACCCACCGCTGGATAACTCAACCATTAGTGTAGAAAGCGTAAACATTGAAGAAAATGGTAAACGTATACCTATACCTTATGTAGTGCCGCCAGGTATCATCCGCCAGCGCGATTATAATAACCTGCAAAGTAACACGCAGCTAAATGAGCAGTCGCTTTCGCTGAACGTTAAAAACCTGACCGATGGTTACTCAAAGGCGGCTTTCAAGACTTTTTATAATGATCTGCGCAAATACAAGCACCTGCAAATGTTTATACACGCCGAGGCTAATCAAAGCACCTTGCACGATAATGATGTAAGTGCTTTTGTCCGCTTGGGTGCCGACTACCAGGATAACTATTATGAGTACGAAATACCGCTGGCTGTTACCGGCCCGGGTACCACCAATGAAAATTCAATTTGGCCGGAATCAAATGCGCTGGATATTGAGCTTTCTATTTTAACAGACGCCAAAATTGCGCGCAACAATGCCAAGTTTAATGGCTTGCCATGGCCGGTAAACAAGCCGTTTACCTACGCCAACGGGCGCAACCGTATTACCATAATGGGTGTGCCTGATTTGAGCCGCCTGCGAACAATTATGCTCGGTGTGCGTAATCCATATCGCAATAACTCAGCGCCGGGTGTTGATGATGGTTTGGCTAAGTCGGCCATAGTGTGGTTTGATGAGTTGCGCCTTACCGATTTTGATAACAAAGGCGGTTGGGCTGCCGTGGCGCGCGCCGACCTTAAGCTTGCCGATATTGGTACAATTACCGTTGCCGGAAACAAAAGTACCGCCGGTTTTGGTGCTCTTGATTCTAAACTGGAGGATAGGCAGCTTACCAATAACCAGGGTTATGATGTGTCGGCTAATATGGATCTGGGGCGCTTTTTTCCGAGCAAAAGCGGTATCAAGATCCCGGCTTATGTGAACGTGTCAAACCAGGTGAATACGCCACAATACGACCCGGCACAGTCTGATATTTTGCTGAAACAAACACTTAATTCAACTCAATCAGCACAGCAACGCGACTCGATCAAACATGCTGCCGAAGATTACACCCTGCGCAAAAGTCTGAACTTTACAAACGTGCATAAAGAGCGGTCGCCTGAAAAAAGAACGGTACATGTCTATGACGTCGAGAATTTAAACGCCAGCTACGCCTACACAGAGTATACCCATCACGACTTTACTACAGAAAGCGATCTGGAGCGGACATATCATGTGACACTGGCCTATAATTATGCCAATGCACCTAAGTATATAAGCCCCTTCGAGAAGATCATTAAATCCAATAGCCTGGCGCTGTTGCGGGATATCAACTTTGCGCTGGCGCCTACGCGTTTAAATTTCAGTATCAACTTTGATCGTTTTTATTCAGAAAATTCGCCGCGTAACAATGACCCCGATAACCCGGTATTCATCCCTACCAGTTATAATAAGAACTTTAACATTACCCGTGTTTATGGCTTTGGCTGGAATTTAACTAAATCATTATCGGTTGATGTAGATGCGACCAACCTTTCTGTAGTAGATGAGCCTTACGGCCGGTTGGACGGATTGAAGATTGACACGCTTTGGCAGAACATCCGTAAACTTGGCCGCACGGTCAATTATAACCATACGCTGAATGTTAACTATATTGTTCCGCTAAATAAAATACCGGGACTAGACTGGGTGGCCCTGACATCGCATTACAGTACTAACTTCACCTGGCAGGCAGCACCGGAGTTTGCCATTGGCGATCCGCAGTTTAATGTGGGTAACAGCATCCAGAATGCCCGCAAAATTCAATTGGATCCCGTACTGACCATGACTACGCTTTATAACAAAATAGGTTTTCTGAAAAATGGCAGCGATCCCAAAAACAGCACATTCACACGTGTGTTCACAGGTTTGATCACCAGTATTAAAAGTGTCAGCGCAAACTATACCCGCACCGACGCAACCTTTTTACCAGGGTATTTACCACAGTCAAATTTATTTGGCGAAGACTTAAGTTACGATGCGCCGGGTATCGGTTTCCTCTTAGGAAGCCAGGCCGATTTGCGTAGCCGGGCCATTGTTAATAACTGGATAACACGCGATACCCTACAAAACCAATTGTACGTACAATCAGTAAGCGAAGATCTTCGTCTTAAAGCAACTGTTGAGCCAACACCTGATCTGCAGATCCAATTATCGGCCTATAAAACCCAGGATCATACCTACCAAAGCAACTTTAAATTTTTGAGTGCCAGTGGTGCATTTGAAAACCTGACACCAACTACCACAGGCAACTATAGTATTTCTTATTTTTCGTTGGCGACAGCATTTTCAAAAGAGAGCGGTGTAAACAACACCTCAAAACCGTTCCAGAAATTTCTGGACAACAGACAAGCTATTTCCAAACGTTTGGGCCAGATAAATCCTAACTCGGGTGGGGTGGAAGCCAGCGGCTATGCCGATGGTTACGGGCCTAACTCGCAAAACGTATTGGTACCGGCTTTCCTGGCGGCATATACAGGCAAAAGTGCCGATAATGCGAGCTTGAGCCAATTCCCGAACATACCGATACCTAACTGGCAGGTCAGATATACAGGCTTAAGCCGTATGCCGTTTTTCGAGGAATTGTTTGATTCTTTTGATATTACTCATGGTTACCAATCAGCCTATTCAGTGAGTCAATACAATACGCTGCTGCAATACCAGGAGTTGGGTGGGGCATCAAGTCAGCGCGACGTTAATAATGATTTTTTACCTAAGTATCAGTTCTCACAGATCACTATCCTCGAACAATTCGTGCCTTTGCTTGGCGTCGATATCCGCTTTAAAAACAACATGACCACCAATCTGGAGTATCGCCGAAGCCGTATCCTCAGTTTAAGTTTGCTGAATAGCCAGTTAACACAACAAAACGAGCAAGTGTTAACTTTTGGTTTTGGCTATAAGACTAAAGACTTCAGGTTCCCGTTTGGGTTATTTGATAATCTGATTCTGAAAAATGATCTGACCTTTAAAGTTGATTTTGCACTGCGCAACAATAAAACGCTCATTTATCAGGCCGATGTTACCGCCGCGCAAATATCATCAGGTGCGCAGAATATTACCTATCGCCCGTCTATCGACTATGCAATCAGCCAGCGTTTTGTACTAAACCTGTTTTATGATTCAAACCTTACCCGGCCTTATACTTCGCAGGCGTTTAATACCTCGTTTACCAACTTTGGCGTAAACTTAAAATTGCTGTTACAGTAATTTAATGTTTGTCCTTTTCCGCCGCTTTTTCGGCGTCCTTTTGTTGCTTTTTAAGTTTACGTTGTAGCTTACGCTCCGCGCGGCGTTCCTTCCGCTGCTCTTTTTTGATCTGGTGATTTTTCTTATTCAGCTCGCCCTGGGCCATGCGCTCGGTGGCTGCTTTTTGGGTTTTCTCGTCATAGCCTACGGTTGGTTTTATGCCCATTAGCAAACTGCGCCATATCGCTTTAAAAAAGGAGAAGTCAGGTGGGCGTTTATAATTGATATTATAAGAGCGCGGAATTTGCCCCGGTTCGTCAGGATTATTATGTTTAAGAATAAATATGTTAGCGAATAAGGATGCTACCAGTTTGTTTTTAAGCGTTGAACGCTCTATACCCCGTCTCAGGATTTTTACCTTCAGGTCATTGTACAGCAGCGTAACCTTCCCTTTTGATCTGAACCTGTTGCCATCAAACTTAAAATCGAAACTCTTCAAAGTGCCTTCAGTAAACTTAATCATAGCAAATGGCATGGTTGCGCTATTAATTGCAGCAAGATTCATTGGCCCTAAGTGGCCGGTATAGCTGTAACGTG
Source organism: Mucilaginibacter panaciglaebae (assembly GCF_039539265.1). Lineage (NCBI taxonomy): Bacteria > Pseudomonadati > Bacteroidota > Sphingobacteriia > Sphingobacteriales > Sphingobacteriaceae > Mucilaginibacter > Mucilaginibacter panaciglaebae. The sequence goes on from NZ_BAABCV010000007.1 coordinate 192,948, forward strand.
CATTGGGGTCTGTAAGATTGAAAACAAAAGCCGTTTCAAACTTGCCACGGTTCATGAAATAGCTGGTTAAGTTAATGTGCGCCAGATGGTTTTTTTGTAATGCCGCTTTATTGGTGGTCAGATTTAATAAAGTACCCGATGTATTGTTGAAATGAATGCTGCCATCCATGTTTGATTTTTTGTTGTATTCTGAATAAGTTACGTTGAAGCGTTTTACCCGCATAGTATCTACCTTCAGATCGGCGTCGATTTGAAAAATGCTGACGTTTGGAAAACTTTTGATCTTATCCTTAAACCGATTAGGTTTATTTGGATTAGCGAATAAGCTGAAGTCGCCATTATGGATGATCAGGCTTGATGCATTGATGATGCGGTATTTATGATAGCTCAGGTAATCGAAGTTGTTTAGCCACAAAGAATCAATGCTTAATGCAAAACGATCTTTAACAGTATTCTGAAAAAAGGTATGTGGATTAACAGGTTCGAAAACCAGGCCTTGTACGGTTAATTGAGACCTATAGGTTGATAGCTTGAGTTTTTCAATACTGTATTTATACAAGCCATTTGGGGTTATGCCTCTGTAGTGGTTAAGGTCGGCAATGATATTTTTACAGTACAGCAGTCGGCTTTTGTCTGTTTGGGTGGCTGAATCAATGAGTAGTTCATTGGCCTGTAAATTCATCTCCTTCAGCTCCGACACCTCCAGTTTAATGCCCGAGTAGTCTTTGTATTTGAATTTAATATCGTTCAAAAAAATATCGCCAACGTGAATGTATTTAAAAGTTTTGTTGATTTTTTGCCAGGCCGTTCGATGGTCTTTATCTACCGTATCCTTTGTATGATTAAGTTGATAGCTCAACTGTACCGTAGGGGAGTTAAGCGTTATACGATCGATATCAACAATGTGTTTAAAGTATAATTTAAAAGGATGGATGTGCGATAGGATCAATCGCTTAACGTGTACATTATATAAGTTATTAGGTGCCAGGCCTTTTGCTTTGCGGCGATTATAAACCTGGGTGTCAACCTTAAAGTCGATGTTATAGAGCATGATCTGACCTTTCAGCACATGCAATTCGGCTGCAGAAAAGTCAATGGTATACAAGCTATCAGTGCCGCTGGCGACCGCGCTCTTAACCTTAGCTGACAGAATAGGCGACCAGTAGCTATTTACAAAAAACGCGGCTATAAGTAGTATCAGAAATGTTCCCGCGACAATCACAGTCACTTTTTGCCATTTATGCTTCAAGAATTTTAATGCCATCGCGATATCGGTTTATTGGTTTTTCTTAAGATTGGTTATCGAGTCGCGCCGGGCTTGGCGTTCTAATTTCCGTTGTTTTCTATCAGCTTTAAATTTATTGAATTTATTTATCAAGCTGCTCACTTTATTTACCACTTTATTAACCGTGCCCTCCGTTTTTTTAGTGAAACCCACACTGGGTTTTAATCCATCAAGTAAACCTTTGTACAAAAAGCTGAAGAACGATGTCGTAGGTTCTCGCTTTAAATTAATCGGCCCCGGCCTGAAATTGCCCTTATTATCGGGGTTATCATTATCAATGATCAGCGCATTGGCTACTTTAGATATAAAACCCTGGGTTTGCAGTTGTCTCTGCCCTTCCACTTTTTTAAGCAACTCTACGTTCAGGTTTTTATAATAAAACTCCAGGTGGCCTTTACCGCCGTAGTTGTTGGCATTAACGTAAAATGTCAGGCGCTCTACATCAGCACTTTTTACATGTACCATGGCTAAGGGTTCAACCAGTTTATCCAGTATACGGCCATCAAATTTCCCCAGCGTCCCCGAGTAATTAAAGGCGCCGTCCCGGGCATTCAGATTAAACCTAAAGTTTACCTGTAGCGGGCCGGCGTTCATAAAACGGGTATTAATATGGGCGGTCATTAACGGACGGTTCTTTTTAATATCGGGGTCATTGGTTACATTAAAAAAGTGGCCGGTGGTGTTATTGAACGTAATAATACCGGTTTGTTGCGTAGTGGCATCCAATTCCGAATAAATAATGGTGCTATGGCTCAGGTTGAGCTTATCTAATTTCATGTCCAGGGCCACGCGTTGCAAAGCCTGATGGGGGTCTTTACCAATTTTAATAGACTTTTTACCCTTGTAATTGCTGTTGCTGAATATTCCGATATTGGCATTGATAACGTCCATAGTGACGGCATATAACTTCTGGTCTCGTAAAAAACGTTGCAAGTCAATGCCGGTAATGGCAATCTTCTTAAATTTTAAAGTAAAGATATCGGCTGATGTACCTAGTTTTTTATAAAAATTGGTATGATTATAACGCGGCGTAAAATCAACGCCATCCAGCACAATCTCGCGTTTGGCGGTCGAAAAGTAAATTTGTTTCAGCCCTGCACGATACATGCTATCGGGTGTAAACATTTTGTAATCATGCAATATAACTTCGACGCCTTTGGTGTAATAAAAACGTGTACTATCTAAAGCCGAAAGTGAGTCGACCAATATTCTTGATATGTTGATGTCCAGGTGTTTTATAGCGGTTTGCCGGGTAACGGGCTGATTTTTATTAATATAATTTAAGCTGATGTCTTTAAGTGATATCGAATCGATACGCAATTGCTTGAATATGTTTTTGATGATCTGGTAAGGCGTTTTAGGCTTGCCTATCTTTACGGTATCGTTAAAACTATAGCGTTTGTTAATGATGGTCAGGTCGGGCTTATCAATGGTGATATTATCAATGACCAGTACTTTATCCTTATAGGCCTTTTTAGCGCCTATATTTTTGATGGTAAGCTTTTTTACGCTTAGTTTAAACAGGTTATCGGGCGCTTTATGCTCGGTTACCAGGTGGTTATACACCGCCGTGTCGGGCACCAGTTTAAAGTCAGAAAGCATAGCATCGCCCGAAGCTAAATTCAGGTCAAAGTCGGCATATTCTATATGGTAAAGGCTATCTGTCGATTTTAAAACCAGCTCTTTCAGTTTAACCTGCAGCAAAGGTTTCCACTTATCACCAGCCAGGTAACGCTTATAAACGTACCAGCCCGACCCACCGGCTATAAACATAAGCACCAGGATTATTACAGCCCATTTATGTATGGTGTATTTGGAGGAATGTTGTTGTTTCATTAATTGCTGCCGTCAAAATAGTTAACAGCAAATCGTTGCTTTTGTGTAGCTGCGTCTTGCTTTCCATAAGAATATTACAAATGCCGCCCTTGTATTTCTTTATTTCATAATTACTTCCCGGAATAAGCGTTAAAAAGCACTTATCAGCAGAATTATTTAAAAACCAGTAATCAAAAAAAACACCTATAAGTCATAAAAAGTGATCCAGATTGATCCAAACGAAAATGTTAGTTTTATTAATGATCTTATTATCAATAATTTAACTTTTAAGGTGATCCGAACTGATCCACTTTTTAATACACGCACGTGGATCGCTACAGTGGCGATAATTCTGCCAATCTGTCACAAGTATTTAAAATTTATGTATTTTTGCTCCTCAAATTTTATAGACAATGATGGACTTGATTAGTCAGGATAAGACGCATGATGAGAGCAGGCAGGGTGAAGCTTTGATATTGGAGCCTGTTGAAGGTAAGAATAGCGGGCGCAAACTCTATATAGAAAGCTATGGTTGCGCCATGAATTTTTCTGATAGTGAAATAGTTGCATCTATTTTGTCAGAGCAAGGATTTGAAACCACAGGCGACTACACAAATGCCGACGTGATCTTCATTAATACTTGTTCAATCCGCGAAAATGCCGAAACCCGTGTGCGTAACCGCCTGAAAGAGTTTAAGGTGGCTAAAGGTAAAAATCCGGGGATGGTAGTTGGCGTTCTCGGCTGCATGGCTGAGCGCCTGAAATCAAAATTTTTAGAAGAAGAGAAGTTGGTTGATGTTGTGGTTGGCCCGGATGCTTATCGCGATCTGCCTAACCTGATAGATCAGGTGGATAGCGGCCAAAAAGCTGTAAATGTATTGCTATCCCGCGAGGAAACCTATGCAGATATTAGCCCCGTGCGTTTAAATACCAACGGCATCAATGCCTTTGTTTCTATTATGCGTGGATGCGATAATATGTGCTCTTTCTGCGTGGTGCCGTTTACCCGCGGCCGCGAGCGCAGCCGCGATCCATATTCTATAGTACAGGAATGCCAGGATCTGTTTGACAGAGGTTACCGGGAGGTTACATTATTGGGGCAGAATGTGGATAGTTATAAATGGACCCAATCAGCCAGCCAGCGCCACCCGACCCCCGGTACGGAGGGCTTTGAAAATGAGGCTGATAAAAAAGTATCCCCTGCCGGGGGAGATTTAGAGGAGGCTGTTAACTTCGCCAGCCTCTTGGAAATGGTTGCCCTGATTCATCCGGATCTGCGTGTCCGTTTTTCCACTTCGCATCCAAAGGATATTACCGATGATGTGTTGTATACCATGGCTAAATACGAGAACATTTGCAAGTATATTCATCTTCCCGTGCAGTCGGGCAATAGCCGTATTCTGGAACTGATGAACCGTACTTACGATCGTGAATGGTACATTAACCGTATCGATGCTATCCGCCGTATTTTACCTGGCTGCGCCATCTCGACCGACGTGATCACCGGTTTTTGTACCGAAACGGAAGAGGAACATAAAGAAACGGTAAGCATGATGGAATATGTGCAATATGATTTTGCGTACATGTTTATGTATTCGGAGCGCCCAGGTACACTGGCTGCAAAACGTTATGAAGATGATATCCCGGAAGAAGTGAAGGCCGCTCGACTCAAAGAGATTGTTGCTTTGCAGCAAAAAATGTCACACGGGCGTTTGTTGCAGCAACTCGGTAAAGTACAGAAAGTATTGATAGAAGGTTTTTCAAAAAAATCAAAAGACGACTACTGCGGCCGCACCGACCAAAACGCCATGATGGTGTTTCCGGTTAATGAGAAATATAAACCAGGGCAATATGCTTATGTAATGGCTGAAAGCTGCACAACCGCGACTTTAATAGGTTCTATTGTTGATTAAGAATAAATTATAACCACAAAAATAGTGTCTTGAATCTTGTCTCTTGATTCCTGACTCTAAAAACAACATGGAGATACAAGAAATAAAACAACGCTTCGGTATTATCGGCAATTCGCCGTTATTGAACCGGGCTATAAATATTGCAAACCAGGTAGCACCTACCGATATCTCTGTTTTGATAACAGGCGAGAGCGGTAGCGGTAAAGAGGTATTCTCGCACATTATTCACCAGATGAGCCCTCGTAAGCATGGGCCATTTATTGCAGTTAACTGTGGGGCTATACCAGAAGGTACTATCGACTCGGAGCTATTCGGTCACGAAAAAGGTGCTTATACCGGGGCTGTGGGCGAGCGTAAAGGCTATTTTGAAACCGTAAATGGCGGTACCATATTTTTAGACGAAATAGCCGAAATGCCCTTAGGCACCCAGGCGCGTCTGTTGCGCGTTTTAGAGTCTGGCCAGTACATCAAGGTAGGTTCGTCGAAAGTTGAAAAAACTAATGTCCGCGTTATTGCGGCAACTAATGTTGATGTATATGAGGCTGTGAAAAACGGCAAATTTCGCGAAGATTTATATTATCGTTTAAATACCGTTCCGCTGCGCATACCCCCGTTGCGCGACCGTAAGGAAGACATCTACCTGCTGTTCAGGAAATTTACGTCAGATTTCACAGATAAATATCGCACGCCACCTATCCAACTGGATGAAGAAGCACAACAGGTGCTGATCAACTACTCATGGCCGGGTAATGTTCGCCAGTTAAAAAATATGGCTGAGCAACTGGCTGTGCTGGAGCGCGATCATACCATCACCGCGCAAACGTTGCTGACTTACATCCCCCAGGAAGCTAACGGTAAAAACCTGCCCATGCGTCTGGATAATCAACCTAAAGAGGATTTCAGTGAGCGCGATATCCTGTACAAAGTTTTGTTTGATATGAAGCGCGACATGGTGGAATTAAAAAAGCTGGTGGCCGATATTATTGAGCATGGCGGTGTTACACCAAGCTTTGCCAATCAATCTCAGGCAATAAACCAACTATATCGCGATATAGAGATGCCGGGCAATCCTGATCAACAATTTACCATAAAACAACCCGTTAATAACAACGACAATTTTAATATTACTCACGATGCCGAAGAGGTTGAGGAATCACTATCGCTGGTCGAAAAAGAATCTGATTTGATACGTAAGGCTCTTAAAAAGCACAAAGGTAAACGTAAACTGGCTGCAAACGAGCTGGGCATATCAGAGCGTACGTTATACAGAAAAATAAAAGAGTTAAATTTATAGGGTTGATGAAAAAATCGTTAGTGATTTATTTAGGGCTGATGCTGGCGGTGTTGGTATTTGTGTCGCCCGGCTGTTATTCTTTATCCGGGTCGGCAGTGCCGCCGGCTATGCGCACTATTAACATAGCTTTTTTCGAAAATAATGCACCTATTGTGGTGGGCAACCTGAGCCAAACGTTTACCGACGCTTTAAAAAACCGTATCCGTACTACCACACGCTTAAGCGTTATTAGCGGCGAAGCCGATGCTAACATGAGCGGGGCCATTGTTGGTTATTCTTATGCGCCGGTATCTGTTCAGGCTACTAACCCCAATGCGCCGCCTATTGCTAACGCTTCGGTATTGACTATCACTGTTAGGGTTAAGTTTGTGTATGATGCTGATAAGAAACTAAATTTTGACCAGACCTTTAGCAAAAGTACCAACTTTCAGGGCGATATTACGTCGCAGGAGCAAAGTCTGATCAAGACCATTAGTACACAGCTGATAGACGATATTTTCAATAAGGCCTTTAATAATTGGTAAGTATTTTATAGCTTCATCCCCGTGAACGGACAAGTAAATAACGCAGAGTACGATTTTTTATGGAAACTTTTAGCCAATCCGGCTGATCCGAATCACTCGTATATCTTCAGTTTACAATCATTAGTTTCAGATTTTCCGCAAAGCGGTGCGCTGCGCGCGTTACTGATGCCTAATGGTGATAAGCGCCACGTAAAACACGCTGCCGCTTATTTTACCCCCATGTTGCTGCATAAGCTGGCGACGGCACCAGATAGCCTTCCCAGAGTCTCTAATGAGCAAATTGTTTTTAGCGATGACCTGCCCCGGGTGTCTTCGGATATTCACTATAACATTCTGCAAGCCGAGCCATTTGTGCCGCCTGTACCACAACCTGAGGCTGAATATTTGCCGGTTGTCGATGATGAGGATGCTGTTATAGAGGATGAAGCCAATGCTGCTGAAGTACAATATAATTATATAGACGCAGACGCGATCGTTGATCAATCGCACGAAAATATACCTGCTTATATTGACGAGGCTGTGCAAGCAGAAGAAGCAACGGCGGCTTTTCACCAGGTGCCACAGCAAGCACCTGTTGAAGAACCTGTGCCTGCACCATCAGTTACGTCAGAAGATCTGGCCAAAGAGTACGAACAGTACATGGCCAAAACTGAGATTACACCTACCGAATCCGTATCATCCTATGAAGAGGATGAGATCAGATATTTCCATCAACCGATAGATGATGAGGTTTACGATGAAATTGTAAGCATTGAAGATATCGGACTGGAGCAATTGGCTATTTTAAACAAGTCAGCTCAGGAGTCTGCAGATGGTGGCGATAACTATTTTGTTTTTGAGCCGGAGATTGCAGAAGATGCCGGGAAAAAGCAGGAGCAAGCGTCGCAACCTGTTTCTGACACTCAGCAGACACCACCGCAACCCACGAACCAGCCGGTACCTGTCTTGTCCGGGTCAAACTTTGGCGGGGGCGATACTAAAGATCATGTATCAAAGTATAATGATGAAAAAATGCCTTATTCTTTTATGTGGTGGCTTGATAAAACCCGTAAAGAACACGCCTATATCTATCAGCCTTATGTGAGCAATAAAGTGCCCGCGGCAGCACCAAAACAAAATGCAGACGAAAAGCCGGTATTGGACGAATTGCAAAAGCAATATTATCAAAATATAGTAAGCAACACCTCATTAACCGGGCTTTATAATGATCCGCTTAAAATGTCCGGAAACCAATCGTCTGTACGTAAAGAAGATAAAATCATTGAACGCTTTATACAGGAGGAGCCGCATATCAAACATCCAACCGACATGAAGCTGGATAATGAGAACAAAGCCAAGCGTAGTTCAGAGGATAAAGAGGAACTGGTAACTGAAACATTAGCACGTATTTATACCGAGCAGATGCTTTACCATAAAGCTATCATAACGTATAAAAAATTGATGTTGAAATATCCGGAAAAAAGCCTTTACTTTGCAGGCCAAATTGATCAGTTAGAAAATAAAATAAATTAATATAAAGAAATGTATTTAGTATTATCAATTATTGTTGTGATAGTGTGTGTGCTTTTAGGGCTTATCGTACTTATCCAAAACCCTAAAGGTGGTGGCTTGACATCAAATTTTTCCAGCTCATCTCAATTAATGGGTGTGCAAAAAACGGGCGACTTCTTAGAAAAAGGTACGTGGGCTTTAGGTATTGCTTTAATGGTGTTGTCATTAGCGATTAACGTGATAAGCAAAAGCGGTCCGTCATCAGCTACATCGCAATATAAAGATCAGATAGATAAATCTTTAAAAGCTCCGGTAGCTACACCCACCGCACCGGCTGGCCAGGCACCCCTACAGTTACCTGCTAAAAAGTAAAGTTTTAAAAAGAAATATAGAAAGGCTTTGAAGCAAAAACTTCAAAGCCTTTTTTTATGTACTTTCGCACTGTCAGGATGACACGGCCCTGCTAATTTTGACCGCCAGAAAAAGGGTCAGATTACTTAAATCTGACAATACAACAGTATTGAAGTGCCAATTGTGCTATTGGCATAATTGATGTTGCAAGAGCAGCAAACAAATAAACTTAATAACCAAAAAATAATATTAGTTATGTCATTAAACATTAAACCTATCGGAGACAGGGTGGTAGTGGAAGCTGCACCGGCCGAGACCAAAACCGCGTCTGGTATCTATATTCCGGAAACCGCTCAGGAGAAACCGCAACATGGTACAATTGTAGCTGTGGGCCCAGGCCGATATGCTGACTCTACAGGTAATTTAATTCCGTTAACAGTGAAAGCTGGTGACAAAGTTCTTTATGGCAAATTTGCAGGCCAGGAAGTAACCATTGAAGGTAAAGACTACCTGATAATGAGAGAATCTGATATTTATATAGTGTTATAATAATTAGTGAATGAGTGATTGAGTGAAGTTTCCTGTCGCTCAAGTCAATAGTTCAATAAGTCATTAAATCAAAAATTAATCAAAAGCATGTCAAAGCAAGTAAAATATAATGTTGAAGCAAGAGACGCCCTAAAAAAAGGCGTTGATACTTTAGCTAACGCGGTTAAAGTAACTTTAGGTCCTAAAGGCCGTCACGTAATTATCGACAAAAAATTTGGCTCACCTGCCGTTACTAAAGACGGTGTTACGGTAGCTAAAGAAATTGAATTGAAAGACCCTATTGAAAACATGGGTGCGCAAATGGTTAAAGAAGTAGCGTCAAAAACTGCTGATATTGCGGGTGATGGTACTACAACTGCAACGGTATTAGCTCAGGCTATTGTTACAGCAGGTATTAAAAACGTTGCTGCCGGCGCAAACCCAATGGATTTGAAACGCGGTATTGACAAAGCGGTTAAAGCTGTAGTTGAGAACTTAAGAGCTCAAAAACAAGACGTAGGAAATGACTTTAGTAAAGTAAAGCAAGTGGCTTCAATTTCGGCTAACAATGATGACGTTATTGGCGAAATGATTGCTGATGCAATGCAAAAAGTTGGTACAGGCGGCGTTATTACTGTTGAAGAAGCAAAAGGTACCGAAACTGAAGTTAAAACAGTTGAAGGTATGCAGTTTGACCGTGGTTACCTGTCGGCTTACTTTGTAACCAATACAGACAAAATGGAAGCTGAGCTGGAAAGCCCTTACATTTTGATCTACGACAAAAAAATCTCTTCAATGAAAGAGATTTTACCTATCCTTGAAAAACAAGTACAAACAGGCAAACCATTATTAATTATTGCCGAGGATCTGGAAGGCGAAGCTTTGTCAACCCTGGTAGTTAATAAGATCCGCGGTTCGCTGAAAGTAGCCGCTGTTAAAGCTCCGGGCTTTGGCGACCGTCGTAAAGCTATCCTGGAGGATATTGCTATCCTGACTGGTGGTACTGTAATTTCAGAAGAAAAAGGTATCAAATTAGAGTCGGCTGAATTAAGCGACTTAGGTCAGGCAGAAAAAATCACTATCGATAAAGATAACACTACTATCATCAATGGTGCCGGTGCTCATGAAAACATCAAAGCACGTGTTGGTGAGATCCAGGCTTCAATGGAAGCAACAACTTCTGACTACGATAAAGAAAAACTGCAAGAGCGTTTAGCTAAATTATCTGGCGGTGTAGCAGTATTATATGTTGGTGCAGCATCAGAAGTTGAGATGAAAGAGAAAAAAGACCGTGTTGACGATGCGTTACACGCAACCCGTGCCGCTGTTGAAGAAGGTATAGTTGCAGGTGGTGGCGTTGCCTTCATCCGTGCGGTATCAGCATTAACTGACTTGAAAGGCGAGAACGAAGACGAAAATACCGGTATCCAGATCATCCGTCGTGCTATTGAAGAGCCATTACGTCAAATCTGTGAAAACGCAGGTATTGAAGGTTCTATCATCGTACAAAAAGTAAAAGAAGGTAAAGCCGACTTTGGTTACAATGCACGCACCGACAAGTTTGAAAACTTGATTGGCGCAGGTGTTATCGACCCAACTAAAGTAAGCCGTGTAGCTTTAGAGAACGCTGCTTCTATCGCATCAATGTTGTTAACAACAGAATGCGTATTAGCTGACGATCCGGAAGAAACTCCTGCCGGCCCACCAATGGGTGGCGGCGGGGGTATGGGCGGCATGATGTAATATCAAGCCCATAAGCTAAATAGTAAAAAAGCCTCGTCTGGAAAGCTGGAAAGCAGACGGGGCTTTTTATTTGGCGATACATTGCAGGCTTAATAAGTCTTCTTGTTGTTTTTGAGAAAGATCAGTATATGTCAGCAGTCATTAAAAGGCACTATTTTATAATTTGTTATTTTACCATTCTTACTAATGTTAGCTACTAATGAGCTTTTTATCGAATCAACTATGTCAGGGTGCGGCCATGTAATTGGCAGCAGCTACTAAAAAGTATTTTACAGAAGATTCTTGCGGATACCAATCTGTAATTGGCGACACCTATTTAAAACTCCAAGCGCTTCTACAGGTTTGTTAGCTAACAGTAACATGGTGGCATAATCTACTCTTATAGTGTTGGGGTTAGATGTTATCAGGAAAAAGTCATGCAATTTCGTATAAAGTTCATCGTGATAAATGATCATCAGCCTCAATAATACGCTGTAGTGCCAAAATATCCCGCTGCTTTTCAGGCGGCAGACCTGAATAGTCGAGCCATCTGTCAAACATCGTAAAGTCCCACATATTAACCCGTTTTAACTTTGCCAACTCATTTTTTAAGGGTAGTATAGGTTTCTCGCCATTCAAATAACGCGCAACAGCTTTTAAATAACTGGTTATGGTTAATTCTGATTTAGCATAGCTTATGGAATGATTTTTTATTACCGCGATAGCTTCTGTATTTTTTCCTGCCATGATAAGCAGTTCGGCATAATCCATCATCGGCCAGATGTCTGACGATTTTAAATAAACGCTATCTGCCTTATGCTTTGCCCCGAACAATACTACGCCCATTAGTTGCTTAAACTTTTTGTTGTTGCCAGCGCCTTTATAAAACACAGCTGCATTTTGCGGCCCGGTGGTTTTGTAGTCATATAGTTCATCCCACAGCTCATAAGTTTGCGCGGCCTGGGTTAGTTGTCCGAGCACCTGATGTGCCTTTGCCTTATATTCCACAGCATCTTGCATATCATAGAATGCAAGGTTTTTTAAAATCACAAAATGCGACAAATCATTAATAGCACCTTTAAAATCATTCGTCTTAAAGCGGCAAACACCTATCATGTGCCAGTTAACGTTTTTAGCGTAGGTTAATGAGTCGGTAGCTATGGCCAGTTGCGCAGCTTGTATAGCTTCATTCCATTTTTGGGTTTGATAAAATGTAGCAACTTCCCCGGTTAATAGCTTGGTATACCGCGTTTTTGATAATCCGTTTGATAGTAGTGTATCCTTCACTTGCGCCAGAGCAGATATGGGAAAGATTAGCAGAAATATAAACGACCGCACCAGGTAATATTTAGGCATACACTAATTTACAAATCGATTTGAAAGATTTATTACTTTATGCAGGATGAACAAGAAAATGACTTAAAAGTATTTTTTTGTTGCGTCAGCTGCCTCCAAAAATCACATTTACCTAACAGTCAATAATTTATCAAAGGCCTTGTTTCACCTGTTGCACACGCGCATGAAACAAATGTGATAGGTCGGTTCGCTTGTTGTATTCTAATTACTACACGCTGCTTTTTTTGCCAAACATAACTCATTGTCATCTAGGCGTAAACGCATCGTCATTTGTTAATCAAATGATTAAATTTTCTAGTAGAGCGGTGGTATTCAAACGTAAATTTGTGTTTAGTTTTTACTGACAGAAAAACAGGCACAACAATTGAATCTATCTATACCAAATGAAACATTTAAAAGGAACAACCACCCAGATACGTACCACCGTGGTAGATTGGGTCTTTTACAAAGGCTTCGAGCTTTTTGTATCTATTTACGGACGCTAAAAATTTGTAACTTCGTGCTTCATTTATGAAGGTAATACACGAGTTTTCCCTGTACGCTTACCAATGGCTGCTGGTTCACGGCCTTAAAGTAGTAGTAGCGTTCGCCATATTAGTCATCGGCCTAAAGGTCATAAAATATCTGGGCAACCGTATTCGCAGCCGCGTGAGTGAGCGCGAGTTGCACTCATCACTACAACCTTTCTTTATCAGCCTTTCTATAACCGCATTATACGTATTGTTGCTGATACTTGTCCTGATGACGGTTGGTATTCCGTTGGAGTCGTTCGCATCAATCCTGGGTGGCGCTACGGTAGCAATAGGTCTTGCCTTATCAGGCACCTTTCAAAACTTTGCCGGTGGGGTATTGATCCTGCTGCTCAAACCATTTGTATTGGATGACAGTATCCTTGCGCAGGGGCAGGAGGGTAAAGTTACATCGATCCAGATCTTTTATACCGTGTTGCTCTCCGCTGATAACAAAACGATCATCATCCCCAACGGTAAATTATTTAACGAGGTGATTGTCAATTACACCCGCCAGGGCAAGCGCCGTTTGGACTTTGAAGTTAAATTAGGTTATTATGTTGATGTTGATCAGGCGAAGCAAATAATGATCGACGCTATAACTTCTGTACCGGGTGTGTTAAAGTCTCCCGGCATCCGTGTAGGGATTATTGGTTTAGAAGTCGACTGTATTCGTTATACGGTCAATATCTGGGTAAATCCATCCGATTTCCTTACAGTAAAGATAGCCCTGCAGGAAAAGATCATCAAAGACTTGAAAGCCGGTGGCATAAGGCTTTTAGGAACTTAACGAAAACGACAGACGATATCTTTGGTGCTGCAATATTGCAGCCGTTTAGCCGTATATTAGCTTGTAATGCAACGCGAACAACTTTCCGTTTTTGATATGTTTAAGATAGGCATTGGCCCGTCGAGCTCGCATACGCTTGGCCCGTGGCGTGCCGCCCAGCAGTTTGTGCAGGCTCTTGAAGGCGGGGAGGTATTGTCGCTGGTAACTGAAGTCAAAATCTTGCTATATGGCTCATTGGCAAAAACCGGCCGGGGTCATGGTACGGACATAGCCGTACTATTGGGTTTAAGCGGCGACGATCCCGTAACTTTTGCCGTTGATAATGTTGTGCCTAAAATTAATCAGATACGCAATAGTCATAAACTGGTATTGGCAGGCAAGCATGAAATAAGTTTTACTGCCGAGAACGATCTGCTATTCTTGTTTAAAGAGAGCTTGCCTTTCCATCCAAATGCTGTAACGTTTCAGGCGTTTCTGAATACAGGTAAAGCTATATCAGAAACTTATTACTCGATAGGCGGGGGATTTGTGGTGAAAGAGGGTGGAGCAGGTCAGCAGAAAGCAGAAGTTGATCTGCCATTCCCGATTGATACTGCGGGCGACTTACTGCACTGGTGTATAAAAACCGGATTAAAAGTATCAGAAATCGTATCTGAGAACGAACAAGCCTGGCGTAGTGAACAGGAAACGCGTAATGGCGTGCTCAACATCTTTCATACTATGGGCGAATGTATGTACCGCGGCAGCCATGCCAATGGTACTTTACCAGGCGGCTTGAATGTCGCGCGTCGTGCAGCTGCTTTGAATAAAAGGCTTGTTGGTAACAATACCTATAATAATTACGACGAGTGGGTAATGGCTATACGAAAAACCGGCAACGGATTTCAGAATATCCTGGATTGGGTTAGCTGTTTCGCATTGGCAGTGAACGAGGAGAATGCCTCTTTTGGCCGTGTGGTGACGGCGCCTACTAACGGAGCCGCAGGCGTTATCCCGGCTGTACTACAATATTTTATTGTTTTTTGCGATGGCTTCGACGAAAAGCGTATCGTCCAGTTTTTATTGACGGCCTCAGAAATAGGTTGCATATTTAAAAAGGGCGCTACTATTTCGGCTGCTATGGGCGGTTGTCAGGCAGAGATTGGCGTATCGTCAGCCATGGCTGCGGCAGCACTCACCGAATGCCTGGGTGGGTCACAACGCCAGGTAATGATGGCGGCAGAAATTGCCATGGAACATCACCTGGGCCTAACTTGCGACCCGATAGGCGGATTGGTACAAGTACCTTGCATTGAACGTAACACCATGGGGGCTATCAAAGCTATCACAGCCTCACAACTGGCGCTTCAAACTAACCCCGATAATGCCAAAGTAAGTTTGGATGCCGTGATCAGGACCATGTGGCAAACTGCCCAGGACATGAACTCCAAATATAAAGAAACCGCCGACGGAGGCCTGGCTGTTAATATCCCGATCAGTTTACCGGAGTGTTAGCGATGCCGTGTGATCCACGCGAGTGTGTATCAATCTGGATCAGTTGGATCACTTTGTTTTTATAACTAATTAATAATCAGTTTTTTGACATTTTTAGTTCAGTTTGGTGGATCACTTTGGATCACTTTTCCTGACTTTTAAGTCGGGGGCGGGGGGCGCTCTTTATTCTTTTTTGAGTAATGGCTATCGCTTAAACAAGCGCACATCAAACACAAACGGATCAATACTTTTTAGCTTTATTTTGCCGAAATCCCGGTGGCGTGGGTTGATCAGATAATTAAAGTCGCCAGGAACGCTTGCTGCCGGTACCCGTAGTACCAAATGCTGATTTGTTCGAAGAAAATCATCGCCAATAAGTTGGGTGCTTTTAACAAATGGGTTGCTGTTCCAATTAGGCGGCAAATCGTCAGCCTTCAATGCTATAATATCGTTTCCGGGAATATCGATAGTAGCTATGAAATAATTTATAGGGATGATCCCTAACGGAACGTGCACCGCCACTTCAACCATTGCTAATGCACGCGATGCCGCGGTATATAAAACCGGGATGCCCTTGCTGTTCCAGCGCCCGCCGGTTTTTTCGGCGCCATAACCAGATAGATCATTAACAAATGCCTCTCTGGATAAGCGATAAACGATCATGCAAATATACCGTGCTCTATGCGGCCCAATTCATCATAAATAGCATTGATGCCAAATGCAGTATCTAAAAGCTCTTTGGGTTTAACGTTGCCTAGTGGTAGGCTAACGGTGTCCATCCAGGTGTAAAAGTTTTCGGCTACACCAAAAACGGCAATGCCTTTTTTATAAAGCAGCTCAATTTGTAATATGCGCTCAGAATATAAGGGATCAAAAGATTTGTTCTCCTTTTTATAGCGCTGAATAGTGCGCTCTGATAGGTGCAGATAAGAAGACCACTCCTCAACATCCAGATGTATCTGGTTTGACAGTTTGGTAAAATAAGGAAAAGGCACACCCTCTCTAACCATATTAGTTAAATCAAAAGTGTCATCATCAACAAACTTGTATGGTTTTTCCTTGCTCATTGCTTACTTCTTTTTGTCATCTGTCATCAAATTTACGACACTTGTCAAAAATAAACAAATTTTTTTACCATTAGTTTGGTAGTACAATTCTTAATTCATTCGAAAGAAATAAACCTTTTGTCTGAACATAGCGAAGAATTTTGTAAAAGCGATTTTAAGCTATGCAAATAGTGAACTTGCCCGTGTATAAGATTCCGTCCGCCCGAATTGGCCGGACTGTTAATCAGCTTTGTAAGCTATAAAAGAAATTTAAGCAGAAAGCTCCATCCCGAACAATTCAATAATATGCTGCTGTAGCTTTTGCTGAACTTCTTTGATATTAACCTCATAGCCCAGCTCGGCTTTTATAGAGGTTACCGCCTTGTCGTCGATACCGCAAGGGATAATATTTTGGAAATAAGAAAGATCGTTATTTACATTAAACGCCAGGCCGTGCATGGTAACCCAGCGGCTGCAACGTACACCCATGGCGCTGATCTTGCGGGCGCGCTCATTATCGGGGTCAAGCCAAACCCCGGTATAGCCGGGATAGCGCGATGCCCCGATACCAAAGTCGGCCAGGGTAA
Source organism: Mucilaginibacter panaciglaebae (assembly GCF_039539265.1). Classification (NCBI taxonomy): domain Bacteria; kingdom Pseudomonadati; phylum Bacteroidota; class Sphingobacteriia; order Sphingobacteriales; family Sphingobacteriaceae; genus Mucilaginibacter; species Mucilaginibacter panaciglaebae. Next base: position 209,632 of record NZ_BAABCV010000007.1, read on the forward strand.
GTATCACCGCTTCCTCAAGCGTACGCAGATATAAGTGGATATCGGTGAAGAAATTGTCCAGGTCAAGAATAGGATAGCCTACAATTTGTCCGGGACCATGGTAGGTAATATCGCCACCACGATTGATGTGGTAATACGTTGCGTGATTCTCTTCAAGGCCTTGCTCGTCAAGCAGCAAATGCTCAGGTTTACCACTGTTGCCCAAAGTATAAACATGCGGATGCTCGCAAAAAACAAGATAGTTCGGTGTAATTATTTCTTCGGGATGATTAGCTCCTGCTAACTGCAACTCCCGGTGACGAATTTCCATTTTGAGCGCAACGCTGGCATTAAACAGATCTTCTTGCTTTGCCCAGGCTTTTTTGTAGTCAATCAATCCCCAATCAAGTATCGTTACCTTTTTGTTTTTCATGGTTACCCCCTCACGTAGCCAATCATATAGCCGTCGTACTGCAAATATCCAACGGCATAGCCAATTTTGATATCGCCTTTGGTTAAAATGGCACTCGCCTGACCCTCTTTAGTAAATTCAAAAGGCATAAGCGCTATATCGTCCATAAAAGAAACCTCCTTCTGTCCGTAGCATTTATAAATGGCCTCTTTAGCGCACCAACAAGCATACAGATGATCTATCCTTTGCAGCGGATCAATAAACATCAATTCATCAGGCGATAGAAATCGCGCAGCAATGCGTTCAACTTTTTCTTTTACCTGTTCAATGTCAATACCAACCGGGCTTTTGCGGCTGATCATCACCGCGGCATAATCAAACGAATGACTTAAAGAGATATGGTAAGGCAATGATACCAGGTAAGGTTTGCCGTGCTCATCAATCTGGCAATCAATGTACTCGTTGGTATTCAACATTGTTCGTAATAATACCCTGGTACCCAGCCAATGCAGATGACGTTTGCCGTTTATAATGTTCTGAACAAACTTTTTTTCCTCGTCATTTAGCTGTAGCTGGCTGTACAGATCCTCGGCTTGTTCTTCTATCTTCCAAAGCGCAAATTCTGTATTATCATCGACCCGTTGTCGGTAAGCTATAGCCATGAGGTAAAATTGCAAAAAGCATGACAAACATAGAGCAAATAATTCTAATTTTACCCAAAATACCTTCCTTGTTTTATGATACTGTCTGATAAGCGCATTCTTGAAGAAATTGAAAAGGGCAACATTGTTATTGAACCCTTTAAACGCGAATGCCTCGGCACAAATTCATATGACGTTCATTTGGGCAAATATTTGGCAACCTACAAGAACCGTGTGCTGGATGCGAAAGTACATAACGAGATTGATAGCTTTGAAATACCCAAGGACGGTTATGTTTTGCAACCTGATACACTTTATTTAGGTGTAACCGTTGAGTATACCGAAACCCACAAACATGTGCCTTTCCTGGAAGGCAAATCAAGTACCGGCCGTTTAGGTATTGACATTCATGCTACGGCGGGCAAAGGCGATGTAGGTTTCTGCAATACATGGACGCTTGAAATATCATGCGCACAACCTGTAAAGGTTTACCCGGGCATGCCTATAGGCCAATTGATTTATTTTGTAGTTGAAGGCGATATTGAAACCCTGTATAATACCAAGAACAACGCCAAATATAACAACAAAACCACCCGCCCGGTTGAGAGTATGATGTGGAAGAATAAGTTCTAAACCATAGCAATAAGATTAAGCAGATTTTTAGGATGAGGTGTTGTAAAACAAAACATAAACAACATTTTAACGTATTTGTTGGGGTTTTTGGTTAATTTTGTACTCACATCATGTCTACTACTGAAACACAAGAACAGACCTTTACGCTCGATGAATTGTTGGCGGGGTTTAAAGAACTGCATCGTCTTATTTTATGGAATGATGACTTCAATACCTTTGACCATGTTATTCATTGTATGGTGAAATACCTGGACTACACCGATAGCCAGGCCGAACGCATAGCCTGGAAGGTTCACAACGAAGGTAAATGCGCTATCCTGGAGGGTTCGTTTACTGAAGTTGAAGTTTACCGCAAAATTCTTCAGCAAGAAGGATTGACGGTGAGTGTGGAGTAGTGCTAAAGATTGGTTATTGAAGATTAAAGATTTTATAAGTCGTTTAGAATACAAAAGCCTCCGCAACTGCGGGGGCTTTCTTTTTGACAGTTTTCAAAACTAACCTCTGATCAACAACTTCTAATCACGGTGCTCGATCAATCGATCACGTAATTCCACCCATGTACATCCGGTGTATTGCCGTAGCGAATGGCATCCAGGGTTTTTAATATTTTTTTAGAGAACTCGCGTTTGTCCGGGTCAATCAGCGTGTATTCTTCGCCATTAAGATTGATAGAACCTACCGGGGCTATTGTAGCCGCGGTACCAGCGCCAAAGGCGTCAGTCAGTTTTCCATTTTTGGCGGTTTCAACTAATTCATCCACAGAAACTTTACGCACCTCAACCGGTATACCAAAATCCTTAGCTAATTGGATCACGGTATCGCGGGTTACGCCATCCAGGATAGTATCCAACGCCGGTGGAGTTACTACTTTACCATCTATCACAAACATCGCGTTAGCAGCACCCATTTCTTCAATATATTTATGCTCTTTAGCGTCGGTCCAAATCAGTTGGTCAAAGCCTTCCTCGGTTGCTTTTTTAGCCGGAAACATTGAACCACCATAGTTACCTGATGATTTGGCATAACCCATGCCGCCTTCGGCCGAGCGGGTATAATGTGTTTCAATTTTAACTCTTAACGGTTTGGTAAAATAAGGGCCAACCGGGCAAAGTAAAACCATGTATTTATAAGTTTTTGACGGTGCTACGCCCAGGTATTGGTCGGTAGCAAACATAAATGGTCTGATGTATAATGAATGGCCCGGCGCGCCTGGAATCCAGTCGCGGTCAATATCTACTATAGCGGCCAGACTTTGCAGGAATACATCCTCAGGGATAGCAGGCATGCACAAGCGCTCGGCCGATTTGTTAAAACGAACTGCATTTTTATCCGGACGGAAGATAGAAACCTTGCCATCGGCATGTTTATACGCTTTGATGCCTTCAAAAAACGATTGGCCATAATGTAAAGCAGAAATACCAGGGCTGACCGCAATTTCGCCATAAGGAACAATTTCAAAATTTTTCCATTCGCCGTCGCTATAGTCAGCAACCAGCATGTGGTCAGAAAAAGTGCGTCCAAAAACAAGGTTACTGAAGTCGGTTTCTTCCAAACGCGACCTTGTTGTCCTGGTGATTTTGATGTCCAAAGTATCAGTCATTGCTTTACGTATATATTAAATTCAGAAGGTGCAATTTACCTAATTTACAGTGGGTTTAGCAAAACGATTTTAAATTTGTTATGCATGCATTGTATTTCCTTGCATAACTGTGACATAATTCGGCTGCTATGCCGTACACCTCAGACTAGATTTAGCCGGCTATCTGTCGATTGATATCAGCTTTATATAACCCCGCCGGAAATTTTTGCATATAATCTTTTACCAGTTTATTAGCCAGCTCTTTATTGCCATTATTAACCGCCGTACTGATTAGTAAATACCCTAACTGTTCAGCTACAGCACGGGGTAAAAACCTGGTCGCGCTTAGCCAACGTAAATAAGGTTCCCCATATTTGGCCTTATATGCATTAAACTGGGCCACGGTTAGGCCATAATCAGGCATGAGTTGGGTGGGTTTGATATTTTTAGCTTTAACTTTTGTAGATGACTTGGCCTGTCTATACCAGAGATAATAATTGGCAAACATGTAATACTGTGGTCCCGGCGGGAATGCTTCAGGTTTTGGGTCAGCTTTGTCAAATGCGGTGATAACCAGATTGGTCAGCTTTTCGTGGTATTGACCGCCCAGTAAATATAATTCATATAAATTATTGTACGCAGCATATTTTAACTCGGCTGCTATAAGCTTTTTGTCCCTTGGGTTGATAGACGACCGATTAACTATCGCTATCTTTTTATCGCGCATAGCCAGGTACGGTCTAACTAGTTTATTGTTTAATTCAACCGGGCTTAAGCTGGTGTAAGCACCGTCATTTTGTAGAAAAAAAGGATATTCTTCAATATTAGCGGCTTGCAAAACGGTGTTCACCGCCAATCCGGTTCCGGCGGATGGTTTGAAGCTTTTGTTATTTTCGATTAATTCGACATGGAGGCTTTTTCCTTTGGTTAATAATATCAAATGGAAGTTTTGCTGAAATATAACGTCGGCAAATTTTTGACTCTTAATTGGCAATGTTATGGAAAACGAGCCATTTTTAGCAACCGCTATTTTGATAGAGTTGGCTTCGTCAAAACCATATACCTGCGGAATATTGATTTTAAGATCGGCGCGCCCGCTGTAGTGTTTAATAGTGCCGCTAAGCTTAAACTGGGCCCATACATTAATATTACTGCAAATAAGGAATAAAAAGACGTAATTTTTTTTATTAACGATCATCATAATTATTCAATGATAGCGGTTTCTGCTGTCAGATTTATCACCAAATGAACAAAAAACTCTTTCATGTATTACCAGTTCATGGTAAAGTATAGTGATAAAATAAAAGACGTAAAGCAATACAACGCAAAACTCAGTGATACCAGCCACCTGAATTGGCTGTGACGAAATATTACAAGAAGAAAAGAAAGGGATCAATCTAAAATAGCCAGCAATTGTTTCAACTCATCAACCTTTTCGCTCGAGCCTAAGTGCTCGTACGAGCTGATCAGATTGCGCAGCACCCGGCGGATGATATCCGTATTTGAGCAAGGCTCATAAAATTGCTTATCGAAACTCAGGTTCAATTGTTTCAGGAACATATCTACATCCCTGCGACCGAAAATGAAGCCCTTATTAAAGGCGTTGATGTAAAAAAGAATGCCGCTTTCAAACTCGCTTTCTTTGCTTTCGTCCAAATAAGCCAGTATAAAATGCTGCGGCAGGTTTACACCGTGGACAGGAATGTCCAGTTTTTGTGCGATGACGGAGTAAATAATAGCCAGCAATATCTGGTTGCCTTTTTTGGTTTCCATTACCTGGCTCAGGTAACTATTTTGAGGGTCCTGATGATTGGTTGTATTGCCGCTAAAGCCATACATGTGGTAAAACACATGATTGATGAGTTTTACCTGCTCAACCGGGCTGGCCTCATTGTTCATCTGTATCCAGATGTCGCGCTTAATGGCTTCTATCTGGTTAATGATCTTTTGCTCATCCAGGTCAGGGTATTGGTAGCGGTTAATAATTAATATACCTTGTAATAAATCAAACGCCCCTCCCTGGTACCAAAGCTTCAGGTCATTTTTTAAAATGCCGAACTGAATTTCATGCACCAGGTTGGCAATACGTTCCTGCTGTACTGCTTCAAAAGCTTGTTCAAAGGCAGATTCGAGGTGTTCAATGGCTTCGCCGCCGTACGATAGTAATTTGTCATGTACGTGACTATATATCTCCGGATCAGGATCGTCCAGCAGGCGTATTAATGAATTTACTTCCGTTATATTAATCATAGTACAGCTAAAATACAAACGTTTCTATAATTTTACAACCATGTTTAATTTAAGGTTTGCTAAGTATTACCTGCTGTATCGCTTAAGAGCTAAAACCAGGCATGGCCTGCATTCGCCTTTCGTTTACCGGTTGGTTGACGAAATAATATACGATTTTCATGCCAAAAACGTATATGCCGAGGTTGAAAGGGTTCGACACGAATTACTAAATGACGACAGAATGATCACTATCACCGACTTAGGTGCCGGGTCGCACGTAAATAACAACAAGCAAAAAAGAGTAGGCAATATTGCCAAAAATGCGCTTAAACCGCCCAAACTGGCACAACTTATCTATCGCCTGGTGGCCGATCTGCAACCGAAAAATATTATAGAGTTGGGAACCTGCCTGGGCACTACCAGCATCTACCTGCAAAAAGCGGCGCCCAACGCAAAAGTCTATACGCTTGAAGGTTGCCCCGAAACGGCAAAAATTGCCAAAGAAAGTTTTGCCAAAGCCGGTGCCGAGGATATTGAACTGATAACGGGCAATTTTGATGATACGCTAAAAAGTGTGATAGATAGTTTAGATCAACTGGATTTTGTATTTGTTGATGGCAATCATCAAAAAGATGCTACGCTTAAATATTTTGAATGGTGCCTGCCCAAAGTGCATGATAATACGTTATTAATATTCGACGACATTTATTGGAGTGAAGGCATGAAAGAAGCCTGGACACAAATTAAAGCGCATCCGCAGGTAATGGTCACTGTTGATCTGTTTTGGATAGGCCTGGTTTACTTCCGCAAGGGGCAGGTGAAGGAGGATTTTATGATTAAGATATGATTTTAGATGTGCAGTATGCAGATCTAGGCACACACTCAGCATGACCGAATATCTATATACAGAACGCTCACGTTGTTAGATGACAAAGCGGTTGTTAATTCATCCCTCATCAAACCATCATCGCACATTTGCATATATCCGCGCAGTTGCACATTATTAAAACGCTTCTCCCAATCCGATATAAAACCCGCTTTCCCGCTGTTCGCCGAACGGTTTTTGGCCGATGCCGTAATCTGCACGGATGCTGAGGCCTTTTTCTACATCGAAGAAATAGCGTAACCCGCCACCGTAGTTTGGTTTTAATGCAGGGAAGGTGAATGTTGAATGGAATACTTCGCCGGTCCCCATAAATCCAACCACACCAAAGCGCTCGTTCAGGCGATATCTTAGCTCAGCTTGTCCGGCTATGTAATTGCGGTCGCGGTAGCGGCCGCCGTAGTAACCACGCATCATTTCATCGCTACCCATCTGCGGCAGCAAATAAAACGGCGAACGCCCGCCGGTAAGGCTTTGTTCCTGCACATCAAGCCCCAAAACAAAACGTTTGCTTAATAAGTGGAACGAGGTGTATTCGAAATTGAAAAAACCGCCCCGGTAGCTATTATTACCAAGCACCCCTTGTAATAATTGATAATAGGTATTGATCATCATGCCCTTGGTGGTGTAAGTATTGTTATTGCGGGTGTCGAAGATGAAACTTGGCCCCAGATATAAATAACTACCGCCTGTGCGATCCTCAACGTGCGCACTCATGTTAAAAATACTGGCTTGGTCGTTATTGCTAAAATCATATTTATAGCCGCCGCCAACTAACCCAACATATATATTTTTAGCGACTAGTTTTTGTGCTTCCAGCATTAACCGATAACGTTTTTGGTCTACATTAACGCCGTCGGCTTCGGCAGTGTTGTTGCCAATGCCGTAGAAGCTGAAGGGAAAATCAATCCTGCCGATAGATGCCGTGTAATGGTATTTATTTTGCGGTGCCCAGTAAACGGTACTCAGGTTTAAACGGTTCTGGCCTTTGGTAGTAATGGTCGCGTAAGCATATATGTTAGATACCCGCGTTTCGTGGCGGATGGTATCTGAGTAATAAGAGTACAATGCCGCACCGCCCGCTTCAACCCCTGTTTCGGGGGCGGAGGATAGCACCGGTAAAACCACAAAGCTGCTGCGTTTGGTTGTATCTTTTTCAAAATACATTTTACGGATAAACCTCGGGATGATCTTTTGAGCTATGGCCGGGCGAGAGTGTGCTGCGAAGCAGATAACTACTATTAAAGTGATAAGTTTTTTCATGTAGCGTTGTGGGCCCTAAGATAGATTTATAGGTACATATATTATATATGTAGGCTGAGATTTTAAAAGACTAATTTGAGTCGTGCTGTACAGAATCCAGGTGATACACCTAACAACTGCTTATTTTACCACATTTGAAATTTAAAACTCCGGTAACGGTAAAATGCCTACTTTTGCGCAATATTTATAACAATAAAACAATGAGCACAACTAAAGGACCCGTATCTCAGTTTATTGAAAAAAACTACCTGCATTTTAATGCTGCAGCGTTGATGGATGCCGCAAAAGGCTACGAGACCCATTTGCTTGAAGGGGGTAAAATGATGGTTACCCTCGCAGGTGCAATGAGTACTGCCGAACTGGGTATTTCGCTGGCCGAGATGATCCGTCAGGATAAGATTGCTATTATTTCATGTACAGGTGCAAACCTGGAAGAAGATATTATGAACCTGGTAGCTCACTCGCACTATAAACGTGTACCTAACTATCGCGATTTGAGTCCGCAGGATGAATGGGATCTGTTAGAGAACCACTATAACCGTGTTACCGATACCTGTATCCCCGAAGAGGAAGCTTTCCGTCGTCTGCAAAAACATATCCATAAAATATGGAAAGATGCTGATGACAGCGGCGAGCGCTACTTTCCTCACGAATACATGTATAAAATGCTTTTAAGCGGCGATTTGGAGCAATACTACGAGATAGACCCGAAAAACTCATGGATGCTGGCGGCTGCTCAAAAGAATCTGCCTATTGTGGTGCCGGGTTGGGAAGACTCGACCATGGGTAACATCTTTGCGTCGTACGTTATTAAAAGCGAACTTAGGGCATCGACCATGAAAAGCGGTATCGAGTACATGGCCTGGTTAGCCGACTGGTACGTGAAAAACTCATCAGGCAAGGGGGTAGGTTTCTTCCAGATTGGTGGCGGTATTGCCGGCGATTTTCCTATTTGCGTAGTGCCAATGTTGTACCAGGATATGGAAATGCCTGAAATACCTTTCTGGAGCTATTTCTGCCAGATCTCTGACTCAACTACCTCATACGGTTCGTACTCAGGCGCAGTGCCAAATGAAAAGATAACGTGGGGTAAGCTGGATATAAATACGCCAAAGTTCATCGTAGAGAGCGATGCGACTATTGTAGCTCCACTGATCTTTGCCTGGTTATTGGGGCAATAGCCTCCGCTAACCCTTCCTCGATAGGCGGAGACTTAATACGGCATTTATCAATGGATAACTAATAAGATAAATTGTCAGCAAACATTTATAAAAAACTCCGGTTACCATTAAATAGTAGCGGAGTTTTTTATTTCAAGCCTGATTAACCGTTGTAACACAGAAAATGTTTTTATTTACGATGCTTGTCTGCTGTTGTCAATAGAGCAGGCGTGTATTCAAAACACCAGTTTATCAAATTTGCGTTGTTTTGACTACAATTTTTTCTGATCTAAACCATCTTTTTTTGCCGCGAAAATCCTCCTAAATGATTGCTTGTAAACAGATTATAAAATTGGACTTTGTTAAGGGGAAAGCGCTGCATATTTCAGTTATTTAGAATAATTATAAATTAATGTTTACTGTCATTTATTTGTCAGCGATTGTCTAATAAATGATACTTTTGTGCCTGAAAATTCGGAGAAAAGCTCAGGCCGAACCTCAGTTTCACACACTTTACAAATAAATATTTAGCATTAATACAACTTTATGAGAAGCATCTCATTGATTTTTAAACAATTCTCGAAGACAGTTTTACTGCTTGCCTGTTTTACTGTTTGGGGAGTTTCTGCTAAGGCGCAAGGCGACGCTGCAAAAGGCGAAGCTACATTCAAGTCTGCTGGTTGTACCTCGTGTCATAAAATAGACACGCGGATGACAGGCCCGGCGTTAGGCCCGGTCATTTCATCAGAGACTGATGACAAATGGTTGGCGAGCTGGATCCACAACAGCCAGGCGCTGGTAGCGGCTAAAGACCCAAAGGCGGTTGATATCTATAACAAGTTTAGCCAAACGCCAATGCCGGCTTTCCCAAGTCTTTCTGACGGGGACATTGCTGACATCTTAGCTTATGTTCGTGCCGACTGGAAAAAGATCCAGGACGATAAAGCCAAAGCCGCGCCAGCCGGTGCGGCAGCTGCCGAAGATAAAGGCCCAAGCGATTTAGCTGTTTATGCTTTAATTGCTGTGATCATAGTTGCCTTGATCATTATCCTGGTATTAAACAAGGTTATCGCAACTTTAGAACGACTTTTAACAGGTAAAAGATTATTGCCGGTTGAAACAGAAGTTGTTGAACAAGAAGCCGCAACGGACAAATACGCTACGTTAAAACGGGTATTAAAAAATAAGAAGCTGGTATTCTTTATCCTGTTCTGCGGTACCATTGCTATGGGCAGCTGGACCTGGGTGATTTTGTGGGACACTCACGTACCGCAAGGATATCAGCCGGTTCAACCTATTAAGTTCCCGCATGATTTGCATGCCGGTGTTATGCAGATACAATGTCAGTATTGCCACACAGGCGCATATAAATCTAAAAACGCCTCAATACCATCATTAAATGTTTGTATGAACTGCCACAAGGTTGTTAAAACCGAGTCGCCGGAGATTCACAAAATTTATGATGCGTTGGGTTATGATCCTCAAACTCAGAAATACGACAGCTTAAAAGCTCGTCCTATTCAATGGATCCGTATCCACAGCCTGCCTGATTTTGTTTACTTCAACCACTCGCAACACGTTAAGGTTGGTGGTATTAAATGTCAGCAATGCCACGGCCCGGTTGAAACCATGAAAGAGGTTTACCAATATTCGCCGTTGACTATGAAATGGTGTATACAGTGCCACAAACGCACAGATATTAATATGAAAGGCAACGGATACTACGAGAACATGATAGCTGTTCATGACCTGATTAAAAAAGGTGTGAAAGTTACTCCGGCTCAATTGGGCGGTATCGAGTGCGGCAAATGCCACTATTAATAATAACAGAACTTAGCATTACAGTTTATACTATAGCTTAAATGGATAGCAATAAAAAATACTGGAAAGGTTTAGAAGAGCTAAACAACACGCCAGAATTTGTTGGGAAAAATAAACATGAATTCGCGGAACCTATTCCTATCGAAGATGTTTTGAGTGGAGACGGTTTATTAGGCAAGACCCCTCGTCGCGACTTTTTGAAGGCGGTAGGCTTTGGTGTGGGTGCGGTTACTTTGGCTGCTTGCCAAAAAGTGCCCGTACACAAATCAATACCATACCTGATTAAACCGGAAGAGGTTACTCCGGGCGTAGCCAACTACTACTCTTCAACTTATGAAGGCCATGCAATTTTGGTTAAAACCCGCGAAGGTCGCCCTATTAAAGTTGAAGGTAACCCTAACGATCTTTTAGCTAAAGGTGGTTTGAGTGCACAGGCACAAGCATCGGTGTTAGACCTATATGATGTGAGCCGCGTACAATCTCCGCTGGTGAACGGCGAAAGCAAAGCCTGGAGCGAGGTTGATGATTACGTTAAATTGGAATTAGCCAAAATTAAAGATTCGGGCAAAAACATCACTATCGTATCGTCATCAATCAGCAGCCCGTCTACATTAGCTGTAATTGCCGACTTTATTACTGAATACCCAACCGCTAAGCACGTAATGTACGATGCGGTTTCTTATACAGGTATTATACAGGCAAACCAAAATAGTTTTGGTAAAGCTGTACTGCCTCACTACAATTTTGATAAAGCTGACGTTATCGTGAGTTTTGCTGCCGATTTCCTGGGAACCTGGATCTCCGGCGAAGAGTTTACCCGTCAATACGTATCAAATCGTAACAACAAATCGCTGCAGTCTAAGAAAATGTCACGTCACATCCAGTTCGAAACTGGCATGAGCCTGACAGGAACCAATGCTGATGTGCGTATCCCGTTAAAACCATCTGAAGAAGGTGTTGCTTTAATTAACCTGTACAATGCTATTACCGGTACTACTTTGCCGGGCAGTAAAAAACTGGCTAATAATGCTACCAATAACGCTATCATCATTGCTGCTAAAGAATTAGTAGCAGCAAAAGGTAAAGCATTGGTTGTAGCCGGCTCAAATGATGTGGCTACACAAGTATTGGTTAACGCGATCAATGCTGCTTTAGGAAGTTACGGAACTACTATCGATCTGGATAATCATTCAAATCAATACAAAGGTAATGACGCTGATCTGGTCGAGTTTATCAACCAAGCTAAACAAGGTCAGGTTGCCGCCGTATTGTTCCTGGATGCCAACCCGGTTTATGATTATTACAACACTAAAGACCTGACAGATGCACTGGCTAAAGTGCCTTTGAAAATATCTTTTAACGCCAGCCTTGACGAAACTGCTGCAGTTTGTACTGTTGTAGCGCCAAGACACCACTACTTAGAGTCGTGGGGTGATGATAATGCTATTGCCGGTTACTACACCATCATGCAGCCAACTATCAACCCGGTTTACAATACCCGCCAGGTTGAAGATAGCTTAATGATGTGGAGCAACAGCGCCACCAAAAATTATTATGACTATGTTAGAGCTAACTGGGATAAAAATATTCTTCCGTTAGCGGGTTTATCTGGTCAGAAAGGTTGGGAGTCTATATTGCAAACCGGCTTTATACAGGCAGCACCTGCACCGGCGGCGGCCTATACGTTTAGCCGCGACCTGAATGCGGTTGCTCAGACCATCTTATCACAAAGCGCAAAATTAGTTGCCGGCGATAAAGAGTATGAGTTACACTTATACCAAAGCGCAGCACTGCGCGATGGCAGACACGCAAACAACCCATGGTTACAAGAGTTGCCTGACCCGGTATCAAAAGTTACCTGGGATAACTTTGCTGCCATGGCATTGAAAGACCTGAAAGCATTAGATTTGCAGGAAGGGGACATTATTACCATTGATTCAAACGGAATTACTATTGCTTTGCCGGTGTTATTACAACCAGGCCAGCCAGAAGGTACCATATCAGTAGCTGTAGGTTACGGACGGACTAAAGGTGGTAAAGTAATTGAATCGGGCATTGGTAAAAATGCTTATCCGATGCACAGTTTCCGCAACGGTACTGTACAAACTACAGCTGTTGCCAAGATCTCTCCAACCGGCGATCAGATCATTCTTGCACAAACGCAAACTCACCATTCATACGAAGGCCGCAATATTATCCGCGAGGCTTCATTTACTGAGTATAAAAAGAATCCTTATGTAAACAGCGGCAAAGACGGCGAGCATAAAGATTACAAGAGCTTGTGGGAAAACTACGACAAGCCTACGTTTAACTGGGTAATGGCTATAGACCTTAATGCTTGTACCGGTTGCGGTGCCTGCGTTGTGGCTTGTAACGCCGAAAACAATATCCCGGTTGTTGGTCGTGACGAGGTTCGTCGCCGTCGCGAAATGCACTGGATCCGTATTGACCGTTACTATACCTTTAACGAAGATGGAAAAGGTGTTACTGAAGAGCACGAAATTGATAAGCTGAAAGACATCAGCAACGTATCAGTAGTGCATCAGCCAATGCTTTGCCAGCACTGCGACCACGCACCTTGCGAAACCGTATGCCCGGTATTAGCTACCGTTCACTCCTCAGAAGGTCTGAACCATATGGCTTATAACCGTTGCGTGGGTACCCGTTACTGCGCTAACAACTGTCCGTATAAAGTACGCCGTTTCAACTGGTTTAACTACTGGAACGATTCTCGTTTTGAAAACTATCTGCAAGAACAACATACGCAATTAGTGTTGAACCCTGACGTAACAACCCGTTTCCGTGGTGTTATGGAGAAATGTACCATGTGTATACAGCGTATACAGGCCGGCAAGCTGCAAGCGAAAATGGAAAAACGTTCTGTTAAAGACGGCGAGATCCAGGTGGCTTGTGCGCAGACCTGCTCTGCTAAGGCAATCGTTTTTGGTAATGCTAATGATCCAAACTCTGAAGTGTCAAAAGCATTGCGCAGCGAAAGAACCTACTACGTGCTTGAAGAGTTAAATACACAGCCAGGTATCGGTTACCAGGTTAAGGTTAGAAACACAACAGAATTAGAAGCTTAATCTTTACAATAGCTAAATATGGCATCTCATAAAGAATCAATAATAAGGGAACCATTAGTTACCGGCAAAGGCATTGACTATGCTAAAGTAACTGATGATATATTAAATCCCGTTGAAAATAAACCAAATAGAGCCTGGTGGATTGGCTTTACTGTTGCATCATTAGGCGCTTTACTTTGGGTGTTTGCAGTGAGCTGGACATTCTGGTACGGTATCGGCTCGTGGGGCCTTAATAAAACAGTGGGCTGGGCCTGGGATATCACCGGTTTCGTGTGGTGGGTAGGTATTGGTCACGCCGGTACGCTTATCTCTGCGGTATTGTTACTGTTCCGTCAAAAATGGCGTAACTCAATTAACCGTTCTGCCGAGGCGATGACCATCTTTGCGGTAATTTGTGCGGCTACTTATGTAGTATCTCACATGGGGCGCCCGTGGATGGCACTTTACTGTTTACCGTTACCTAACCAATACGGTTCGCTTTGGGTTAACTTTAACTCACCGCTTATCTGGGACGTATTCGCAATCTCGACTTACTTCTCGGTATCCTTAGTATTCTGGTATACCGGTTTATTACCTGATATTGCAACTATACGTGACCGTGGTACAGGCTGGTACCGTCGTATCTATTCTATCCTGTCTTTTGGGTGGACCGGATCAGTAAAAACCTGGCAACGTTTTGAAACCGTGTCATTGATTCTGGCAGGTGTTTCAACTCCGCTGGTACTTTCAGTACACACTATAGTATCTATGGACTTTGCAACTTCGTTAGAGCCGGGATGGCATACTACCATCTTCCCTCCATACTTCGTTGCGGGTGCGATATTCTCGGGCTTTGCAATGGTACAAACGCTGTTACTGGTAACCCGTAAAGTATTAGGCTTAGAAAACTATATCACCATGTTCCACATTGAATCAATGAACAAGATCATTCTTGTTACAGGTTCAGTAGTAGGTGTGGCTTATATTACAGAGTTTTTCATCGCTTACTACTCTGGTGGCGAATACGAACAATACACTTTCTTAAACAGGTTTATTGGTCCGTACTGGTGGGCAGGCTGTATGATGTATGGCTGTAACGTGTTGATGACCCAGGTAATGTGGTTCAAGAGAGTACGTACCAACATTGCTATGTCATGGGTATTGTCAATTATCGTAAATATAGGTATGTGGTTTGAGCGTTTTGTGATCATCGTTGTATCACTGCACCGCGATTATCTTCCATCAAGCTGGGCTATGTTCTATCCAACCTGGGTTGACGTATCGGTGTTCATCGGATCAATAGGCGTGTTCTTTACGCTGTTCCTGCTATTTATCCGCGTGTTACCTTCAATTGCAATGGCCGAGGTTAAATTGTTACTGAAAGAACAAAGTGAAGAATACAAATTGAAACAAATAGAGGAAGGTCATCTTGATCCTGAGCAAGTAAAATTCTACAAAAACTCATTGAAGAAATTTGACAGTGTTGATATATCAGTATACGAAAACGCATAAACTATGAGCAGCACCAAATATATATTAGGCCTTTTTGACGATCCGGATGTAATGATGCACGGTATCGACAAACTACAGAAAAATAGCATTCCTATTTATGATGTATATACGCCAATGCCTATACACGGCATAGAGGCAAAATTGGGTATAAAAGATTCACGTTTAGGTTATGCAGCATTCTTGTTTGGCTGTTTAGGTGGTACAACCATTTTTAGTTTGGTGTATTACTTCCTGGTACATGACTGGCCAATGAACATCGGTGGCAAGCCTTACTTCGCTGTTCCGGATTTTATCCCGGTTACGTTTGAGTGGTCGGTGTTATTTGCCTCATTTGGTATGGCATTCACCTTTTTTTACTCTACGCATCTTTTCCCGGGCCGCGCGCCAAGAGTAATGGATCTTAGAGCGACTAATGACCGTTTCGTTATAGCGATTGACGCTAAAGGAAACATCGCACATGATGATATTACTAATTTGCTGAAAGAAGCAGGAGCAGTTGAAATTAAGCATAACGACAGAAAATATGTTAGCTATGAATAAATATAAGGTATTGGGTATTGCGGTTGTTACCGTTGTTGCAGCGATTGTAACTTCATCGTGCAATGATAAGAGAAGTCCCGGGTGGGAATATGCTCCCAATATGTATGAAAAAATAGCCTTTGATCCGGACCAGGCTAATCCGAATTTTAAGGATGGTAAAACGGCACAATTGCCACCTGCGGGCACTACTCCAGTAGGCTTTACAAGATTTGATTATCCAAAGACAATGGACGGCTACAATCAGGCCAGCATTGAAGTAAAAAGCATATTGGCCGCGACACCAAAGAACTTGGCTGAAGGCAAAGCATTATTTATGACTTTCTGCTCGCCATGCCATGGTAAAACCGGTCAGGGCGATGGTATTGTAACAACTCACGGCTTCCCGCCGCCGCCATCTTACTCTAAAGGCCAGTCATCACGTGGTGGTGCAATGAAAGACTTAACCGATGGTAAAATATACCACACCATTACTTACGGCTTAAATGCGATGGGTTCATACGCATCACAGCTAAGCCCTGAGGAAAGATGGAAAGTAGTACTGTATGTTCACCATTTACAAACTTTATAAGAATTGAATTTAATGGAAACTCATAATACTATAAACGAACAATTTGAATTTAGCGGTAAGCTGAAAACCTATAGCCTGATAGCTATTATAGTAGGTGTCGTAGGTATCGTAGCCGGCTTTTTCCTGAATGTTGAGCGCGAGTTTGCTAACCTGCTGCTTATGGGCTACTACTTTGCCTGTGTATGTATTGCCGGCATTTTCTTTTGTGCTGTACAATATGCTGCACAAGCTGGCTGGCCTACTGCATTTTTGCGTATACCTCAAGCCTTTGCCAAAACACTGCCTTATGCAGCGGTGATATTGGTAGTAATCATTTTCTGTGGTATTCATTTTACCCACCAGGTTGTTACCGAAGAAGGCCATCAAACTATCACCGGTACGTATTTATATAAAGAGTGGGCGCCTAAAGCTATCACCACCCCGGGCAATGAGGCTTACAACAAAATAATTGATGGTAAATCTGGTTACTTAAATATACCTTTCTTCTTTATCCGTTTAGCGTTTTACCTAATTGCCTACAGCATTCTGGGCTTGTTACTGGTAAAATACTCAAACAATGAAGACGAACTGGGTGGCGTATTTAACTATAAAAAGAGCTTTAACGTATCCTGTGCTTTCTTAGCAATATTTGGCTTTACAGTACCACTGTTTGCTTTTGATACTATTATGTCTTTAGAAGCGCACTGGTTCTCAACCATGTTTGGCTGGTATAACTTTGCGGCTCTTTGGGTAAGCGGTTTAGCAGTAATTACTTTGGTAATCATTACGCTGCGCAGACAAGGGTATATGCAGTGGATCACTGCAGATCACCTGCATAATATGGGCCAACTGATGTTTGGTTTCTCGATCTTCTGGACTTATCTGTGGTTTGCTCAGTTCTTGCTAACTTATTATGCTAACATCCCTGAAGAGGCAGTTTACTTCTATAGAAGATGGGAGCCTGAGTTCCAGCCCTGGTTCTGGTTAAATATTGTGATTAATTTCCTGGCGCCGTTCCTGATTTTGATGTCCCGCGACTCAAAGCGTCACGAAGGTGTGATGAGAATAGCTTGTATTATCCTGGTGTTAGGCCACTGGCTTGATTATTACATTATGGTTATGCCCGGTACAGTAGGCCCTAAGGGCAGAGGTTTAGGTGTACAGGAGATTGGAACCTTCATTGGATTTGCCGGCTTATTTTGTTTCCTTGTATTTAACGCTTTAAGCAAGTTTAAATCAATGGTGCCAAAGAACCACCCGTTCCTTCAGGAGAGTTTAAATCATCACATATAATAATTGTTAAATTTGCAACTCAATACAGAATACCAAACGACCAATACAATGGCATTCAAACATATAATAAACGGCGGAGCCCTCTTGAATACCTCTGAGAGCAAACCACCGATGAAAAATTCTAAAAAGTTACTTGCGTTTTTAGCAGTATTTATGCTTAGCGGCACAAATATGCTGATGGCACAAACCGCAACCGGCGATGCTGCCGCGAAACCGGGTGTTAACTGGTTATCTGTAAGCTTTTATATATTACTTTTTGTTGTAGTAGCAGTGGTAATTGCTATAATCGGCAGGATATTAAGGGTATATGAACTTAGCCAGCAGATCCGCGGTAAAAAAGGCATTCAGTGGAATAATATCATGGGTATTTGCTGCCTGATATTCTTAGTGGCGGGCATGAGCGCTGCCTACTGGGATTTTACAAACCAGGGCAGCATGAGCTTACCTGAGGCGGCATCAAAGCATGGTGTAAGAATAGATGAGATGTTCCTGGTAACAACCATCATTACCATGATAGTTTTTGTTCTTACTCAGATATTGTTGTTTACCTTCTTATTCAGGTATAAGCACTCTGAGAAACGCAGAGCTTATTTTTATCCTCACAACAATACCATAGAGAAAGTTTGGACTATTATTCCGGCTATCGTGTTAACTATCCTGGTGATATTTGGTTTCTTTACCTGGCAGGATGTTGAGAACAGCGCGGACGTTAAAGGTCAGCCTGCGTCAATAAACGTTGATATTACCGGCCATCAGTTTGCATGGGAGATCCGTTATGCTGGTCCGGATGGTATATTAGGTAAAAAAGATTTCAGGTTAACGGCAGGTGCCAACAAGTTAGGTATCGATTTTAAAGATAAAAACAGCATGGACGATTTACAGGCGGATACGCTGGTATTACCTGTAAACAAAACAATACGCTTAAACATATTTGCTCAAGACGTAATACATAGCGTTTATATGCCACACTTCAGGGTACAACAAAATGCGGTACCCGGTTTGCCAACCTTCTTCAAATTTACACCTACTATCACTACCGACGAAATGCGTAGAAAAGTAGATGACCCGAAATTTGAATACTTGCTTTATTGCAACAAAATTTGCGGAAGCAGCCACTACAATATGCAGAGAGTGGTACGTGTTGTTACACAAGACGAGTACAATCAGTGGGTTGCCAGGTTGAAACCTTACTTAACCCCGGCGTTAAGAACAGAGTTGAAACTGGCGTCAGCAGATCAGAACAAAAGTATTACACAAAATAAGTTAGCGTTAAACAATTAATTAGCGATTATGTCAACATTATCAGTTCACGATCACGGAGTAGCACATCACGAAGAGGGTCACGAGCATCATCACGATACATTCCTGACTAAATATGTATTTAGCCAGGATCATAAAATGATTGCCAAACAATTCCTGATCACAGGTATTACCATGGCGGTTATTGCCATGCTATTATCTATCCTGTTCCGGATCCAGTTAGCATATCCTGATAAAGCATTTCCTTTATTAGAAACTTTATTGGGCCGTTTCGCTCCCGAAGGCCGTTTAGATCCGGAGTTTTACCTGTCATTGGTTACCATTCATGGTACTATCATGGTATTCTTCGTATTAACAGCAGGCCTGAGTGGTACTTTCAGTAACTTATTGATTCCATTGCAGGTAGGTGCACGCGATATGGCGTCGCCATTCCTGAACATGCTTTCATACTGGTTCTTCTTTACAGCTTGTGTGATCATGTTATCATCTTTCTTCATACAGAAAGGCCCTGCGGGACCCGGGTGGACAATCTATCCGCCACTATCGGCATTGCCTCAGGCTATGAAAGGTTCAGGCATGGGTATGACTTTGTGGTTAATTAGTATGGTTTGCTTCGTAGCATCATCATTAATGGGCGGTATTAACTACGTAACTACTATATTGAACATGCGTACCAAAGGCATGGATCTGTGGAAAATGCCTTTAACTGTATGGTCATTTTTCTTAACCGCTATCCTGGGTATCTTGTCGTTCCCGGTATTGGTAGCGGGCGTTGTGTTGTTAATTTTTGACCGTAGCTTCGGTACCAGTTTCTATTTATCGGATATCGTTGTTAACGGACAAGTTATGCCTTTTGAAGGTGGTAGCCCGATCCTTTTCCAACACTTATTCTGGTTCCTGGGTCACCCGGAAGTATATATTGTAATTATGCCGGCAATGGGTATCGCATCGGAGGTTATGTCAGTAAACTCGCGCAAACCTATCTTCGGTTATCATGCAATGGTTTACTCACTGATCGGTATCACCGTATTATCATTCATCGTATGGGGGCACCACATGTTTGTTACGGGTATGAATCCATTCCTGGGCGGGGTGTTCATGATTACTACGTTGATCATTGCGGTACCGTCGGCGGTAAAAACGTTTAACTGGCTCGCTACGTTATGGCGTGGCAACATCAGGTTTGCACCAGCTATGTTATTTGCTGTAGGTATGGTGTCATTCTTTATCTCTGGTGGTTTAACAGGTATCTTTTTAGGTAACGCTGCACTGGATATCAACCTGCACGATACTTATTTCGTTGTTGCTCACTTCCACCTGGTAATGGGTTCGGCAGCTATATTTGGTATGTTGGCCGGCGTTTATCACTGGTTCCCAAAAATGTTTGGCAGAATGATGGGCGAGAAGTTGGGTTACCTGCACTTTTGGCTAACTTTTATTGGTGCTTATCTGGTGTTTTTCCCAATGCACTTTATGGGCCTTGACGGTGTGCCACGTCGTTACTATGCATTTACCGAATTTGCATCAATGCAGCGTTGGTTGTCAGTAAACGTATTTATAACATGGGCTGCTATTATGGCCGCTTGTGCACAGGTAGCGTTTATCTTCAACTTTATACACTCAATATTCTGGGGCAAAAAAGCAACTCAGAATCCTTGGGATGCCAATACTTTAGAATGGACTACACCTGTTGAGCGTCTTCACGGTAACTGGCCTGGCGAAATACCAAGTGTTTACCGTTGGCCATATGATTATAGCAAGCCTGGAGCAGAGCATGATTTTATCCCGCAAACTGTACCGCTTTCAGAAACAATGAGCTCAAACGTGCCGCATGATTTTGAAGATAATCCTGCAGGTTTAGAAGCCTTGAGCAATTGGTCAAATACACAAAAAGCAAACGAAGAAGTAAAATAATATAAAGTTTACTAATCTGATCTTTTAGGGTATCTGTACCTGGTGGAAGTCAAAAGTTAAAGTCTTAAGTCAAAAAGCAATATGCTTACTCAGGACTTAAGGCTCAAGACTAAGACTAACAGAGACAGATACCCTATTTTGTTAGAAACATTTAAATGAGCAGTCCCAAATCAAAAAACAGATTCAGAAAAACCAACCTTTTGAGTGTTGCAATTCTTTTTCTGTTAATATTGGCGGGTGGTGTTGTACGCAGCACCGGTTCGGGTATGGGCTGCCCGGATTGGCCTAAATGCTTTGGCTGTTTGGTGCCGCCAACGTCGGTATCTGATTTGCCAGCTAACTACAAAGAACAATATGTAGAAGGCCGTATGAAAAAAAATCAGCGCTTTGCTAAAACGCTGGATGTTTTTGGTTATACCGATCTGGCCCGTCGCCTGCGCCAGGATAAATCTATTCTGATCCCTGAGGAGTTCAATGCTGCCAAAACCTGGACAGAGTACGTTAATCGCTTACTTGGGGCCACATCGGGCATATTATTACTACTGACTGCAATTTACTCTTTTAGCTATCGCGATGTCAGCAAGCTAATACCGTTTTTAAGTGTCTTCAACCTGGTGCTGATATTCTTTCAGGCCTGGCTGGGCTCAATTGTGGTATCTACGAACCTCGTTTCATGGATTGTAACGGTACACATGCTGTTAGCATTGGCGATACTGGCAATAGCTATTACTACCTATCATTTGGCCAAAGTAAATGGCCGTCCAAATCTCAGAGTTAATACTATCACGCGCATTATAACCATATCAGCATTAATCATTAGCATTTTTCAAATTACGTTTGGCACTGAGGTGCGCGAAAAGATAGATGCGGTATCAGCCCGTTTTCAAGGCGGTTACAGAGGCGAGTGGATTAAAAATGCAGGAGAAATATTTACGCATCACCGCGATTTAGCTATCCTGGTACTGGTGATCAATGTTATGCTCTATGCTTTAGTTCGCAGAGCGTTTAACAAACATTCCTTACAGCAGCAGATCATGAGTTTTACATTTCTGATGCTGATTTTGCAGATAGTTACAGGTATTTTACTGTCTTACCTGGCTTTACCACCATATGCGCAAGCTGTGCATATATTATTGGCAAGCCTTATTTTTGGCGCCCAGTATTATTTAATGCTTAATTTGTACAAATCAGTTAATATACACGGAGGGCGCAAATGACGAGGGGCGATTTTTCAAAACTGATTAAATTCAGGCTGACCTTTTTGGTAGTTTTTTCGGCATCGATATCATTTATCATAGCGGTAAAAGCTAACGGGGGTAACACCTGGGGATCATTATACAGCACCACTATGTGGGTTAACTGGCTTAAGCTGGTTGTCGGTGGTTTCCTGGTGACGGGGGCAGCCAACTGTTTTAATGAGGTGATAGAGGTTGATCTGGATAAGCTCATGAAACGTACTATGGACCGCCCAATGCCCGCAGGCCGAATGACAACCGGCCAGGGGTTGGTATTAGGTTTAGGTATGGGTATGGCCGGAACTTATCTGTTAGGGAGTTTGAATATCCTTACAGGATTACTTTCAGTATTCTCGATACTTTTATATGCATTTGCTTATACACCACTAAAACGTAAATCGCCATTGGCTGTGTTTGTGGGCGCAATTCCGGGGGCGTTACCAGCCTTAATAGGCTACGTAGCCGGACAACCACATGGGCGTATAGATGAAATAGCCTTGATATTATTCTCCATACAGTTTGTATGGCAGTTTGTGCATTTCTGGGCCATAGCCTGGGTGTTGGACGATGACTACAAGCTGGCCGGGTTCAGACTATTGCCCACTCAAAAACGCGATAGAGGCAGTGCGGTCATAACCGTCATATTAGCAGTTATTTTGCTGCCGGTAAGTTTATTGCCAACTATTTATCAGTATGGCGGTTACTATGTAGGTGGGGTATCATTAGTATGCAGTTTAATATTTTTATACCAGGCCATAAACCTGTTACGCACGCTACAGATTAAAGAAGCACGCAAATTGATGTTTGGATCTTTTTTTTATTTGCCGGTGGTGCAATTAATGTTTTTATTTGATTTTATAGCAAAGTGATAATGGCAACGATACAGCAAGAAGATAAATTAAATCTGGGTGCCAAAAAGTTTGTGATGTGGATATTTATATTCACCTCGTTTATGCTATTTGCGGCATTAACCAGTGGATTTATTGTTTATGTGGGCGGCAGCAGTGCGCACGGGCTTCACGTTATGTTACCTGTGTCTTTCAGATATAGTACTATCGTGTTAATTGCAAGTAGCGTTACCTTATTTTTGGCCTCAAAAGCGGCCAAAAGGCTCGATTTTGGAAAACAAACCGGCCTGTTATGGGCTACCATAGGCTTAGGTGTGTTGTTTTTGGTACTACAGGTTTATGGCTGGTATACGCTGGCTTACAAAATGCACATCTACCTGGTTGACCCCAATGCAACACGATCTTTTGTTTATGTAATGACTTTTTTGCACTTATTGCACATTATCGGCGGCCTTGCCTGGCTTATTAGTGCATTAAGCGGCAGCATAAAACGTATACCGCAGGTGAGAAATTTATATCGAATGGAGATGACATCTATTTTTTGGCATTTTCTCGATATTATATGGATTTATCTGTATGTTTTTTTACTTTTGAACCAATAAATTTATAACTCTATAGCTAAAACAAATGAGTGCAGCAGTATCACAAATAGATGAAATAAAAACAACACCATGGTCGGGCGGAAGATCACCGTTTAACGTTGAGTATGGTAAAATAATGATGTGGTTTTTCCTCCTGTCGGATGCGTTTACCTTTTCTTCATTATTAATCTCTTACGGCGCCCTGCGCTTCAGCGCCAGCACATGGCCTGCTGCCGACGAAGTATTTAAAGTATTTCCGGGTGTGTCAGAAAATGCACCATTGGTGTTTGTAGGTTTAATGACGTTTATCCTCATTCTGAGCTCTGTTACTATGGTGCTTGCGGTTGAAGCCGGCCATCGTAAAGCGCGTAAAGAAGTGGTGACGTGGATGATCCTTACCGTTATAGGCGGTTTCATGTTCCTGGGTTGCCAGGCGGCAGAATGGTCTCACCTGCACAGCGAAGGCTTTTGGTGGTCAAGCATCCCCAATAATGAAACATTAAAGGAATTCTTTACAGGCAACATAACGGTAGCTTCGCAAACATCAGCGCATCAGTTTGCTAACCTGTTCTTTACCATTACCGGTTTCCACGGTTTTCACGTATTTAGCGGTGTTATCATCAACATAATTATTACCCTTAATGTATTAGCCGGCACTTACGAGAAACGCGGCAGTTACCTGATGATTGAAAAAGTTGGCCTTTACTGGCACTTTGTAGATTTGGTATGGGTATTCGTATTTACTTTCTTTTATTTAGTTTGATCATTTTTTTAACCTGATATATTATGTCATCAGAAACAACAGAAGTACATCACGCAGATCACGCAGACCATGGTGATACTATGACCAAAGGAAGGATAATCAAAGTAGCGGTTATTCTGTCACTTATTACCTGTGTCGAGTTTTTTATAGCACTAATCCTGGTGCCTAAAGGCATCATATCAATTAATGTTGCTAACCCGATATACATTGTTTTAACGTTACTTAAAGCGTTTTACATTGTCGCATTTTTTATGCACCTTAAATTTGAAAAAATGGGTCTGGTATATTCTATCCTGGTGCCTATTTTGTTTATCATCGGTTTGATCCTGGTATTGACCAACGAAAGTCACCACTGGATTACGCTGAGGATGTAATGAGCAGAATAAGCCCCTCAAAAAAGATTATAATCCTGGTAATGATATTAGCATTACCGGGATTTTTATATTATTTGCTAACTGTTAAAGGCAAAAACCGGTATATGCCATTGCCTTTTTTTGGCCCTAAAGAACTGGCAAAAACCAGCCATAAGGTTCATGGAAAAGTAATTCCGGACACCATTTATCATCAGTTGCCGGACTTTAAACTGATTGACCAAACCGGCAAAGTCGTCACTAATAAAGATTTTGATGACAGGATATTTGTAGCAAGCTTTTTCTATACGCATTGCCCGACAGTATGCAATACCATTAATAAAAATGTTAACGCCTTACTGTCTGATTATGCTAAAAATAAAATGATTTGCTTCGTTTCTATTACGGTTGACCCCGACCGCGATTCGGTATCTGTGTTGAAGGAATATTCAAAAAAGTACAATCCGCCGGGTGTTAAATGGTACTTCCTTACTGGCGATACCACGACCATCTATCCGCTGGCCCGTAAAGGTTTTTTGGTTAATGCGGTGAAAGTTGATAACGATAATTTTATTTATAGTGACAAACTGATCTTGATAGATAAAGAGAAACGTATCCGAGGCTATTATTCAGGCACGTCCACAAAAGATATAACCAAACTCAACGACGAAATCAAGGTGCTGATAGCCGAGGAGCTGAGGAAGAATGACGAACCGCTTTATTAAAGATTGAGAGTCAAGACTAAAACGGTTTAATCAATAGTACAAGAATAGTATATTAATGAGATCTTGATTCTTGAATCTAATAATGAGCGATAAATTTATATTCCGTTTTGTAACTGCCGTTTCAGTTTTTGTATTTGCAGTAGTGGTTATTCTTAACCGTAAGATTATACCCGGCCCGGCAACGATACCATCGTTTACTCATTTGCTGCCTTTTTTTAATGCTATCATAAATGGTACCTGCAGTGTGCTATTGCTGATATCTTTATATTTCATCACGCATGGCAATGTCACCTGGCATAAAAGGATAAACATCCTGGCATTTATGTTATCATCGGTCTTCCTGGTATCCTATATCTTATTTCATTATTTAATGAAACACGACATAGTATATGGCGATCTGGATGGTGATGGCAAACTTTCAGACACCGAGCGCGGAGCGGTGGGAGGACTGCGTACAGTTTATTTAACCATATTAATAACACACATTATACTTGCTGCAGGTGTTTTGCCGTTAATATTATTGAGTTTTTACCGCGGCTTACAAATGCAGGTTGAAAAGCATAAAAAGCTGGTGAGATGGGCTTTCCCTATATGGTTATATGTAACTGTGACCGGCGTTATAGTATATATTTTGATTAAGCCGTATTATCATTTCTGAGCCCCCGAACCCTTCCCGGTAGGGAGGGCTTTAAAATCGAAGCTTAGAAAGTCTCTCTTCCCGGAGCGCATTTAGAGCGGCCGATTGTTTATTTTATTTAAATTTGCATTAATGAAAGCCTACAGATTATTATTAATTCTTTTTGTTGCAGGATTGTTAACCTGCAGCGTATGGCCTGCGAATGCCCAGTGTGCTATGTGTACCGCTTCGGTCGAATCGAATGCTAAAAGCGGCAGTACAACTGCTAATGGGTTAAATCATGGTATCATGTATCTGCTGGGCGCGCCTTATTTAGCAGTTGCAATACTTGGGTATGTCTGGTACAAAAAATACCGCCGTAAAAACGTCGACCTTAATATGCACGACGAAAAATTACATTTAAACTAATTTCGTATTAAGCCACCCACTTACGTACAGTGGTGTTTTAAGCGGATATTATATATTTGCCGCAAGCGATATTAAATTACCGCCTTCCGTTGAGATGATACAACAGCCAACACTTGACTTTTTAAGCGATCTTGAAGACAATAATAACCGCGACTGGTTTATGGCAAATAAAAGCCGTTATGATACCGCCCGCGAAAACGTAATTGAATTTACCGATCGCCTCATTAAGCTGATGCATAAAATTGACCCGGCATTGTCGCCTGATCTTGAAGGAAAAAAATGCGTAATGCGTATTTACCGCGATATCCGCTTTAGCAAAAATAAAACGCCTTATAAAAATAACTTTGGAATAAGCCTGCCCACTACGGGTACCAAACTGGGCGGCGCAGAATATTACCTGCACCTACAGCCGGGTAAATCATTTATTGCCGGCGGATATTGGATGCCGGAAGCCAATCACCTGAAGGCCATCCGTCAGGAAATTGATTATAATGCTCATGATCTGAAAGCGATCATCGACGCCCCGGAGTTTGTGAAACTGTTCGGCAATTTCACAAACCAGGAAAAATTGAAGTCACTTCCACGTGACTATGCTGCCGATAACGAGAATATCGAGCTGATCAAACTGAAAAGCTTTATTGTAATGCATAACCTCGCGGATAGGGAAATTAAAAGCCCAAAGGCTGCCGAAACAATAGCCGGCTTATGCAGCAAAATTTATCCGCTCAATGTGTTTTTACGCAACGCAATTAACTAATTTATAAAACCAGATACCGATGAAGATTAAGTATTTATTGTTTGCCCTGTTCCTGATGTTTACACTGCATTCGTGCGTAGTATTGTCAACCAAAAAGTATAAGTCGATGCTGGCTCAGCGCGATTCATTAACCACCCGAACGCAGACATTAGAAGCTCAGGTTTCTGCTTTAAAGGCCGATTCTGCGCGCCTTACCGGAGAGATAGCTAAATTAAAAAGCGATCTGGCTGATTCGCAGGATAATCTGGCTAAATTAAAAGGCAACTATAATGATTTGAATAACAATCTGTCTTCAACCAACTCAAAGGTCAACCAACTATCGGCCGATTTGAAGAAGCGCGAACAGCGCCTTAAAGAGGTTGAGGATATTTTGCGTAAACGCGATGAGGCTACCAACGCCCTTAAAGATAAATTGCAAAAAGCATTGTTGGGCTTCCAGCAAAGCGGGC
Source organism: Mucilaginibacter panaciglaebae (assembly GCF_039539265.1). Classification (NCBI taxonomy): domain Bacteria; kingdom Pseudomonadati; phylum Bacteroidota; class Sphingobacteriia; order Sphingobacteriales; family Sphingobacteriaceae; genus Mucilaginibacter; species Mucilaginibacter panaciglaebae. The sequence goes on from NZ_BAABCV010000007.1 coordinate 237,116, forward strand.
TGTCTGTCGATATCCGCAATGGTAAGGTTTATGTATCGCTGACGGATAAATTGCTATTCCCTTCGGGCAGTATTGTGATAGACGAAAAAGGTAAAGCAGCCCTGAAACAATTGGCTGCGGTACTAAATAAAGAACCAGATATTAACATGGCGGTTGAGGGGCATACAGACGATAAAAAGGTAATTAACCTGGGCCAGATCAAGGATAACTGGGACTTGAGTGTACTACGTGCAACATCAGTAACCCGTTACCTGACCGAGGTTGAGAACATAGATCCTAAGCGTTTAACAGCTACCGGTAAAAGCCAATATCAACCAATTGATCCGACAGACAGCAACGAGGCCCGCGCTAAAAATCGCCGCATCGAGATTGTGCTGACTCCGAAATTGGACGAACTTTATAATTTGATAAAGAATTAACTTTTTAGAGATAAAAAGAGAAAGGGCGTTCAATATTGAATGCCCTTTCTCTTTTATACGTCAGCCGAATTTGTTTCGGTGCCAATGCAAAGCCTATCGATACTTTAAGATCAATTTCCTTAATACGTAAACGGACTTTCCAAATCAGCCAATTTTATCAGCAATTCATCCTTTGGCGACACAATAGCTTCAGAAGGATCTATTCCCCAATTAATATTTAGAGTAGGATCGTTCCATAGCACGCCGAGTTCACAATCCTTGGCATAATAGTTATTTACTTTGTAAGCGAAAATGGTATTGTCTTCCAACACTGCAAAGCCATGCAGAAATCCTTCGGGAATTAATAACTGGTGCTGGTTTTCGGCACTTAGTTCAATGGTTTCATATTTGCCATAGGTCGGCGATCCTTTGCGTATATCGACAGCTACATCTAACACCCTGCCCTGTATTACCCTAACCAGCTTAGTCTGGGCATGTGGTGCCGATTGGGCGTGTAAACCCCTTACAGTCCCTTTTTGAGAAAATGATTGATTATCCTGTACAAAGTCAATATCAATACCTGCTACTGCAAATTTGGTTTTGCTATAACTTTCAAAAAAGTAGCCACGATCATCTTTAAAGAGCTGCGGTTCAACTATCAATAAACCCTCAATGCCGGTTTTAACAAATTTCATTAGTTAGTTTACTGTTTGCATTAAGGTATGAAACAATACAAATTGATTTTCAAATTTTTGCTGATGCAACGCTTGCATACCTAACCAATGGTGGGTATTGAACTCATTATATTTTTCGCGCTTATCGGTTGTGTATTGAATGCAGTAGGTTACACCTTCGTTAGGAGAATCTAATACATTCAATATTTTATAAGAACTAAAAAAGCCAGTTTTCATTACCATTGGTATGTACTCAGTTTGCATCCAGTTTAACCATTGTTTATGGATGCCCTCGTCCACAATAATAGTTTCATTGTAAATGATCATACCCCAAAAGTACAAATTTAGCCAATAAGGTTTGTCAATTTATCATGAAGATACATCGCCCCGCAATATCCTGAAGCGCTTGCGGGCATCATTAATGTAGAGGCTGCCGGAATAGTCGGTTATTATTTTTTGATAGTAGGTTTTGGCCTGTTCTTTATCGTTTAACTGATTTTCATAAATGTCTCCCAACATAAAAACGGCGTCATCGGCCCAAAGATCGTTAGGGTGTTCGGCGACAATTTTCTTTAGATCAGTTACCGCGTCGTTATAATCTTTTTGTTGGATTGCAATACGAGCCTTCGCCATTAAGATATCATCGCTTAATTGATTATTAGGATATTTAATGTTGATGCTGTCCAGTATTTGATTAGCCTTATTTTGCTGTTGGGCAAATATTTGCAGATCGGCGCGGGCATACATTTTAAGCGCTGCGCCGGTGGTGTCGGCGGCTACATTGTCTGAGATCAACAATGACAGATTCAAAGCGTCATTAGCAATTAGTTGTGAGGTTGCTGCCTTTAAAACATCCAGCTGACCTTTTGCCCAGGTAAAATCGCCGGTATAATAAGCAAATTTGGCGTTTCTGAACTTGGCATCCTGCCCAACGTTGGTGTTTGGATAATCTTTCTCCACCTGACTGTACAATAAGGTAGCCTCCCATGGCTGGCCGTTTAACAAATAAACGTCGCCCAGATCAAGTTTACAGGTTGCCAGTAGCGCGGGCTGTACGCCGTTAATAGCCACCGCTTCTTCTAATACTTTTTGTGCTTCTGCAAGTTTGTGTAGTTTAAAAACCTCCAGATTAGCTAAGCGCTGCATAGCAAAGGCAGTAGATTGTGTTTTGCCAAACTCAGCAAGCAGGTCCTGATAATCTTTTTCCAGCTGCACCAAATCAGCCGGGACGTATTTACCGGCGGTTACCTTGAGGTTTTTAGCATTGATCATTTCAATGCGTGACGAAACATAATAAGGTTTGTCCTTTCCCAAACTAATCAGGTACTCATACCCACGAATGGCTGCATCGTAAGCTTCATTGTAAACAAGGGTGCTGCACAACTGGTAGATATCGCTGCCGTCGTCATTAGCACGCCGGTTTAATGCAATGGCTTGATTAAGCGCCTGGTCAAAATCTTTTTGCTGCAAGAACTGCCACACCAGCAAATCAACATAGATGGTTTGCTGCGGATCTTTCTGTATGCGTTTTAACAAGGCAATACGCAGCATATCATAATCATTGTTGTTTTCAAAAAGCGTGGCGAAGGTGTTTTCTGCCTGGCTTAAAAACAGCGGGTTGCGCGGTAAGATATTAAGATATTCTTCAGTGAGTGCATTTTTATCGCGTTTAAAGCGGTAAAGCGTTACCAGCTCAAAAGAAAACACATCATTATCATGCAGTAATTTACGGCCTTCAAGAAAAGTTTTGATAGCATAATCGGCATTACTTACCTGGTAAAACAACGAAGCAAGCATGGTTATTGAATTCTGATCAACCGGGAGGTTTTTAATCAGATCATCATACAAAGCATTGGCCTTGTCAGCCTGCGAATGCTGTGTATAAATTGATCCCAGGGTAATTACATATTCATTTGACCCGGGATGTTTCCGTATCATTTTTCTGGCAGCGCTCTCAGCTTCGTTAAATTTTTTAAGGAAAATTAGGGTATTTATATAACTGTTAAAATAGATTTCGTTGTTTGTTTTATACAGTTTCTGATAAATATCAAGCGCTTTTTGATATTCGCCATTGGCGCTGAACTGTTTGGCCAGTGCCATATCGTCGCTTTGAGCAAATCCAATTGAGATGCAGCAAAACAACAAAATAACAGATGCCAAAACTCGCTTCATGTTATAAAAATAAAGATTTAAAAATTAAAGCAGACGCATATCATCCGATTATTTCAATAACGCATATTACGGGTAAAATTATAGTGACATACCTGCAAAAGATAACTTATTTATATAATTTAACTGGTTGTAAAATGCCCCGGGTATAATATAGAATGTTGAGGAATATAAAAAGTCTGATCTTAGTTTTTGCGGTAGTTGTTTTAGGTGCGTGTGGTGATTATAAAACTGACGAAATACCTGTAAATGATTTTTATAAAAGCCCTCAAAAAGTGGCGTTTAAAATATCGCCTGATGGAAAATACATCTCTTATTTAAAAAGCTTTCACAAGTATCAAAACTTGTTTCTGCAGTCTATTGATGGTGGTAAAGAAATACAGGCGACCTCATTTACTGATTTTTCAGTTCGTGGCGATTATACCTGGACTTATGACAACCTGATCCTTTTTTCACAGGCGAACGAAGATGATCATACCATGAAGGCTTATGACCTGGCCTCGGGTAAAATTCGTACACTATTATCTGTAGGCAAAGCCGGCATACATGTGATGAATAAAAACAAGCTCACGCCGGATATAGTGACCATCGGCATGAATATGCGCGATTCTGCCAATTTTGATATTTACCGCTTAAACGTTAAAACCGGTAGCCTGAAAACCTATCTGGTAAACCCCGGTAATATAACTGATTGGCTTGTTGATGCCGATGGGGGCATTCGCCTTGTAAAATCAACCAATGGAGTTGATGAGACTATTTTATATCGCCCAAATGATAATTCAAGATTCAAGCCTATCATCAAAAATAACTTCAGAAATTATGTAAGGATGATAGCCTTTAACGGCGAGAGACAAAACTTTTATGCACTGTCTAACGTAGGTCGCGACAAAACGGCTTTTGTAGAGATTGATGCAGAGACTGGTAAAGAAGTACGAGTGGTTTTTGAAGACCCTCATGTTGATTTGCAAAGGGTAGATTACTCAAAAGCTAAAAACCGTTTGGAATTGGCGCAATGGGAAGAAGCCAAAATACAAAAACGCTTTTTTAACCCTGAGATAAAAGATTGGTACACCAATTTGTATTTGCAGCTTAAGGGATATGAAGTAAACATAACCGACCGCGATACTGCTGAAAACCGTTTCATTGTACAAACTTATACAGATCGGAGCCGCGGCGCGGTATACCTGTATGAATGTACAAGTAATAAGCTAACAAAACTTATTGACAATGGCGTAATTGATCCTAATGCTTTGTGTGAGAAGAAACCAATAAGTTACACAGCGGGCGATGGAGTAGTAATAAATGGCTATTTGACATTGCCAAAAGGAGAAACTAAAACCAATCTGCCCGTTGTGGTGATACCCCACGATGGACCCTTTGGTGCGCGTGACGTCTGGAATTACAGTGCCGATGTGCAATTTTTCGCCAATCGCGGGTTTGCTGTTTTTCAGGTCAATTATCGCGGATCAGGCGGGTACGGCAAAGTGTTTTATAGTGCAGGCTTTAAAGAGGTTGGCGGTAAGATACAACAAGATATTACAGATGGCGTTAACTGGCTTATTGCCAAAAAAATTGCTAACCCAAAAAAGATAGCCATTTACGGCAAAGGGTTTGGTGGATTTTCGGCCCTGTATGCCATTTCTTTTAACCCGAAGCTGTACAGCTGCGCGATAGTGCAAAACGGGTTGATTAACCTGTTTACCTATATCAAAACGGCGCCTGCTTATTATCGCCCGCAACTGCAAAAAATGTATGCTACTATTGGCGATCCCGAAAAGGACGCCGGGCTACTTAGAAATATATCCCCGGTTTTTCATCCCGATAAACCGAAAGTTCCTATCCTGTTTTTTCAGGATGCCAAAGACTTGCGCGCTAACATTAGTGAAGTAAATCATTATATTCGTGAGTTACAGAAACGTAACGTCAATGTTAAATACTTCCTGTATAAGAATGATCATAGCGGGGTGCCGAATGGCGAAGACAGGCGAAAGCAAAGTTATATGGAGATGGAAAAGTTTCTGTATGCCAACCTGCACGTTAAACCTTAATCCCGTTTGGTGATGAGGGGGCAGAACGCAGTATTCCGTAAAAATTTTTCGCTGATTGTTGCCTTCCTGGTGCTCACATCAGTAACGCTTATTATTGGGTTGGTAGTAGCCTACCAGCTAACCTCAAAAAATATTGAAAGCGAGTTTGTTTCTAAGAAAACTAACGTTGCCGACCAAACCATTGGCCCTTATATAGATCTTTATAAAAACAAGATATTCGAGATCAACCTTTACTCAGGTTTGTTGGATTCGGCGTCGGCAGCTTACTATGCAGACTCGGTTTTTCATAACTATCCCTTTGTAAACAAATTGGTTTTTTTTCAGATAGTGGTGAGTAGCAGAGGGCGGTATATGGGTAATAATTTGAAGGTCGTTGCGCGTTCGGTATTTGAGTATCACCCGCATAAAAAGACTTTTAAGGAAAGCCGTTTAGATGACGAAGCCAACGCAAATGATTTCAGGCAAATGGCCGAGCGGTTGACCAGTTACATTGCCCGTTATGATACTTTGAGAGGCCCCGGCCCCGATTTACAGGCAACTTTTTATAATACCAGGCCCGGAAAGGTAAGTTTCCTGAACATCCCTTCAAACGCCGATTTAAAAGCTTATCACGACCTGTTGAAAGGCGCCGGCAGCTCCGAGGCGTTTTACAAACAAAATATGATGACGTTTTACCTTGATCCATATAAAATAAAGATCAAAAACGTACATCCGGAGCTGTATAGTTCAGTTACCATCCGGCAGGTATCTTATGATCCTCCGGATATTGATCGTACTAAAATATTGACCGACGAGGTGCCTTTACCCGGTGCATTTTCAGACTACAAGTTGTATTTCAGTTCGCCGCGCGAGCATTTGAATAATGAGATATATCATCGGTTTTTGCCGGTTGGTGGTGTTTTATTGGTCATTTACTCGATATTTATACTGATTGGGTGGCTGATTTATCGTAACCTAAGCGTAAACATGAAGTTGTTTAAATTGCAATATGATTTCATCAACAACTTTACTCACGAGTTTAAAACGCCGGTAAGTGTTATTAAAATAGCAGGATCTAACCTTAAAGGCGATAGCGACCTGACCGACCGACAACGCAAACATTACGGAAAGATATTGGACGAAGAAGCTGATAAACTCAATGAGTTGATGAATAAATTGCTGTCATTCACTCAACTGGAGAATAAATCTATTACAATCAAAAAAGACAAGGTAAAGATCGAGGCTTTCGTTAAGGGCTATATTGACACTTTTAAGATAAAATATCCGCAATTTAAGCTTGATTATGCTATTGATGCCGGTGCTAAATATTTTTATACAGATACCGTATTGCTGGGTAGTGTTTTTCAAAACCTGATTGAAAACGCTTATAAATATTCGCATCCGGACATGAAAGAGCTTTTTATAAATATTACATTGGAAAGGCGTAATATCGTTTTCTCATTTATTGATAAAGGGATAGGAATTCCGAAAAATGAGTTGAATAATATATTCAGGAAATTTTATAGATTAGAGAACCAATATAATCAAAACGGAAGCGTAGGCCTTGGTCTGGCATTTTGTAAAGAGCTGGCTAACTTTATGAATGGTGATATAACGGTAAAAAGTAGAGTTGGCATAGGCTCTGAATTTGTAGTAACGCTTCCATACGAAAATTAAATTATGAATAAAGAAATAAAGATAGCGCTGGTTGAGGACGATGAAAACCTGCGTTTTTTAGTCGCAGAGCGATTGGAGTCTGAAGGATATAAAGTGCTGGAGGCTGGCAATGGGGATGAAGCAGAAACTATGATTATGACACAGCAACCCGACATTGTATTGTTAGATTGGATGCTGCCCGGCAAACAAGGCGCCGAGGTTTGTACCAACCTTCGCAATAAAGGTTATGAAGGTGTCGTGATCATGACCACAGCCAAGCAGCAAGACATTGACAAAATATCGGCCTATGGCTTTGGGGTATCCGACTACGTTACCAAGCCATTTAATATGGATGTGTTGGTTGCACTGATTGAGAATAAGATTAAGTTTACCTTAAACAATGATAAATCAGAAACCTACAGCTTTGCCAATATGGAGCATCATCCAAACACACACCTGCTGGTGCGCGATGGCCGCAAAATTGAGCTGACTATACTTGAGAACCGTATTCTGTTATATTTCCTGAAAAATAAAAATAAGGTGATTAACCGTGAAGAACTAATGATGGAAGTATGGGGTTACAATGCCGACGTAAATACCCGTACGCTTGATATGCATATTGTACGCTTGCGCAAAAAAATAGAAACCAATCCTGATTACCCCCAATACCTGCAAACGGTAAGGGGAGTAGGCTATAAATTTGCTTATCAGAGTTAATCAACCATAAAATTCGCCATCCGGCTATCTGAAAAGGTAGCCGGATTTTTTATGCCCGAAAACTTAATGATTTACCAGCGACAGTCGAAAGTATAAAGTCGCCGAAGAAAGTTTGCTCAGCTATTGTTTCATACTGATGTTGCTTAAATTGCCTCATGATGTTGGGCAGTACCGAAGTCTCTATCCGGCAAAGTATCCTGAAAAACACAAACATGCTTTTTAGCAGGACATTCTGCCACCATTTGCCCGTGAGCTGAAAATCGGTGTTTAACCAAACGCCGCCCGGTTTAAGTAGTTTATGTAAATGATTGAATACGTTTTGCAAGGTGTCTTCTCTGAAATTATCGAACAGGAAAGGGGTAAAGACAACATCAAACTGTTCGGTATATACCGTATCCTCTATGGGGGCATTTATAAACGATACCTCATTATGGCCAATGCTCCTTTTTTTAGAAAGTGCCATCATATTGGCAGATATCTCCACGTAGGTGATTTTAAGGCCTGAGGGATGTTTTTTCGTTAATTCTTCCAGTATCCAGCCGGTACCGCCGCCTGCAATTAGTATGCGCGAGTTAGGTTTAATAAACTGCAGCAAATAAATCTGCGCATGCACCAGGGCATCGCCATAAACCACCCTCGACAAGCGATCATAAAACCAGGCCGAATTATCATAGTTTGATGCCATAGCAGAAAGGGGTTAACAAATTCAAGTTGGTGTTAACCCGGTTAGTGCATTATATAATTAAATGCTACAAGGAAAATATATTGCAATATCAGCACTCCATCCAGATAGAAAAAGTAATAATACTCGTTTCTTTTCCATTTGGATTTAAAAATAAGCCAGCCCGCCAGCAGCGCAGTTATAGTAAGCGCCAGAAAATTAGCATTGAAACCGTTATTGCGGTATAAAAACAAGAGGACGATATAACCCGCCAATAGGACCTGGCAAAACAAATAAGCCCGTTTCTCGCCGATTACAACAGGTACGGTTTTAAGCCCCGATTCGCGGTCTTCGAACAAATCACGGATATCAAACGGAACTGTAAGGGCGCCTATGAATAAGAACCTCTTAGCCAGCAGAATGGCCATATCGCGCATGGATATGTTGGTAAGGTGCATGTCTTGTGCTTCAAAAACCGGAAGCAAGACAGTGCTCATTGACCATACCAGTGTAATTAGAAATTGCTTTAAGCCTGGGATGTTACGCAAGCCAAATTTGTGATCGCCTAAGGTGAATAAGGGCAAGCTGTAGGCCACTGAGATTAATCCCATAAAGATCAGGAGCAGCCTTGAAGCCGTCGATACCAAAAAGAATAAAGGCACCAATGATAAAGCCGACACAATGGTAAACGTTATCATCAACCGGTGATGTTCAAAAAACCAGCCGGTTCGGCGGTTTTCTGAACGCACAATTTGCGGCTTGTATAATAAAATAGATAAATTATAAACACCGATAGTTGACGTAAACAACAGCGCCGATACCGTATACACAGGTTTTGCGCCTATCAGGTAAAACGTCACAGCGCCCTGGGCAACCGCGCACAATGCCATGAAAACATTGCTGAATAATATAAAGTCAAAAACAGAATTATATAGTTTTTTCATCTATCACGAGCTGCCGCCTTAGTTAAACTTTTTGCAGCAAAGGGTTATTGGCAGATCTAAGTGTAAATATCGTAATCTCTGGCAAAATTCCAACCCTGCCGGGGAAACCTAAAAAGCCATAGCCAACATTTACATACAATTGTTGATGGCCTTCATAATATATCCCTGCCCATTCTTTGTAAACGTATTCAACAGGGCTCCACTGAAAATGTTCAGTGCGTACGCCAAATTGCATGCCATGAGTATGGCCGGAAAACATCACATCTATTTGCGGATAATGTGGCAATATCTGCGCCCGCCAATGCGACGGGTCATGTGATAGCAGTAGGTTTACCGGTAAATCTTCAGTGCCTTTAATGGTGGGTTCCATTTTGCCATATTTAGGAAAACGGGTAAGCTCGCCCCAATTCTGGCAGCCTAAGATGCCGATATCTTCGTTTCCAATTTTAAGGCGGCGGTTCTCGTTCAACAGCAAGTCCCAGCCCATGTTTTTATGGGTGAGGATGAGGTTATCCAGGTTTTTCTTTTTGTCTGTGAGCGATGGCCATTTCTTGTAATAATCGCCATAATCATGATTACCCAAAATGGAGAACACACCCAGTGGCGCTTTTACTTTTTTAAAGATATCCTGGTACCCGTGCATTTCGTCGGTACGCTCGTTTACCAGGTCGCCGGTAAAAAATATCACATCAGGCTTCTGGCCAAGTAGCATTTCTACTCCGCCAAGTACACCTTTTTTGTTGTAAAAACTACCCGAATGGATGTCAGATATCTGCCCAATGGTTAAACCATCAAACGCTTTTGGCAGATTGGGCAGATACAAATTTTGTTTGCGCACCCGATAGTCATAAGCACCTGCAAGAATGCCCATGCCGATACCCGCCAACGGGACAATACCCGTAGCAAGCCCGGCTTTCATCAGGAATTCTGAACGAGGTATGGCGTGTGGTTTAGTTTTTGTTTGTCGCTTCGGTCGTGATCGTGCAATAAACCGCCGGATGTCATCCGCCAACATAAAAGGAAGGAATGCCACCTTCATGATCATTAGCACAAAAAACACCATTAAAAAACCTGCACGTACACCAACGGGCAGGTTTAAATATATGCTGCAAATGGTACCGGCTATGCTGGTTAAAGAAAATAGGGTGTAACCTAACCTGAATAAGCGATGGCCGACAATGCGCTTGTTTTTAAACGCCGCAACAAAGCCGCTAAATAAATATTGGTCAAATAACAGCAGGCCGCCACCAAGAAGAATTATAGAAAAAAGCTGACTTTGCATTTATAGTTAATAACGATCGTCATCAAGGTCCAGATCGTCGTCCTCATCGGGTTGCAAATTAAACAAACTGTTAAACATATCCGAAAAGGCAAAGCCATTATCCAAAAAACCCTTGCTTAGCTGTGAGAATTCGGCGAGACCATGTAGCACAAACTCCATCAGGATCAACTGCTGGCTCTCTACCAAACGTGGGTGAAACTGCTTAACCAGATCTTTTAATCCGGTTACAGATGTTAGTAATTTCTTATATTCAGCAAAAGGCAGATCGTCTAAAACAGCCAGCGTGTTGCCGTCGCTAAACCAGTTGATAATTTCAGCATATGGATTGGGCGCTTTAGCTTTCTTAGCTTTTTCAGGATCAGGAAAAAATTTCACCAGTAAAGTTTTAATGGCTTTGCCTATCAGGATGTTAGCCACTTTAGCGGGGCCTTCAAGTTCGCCCTCATAAACCAGTTCTATCTTACCGGTAATAGCCGGGATCACGCCCAAAAAGTCAGCTATCCTGACAAAAGTTTTATCCTCATGATTGACAATCATGCGGCGCTCGGCATTGCTTATCAGGTTTTCGTAAGCCGATATAGTGAGACGCGCAGATACCCCTGATTTTTTATCGATGTATTCTGAATTACGAGCCTCAAAAGCAATCTGCTCAACAAGGTCTTTCACTAAGCCATCAGCTTCAATGTTTACACGCTGTTCGTGAGTAAGCGATGCTTCTTGTTGGGTAATCTTACGTGAAATTTCTACAGAACGCGGATAGTGCGTCAGGATTTGGCTTTCGATACGGTCTTTCAGCGGCGTAACTATCGAGCCGCGGTTGGTATAATCTTCGGGATTGGCAGTAAATACAAACTGGATATCCAGCGGCAAACGCAATTTGAAACCGCGTATCTGAATGTCTCTTTCCTGCAAGATATTGAATAGCGAAACCTGTATACGCGCTTGCAAATCGGGCAACTCATTGATTACAAAAATGCCACGATGTGCACGTGGAATCAACCCGAAATGAATAACACGCTCGTCAGAATATGTTAGCTTTAACGTTGCAGCCTTGATGGGGTCGACATCGCCGATTAAATCGGCAACGGTAACATCGGGCGTAGCTAACTTTTCGGTATAGCGTTCGCTGCGATGTATCCATGCTATAGGGGTATCATCACCTTTTTCCTGAACGATGCTATGTCCGAACCATGATATCGGGTTCAACGGATCATCAAACAACTCTGATCCTTCAATATACGGTACGTACTCGTCCAGCAAATTAACCATCAGGCGCGCTATACGGGTTTTGGCCTGTCCGCGCAAGCCCAACAGCAAAATATTATGGCGCGACAGGATAGCAGTTTGCAGATCAGGGATTACGGTATCCTCAAAACCTACGATGCCCTCAAAACCGCCCTCTTCTTTCTTCTTAAGCTGGGTAATTAAATTTCGTCTTAACTCATCCTTGACTGATTCGCTTTTATAGCCGGTTTGCTTTAATTGACCAAGGGTTTTTATATCTGTTTTATTCATAAGTCTTTTAAATGTTTTGTCATCGAAAACGAGAGATCTATACATTGTTAGAATTGCGTGTGTATAGATTTTTTCGCTACGTCAAGAGAATAGTTCTCCCGATGGTCGAACTGACATTTATTCATTCATTTGCATATCTGCACATCTATCTCACATTCTTCCTTCTGTTCCTGGCATAATCCTCAAAAATGTATTCGCCAAGATTATTCAATGAGCTGTAAAATGCCTTGCCGCCATTGGTCTCTGTAAACTGGCGGACAAACTGCTGCAGGTATGGGTCCTTAGCTATCATAAATGTGGTAATAGGGATTTTTAACCGTTTGCACTGCGCAGCCATATTCAGTGTTTTGTTTACCACCTTACGGTCAAGGCCAATGCTGTTTTTGTAGTACCGGTTGCCTTCTTTTAAGCAAGTGGGCTTACCGTCGGTAATCATAAAGATTTGTTTGTTTGATGTTTTACGGCGACGCAGCAGATCAGTAGCCAGTTCTAAACCCGCGTAGGTATTAGTATGGTACGGGCCGACTTGAAGATAGGGCAGATCTTGCAGCGTAATCGGCCATGCATCATTACCAAACACTACAATATCTAAAGTATCCTTAGGATACTTGGTGCGAATAAGCTCGGCTAGTGCCATAGCCACCTTTTTTGCAGGGGTAATACGATCCTCGCCATACAGGATCATCGAGTGCGATATATCGATCATCAGCACGGTCGAGGTCAGGGTTTTATAGTCCATTTCTTCAACTTCCAGATCGCGCTCAGTCATCATAAAATCGCCTATGCCGTGGTTAACCTGTGCATTGTGGATAGACTGCGTCATGTCTATCTGATCCAGGCTATCGCCAAACTCAAATTCACGGCGCTCGGAGTTGCGCTCATCGCCCTGCCCGCTTTGAGGCGAGCGGTGATTGCCTTTGCCAGACTTTTTAAGCTTACCGAATATCTCTTCCAGTGCCGACTGCCTGATGCTTTGCTCCGTTTTAGCAGTAATGTTATAGCCGCCCTTCTGGCTATCATCGCTCAGGTAGCCTTTCTGCTTCAACTCGTCAATGAAATCACCGATGCCATATTCATCATTAGTTATCTTGTATTGTTTGTCCAGCTCATTAAGCCAGGCCAAAGCTTCGCCGGCATCGCCCGATGTATAGTTGAGCAACTCCAGGAATAACTTTAGTAATTCTTCAAATCCGCCTTTAGGGATTTGGTTGGGGGTAAACTTCGAAAATCCGAAACCACGCATACTATGCCTTTCAACAATAAAGTAACGGATTATTTTGGTCAAAAGTTTAAAGTTACCGGCATTAAGTTTCAATTGTTAGGCAGGGATGACAATGGTAGTGAATGGTGAGTAGTGCATGGTTGATTGTTGCTGTACTGTATCATGATACAGGTGAGGCAACGGCATCACACAAATTGTCGGCACGGTTGTTATTTAGTTATACTATGTACGAAGACATCCAACTAAACAACAACACGGCCATCCACAATTTTGAAATATTTGTAGATGAGCACCGGGCATTTATTGACTATAAAGAACGCGACGGCACGTATTTTCTGATCCATACCGAAGTGCCGCGTGAGTTGGAAGGCCATGGCGTAGCGGCCACGCTTGTAGAGAAAGTATTTAAATACCTGGAAGAAAATGATTTTAAAATGGTGCCTTATTGTGCATATATCAAAGCTTATTTAAAACGGCACCCCGAGTGGGAGCGATTAACCTGATGATTATGAAAACAATACTTACACTTATTTTACTGTGTGCATTGTTACCCCAATTTGCATTGGCACAAAAAGCCTACGATGCAGTACACTATCTAGGTAAGCAGGATGGCCAAATTTTTCGGTTGACATTAGGCAATGGTTATCTTGCAGCCAGTAAGATCAAATTATTGCCTGCAAACGGAAAACCGATAATTTTTAACCCTGATAGCGCTATACCTGATGACAAGGATCAGTTAACTTTTCATGCCAAAGGCCATACAGATTACTTAATCATGAATAACATGAAGGAAAGTTATGACAGTTCGCCAGAGACAATGGTTGGTCGTTACTGGTCAGGTCAAAGATGGGCGGCGGTTGAGTTTGTTTTAGGGCGATAGCTTAACGGGCAGCCATCAGATCAACAATGCCGTCAACATATCTCGGCGTAGCGCCACGTTTGCCGGCTACATAAGCTCCGACCGCACATGCGCGTTCAAGTACTTGCTGCATCGGCAATTTATTTAACAGGCCAATAATAAATGTCGCCAGAAATGAATCGCCGGCGCCTACGGTATCGGCAACCTTAACTTCAAAGCCCGGGTGCTCATAAAACTCATGGTCATGCCAAACGATGGCGCCATGCGCGCCGCGTGTAACACAAATGGTTTGCGCGTGATATTTTTTTCGAAACTCGGTGATCTTTTCTTTCAGATCGCCTTTTTTTGTATTGATAAGCAGGTCAGCCTCTTCCTCGTTCATCTTTACTACATCGGCGCGTGCCGCCAGCGTTTCAATGGTTTGCAAAGTATAATGCGGCGGGCGCAGGTTCACATCAAATACTTTTAGTGCATTGGTGTCATTCAATAGGCTTAAAAGGGTATCGTGCGTGGTATTACCCCTGCAAACCAGACTGCCAAACACTATAGCCCGCGCGCTTTTAGCGCATTTGCTAAGCGCGGCTTTAGGTTTAATATTATCCCATGATACCGGCTGCGGAATGATATATGTAGCTTGTTGCTGCTCATCCAACTGTACAGTAACTTCGCAGGTAGGCAGTGTTTCGTCGCGCTGGATGAGGTCGCCGAACAGACCATTGTCTTTTAAGAAATTAACAAGTTCATCTCCTGAAGCATCAATACCCACGCTGCTGCCAAAAGCCACCCTTGCACCTTGCTGGTTGAGATGAAATGCCACATTCATGGTAGCGCCGCCCGCTACTTTCTCTTTGCCAAAGGCGTCCCACAAAACCTCGCCTAAACATAGTATACTCTGCTTCATAAAAACGGATTTGAACCTGGGCCAAAGCTAACAGATAATCGTTATATTAGATCATGAAAAAACATTTGCTGGCTGTTATCTTTATGTTAAGTGCCGTTGCGTTTGTGCAAGCGCAAAACCGCCAAGCCATCATCAACGTAATGAACACGCAGCGCGAAGCCTGGAACCGCGGCGACCTGGAAGGCTTTATGCAAGGCTACTGGAGATCTGATTCGTTGATGTTTGTCGGTAAAACTGCGCCTACTTACGGCTGGCAAAATACACTGAACAATTACAAACGCGGGTATCCCGACAAGGCAGCTATGGGTATACTTACTTTCGATATTCTGAAAGTGGATGTATTAGACACCAAGAATGCTTTTGTATTTGGCGGATGGCATGTAAAGCAAGCAACCAAAATGCTGGAAGGATATTATACGCTTTGGTTTAAGAAGATTAATGGCAAATGGGTAATAGTGTGTGATCATACGAGTTAGAAGACAACGTCATGCGGAATTTTTTGGCATGCCTTTCTAACTTACTATCACGTCATTGCGAGGGACGAAGCAACAGGTCGAAATTACGGTACGCTAACTTCGACTAGTTAAAGGTTAGGTGTCGTAATCAGTTTATTAGAGCAAATCAGCTCTCGTATTTTTTCTACCATTTCAGACGTTCTCCAGCCAATGCTATCTAAATAAAGATATGCTATCTTGGTGCGCCTTCAGCCAAAGCTTTGTCTGCACGTTTAAAGGCCAGTTGTTCTTTCCAGTTCATATACCGCGCTCTAAAGTTTTTTTTCATTATATCGTCAAACTTGCGCTGTATGGTTAGATTGTATAGGCTTTTTGCTTTAACAGCCCACGATTTATCCCAGGCACGCAGTGAGATAGAAAATGAGCCATCAAGGTATTTCATCCAATGCCAGTAGCCGGTGGGCATAAACAGCGTATCACCATGTTCAAGGAACATCTCATAACCCTCAATTCCATCTAAAGCCGGAAACTTTGTAAAGTCAGGGTTTTCAATATCGTAATCCTCCAAAGCATAGGTGGCAAACGGGATTTTATATAAACGTTCGCTCCATCTGTTATCAAACAAAATAACATGCTTGCGGCCATTAAAATGCGTATGAAAGATATGGGCCAGATCGATATCATAATGCATAAAAGTGATCGATCCGGCGCCACCGAAAAACATAGTAGGATATTTATCCAGGAAACCACCCATCAAATCGCTTGGCGAGCGGTAATCGTCCAGTAATCTTGGTGCTTGTTTAATAGGGTCGAACAGAAATATACGCAGGTCGGTTGGTTGTTTTTGTATCAGGTCAATATAATCCCCAAACTTCATTTCGGCAGCCGATGCATTGATGGGTTTTGAAGGGTCGGCCTTTGAGCTGTCATAAAGCGGAACGATTTGATCACCAACGGCTTCTTTCAAATAATCAAAGGTCCATTTTTTTAAAGCGGGCCAGCTTTCGGTCGCCTTGCGGATAACCAGAGGCTTGCGCGGCTTTAAATAATTATTAACAAAATCTTCTTTTGATATAGTGTCAACCCGATCAATCGGAGTTAAAATGATCCCCATGTTTGCAATTAATTAACATGCAAAACTAAACTAAACCAATAAGGAAGGAAGATTGACGCTTAACTTTATGAGATTAGAGTGACAAAAAAGCCCGATGCAAAAGCACCGGGCGCCCTTTTGACTGAGTTGTCTCAGTTTATATTTATGGTACGGTTTCCAATTCGACTAACGAACTACGTCAATTGCTTACCGCTAACCATAAATGTCGTTATTTAGGCATCAATACTGTATTTATTACATGAATTATGCCATTACTCTGATTTACGTCGGCAATGGTTATCCACGATTTACTTCCTTTTTCGTCAACCAGATATAATTTTTTGCCCTCTGCCTTCACCCACAATTTACCGCCCTGCACGGTAGTTAATTCGCCTTTGCCTGCTTTAACTTTTGCCCACAGGTCGGCCGAGTTTAATTTACCCGCCACGACATGATACGTCAGGATTTTGACCAGGGTTGCCTTGTTCGCAGGCCTCACTAAATTTTCAACGGTACCCTTCGGTAGTTTGTCAAAAGCTTCATTAGTAGGAGCGAATACAGTGAATGGCCCTTTGCCTTCTAAAGTCCCTGCCAGGCCGGCTGCTTTAACAGCTGCAACCAAGGTAGTATGGTCTTTTGAGTTCATGGCATTTTCAACAATGTTTCTGGCAGGATACATGGCGGCCCCACCTACCATTTTGGTTTGAGCGAAAGTTTTAGAAGAAATTGTAATAGCTGCCAAAGCAAGCGCTGTGATAATTAGTTTTTTCATGATTTTGTTTGATAATGTTGTTTGCTGGAAGATACGGCGACAACAGAAAGGCAGATTTAAAATTGTTATAACCGGCAGTTATAAGTAATAGAAAACCAAATCAATTATCAATGCGTAAGTACGCGCCTTTATAAAAAGCGCAATTGTGAGTACAACCGTCTAGAAAAACAGTTCGGCAGCGATATGGTCGGCGTAGTGTTTGCCGGTTTGAGTAAGGGTGATTTTATTTTGATTTTGGGCGATCCAGCCTTTCTCAAGATAAGGCAGCGCGGTTTTACTCAACTCGGTAGCGGTGCCTGCGGCGATGTTATTTAAAGCTTCCAGATCCAACCCCCAGCTGGTACGTAGTGAGGTCATGATATATTCATTCAGACGATTGGTTTCGGTAAGTTCCTCTATTTCGGCAGGTAGCTTATCCGTCATTACCGACTGGATGTATTTGGCATTATTCGCAATGTTCCACTGCCGTATTTCTCCGTTGTAAGAATGCGCCGACGGGCCTATACCCAAATAGCTAATGCCGCGCCAGTAATTAGAGTTGTGTCGACTGTAATGGCCAGGTTTGCAGAAATTAGATATTTCATAATGCTCAAAGCCGCGGGTTTGCATGGCATCCATGAGGTATGTAAACTGCGCGGCACTTTGTTGCTCGCTCATAGCCGGCTGTTTGCGGTTACGGATGAATGAGGCCAGGGCTGTTTGGGGCTCGACGGTCATGGAATAAGCCGATACATGTGGTATTTCGAGCTCAAAAACTTTGTTAAGGTTATGCTTCCATTTAGTGTCGGTAAGCAAAGGGTAGCCATAGATAAGATCGGCCGTTATATTTTCAAAACCTGCGTCCTGTGCGCGTTTTATGGAAGCTTCTGCTTCCGGAGCACGATGTACCCGGTTCATCCATTGCAAATCATCATCAAAAAATGACTGCAAACCGATGCTGAAACGATTAACCGGCGTTTGTCGCAAAGCGTGAACTTTGGCTTTGTCCAGGTCATCAGGATTGGCCTCAAGTGTGATTTCGGCGTCTGCAGATACAGCATGCAATTGGGTAATGGTATCAAGCAGTAAATTGATATCCTCTGTAGCTAATATAGATGGTGTCCCACCGCCGAAATAAATGGTCTCAATGGTTTGGCCCTGCAAATAATCTTTTTGCAAATGCAGCTCTTTTACCAGCGCCTGCAGCAGATCATCCTTATACTTTAACGAGGTGCTGAAATGGAAATTGCAGTAATGGCAAGCCTGTTTGCAGAAAGGGATATGTAGGTAGATGCCGGCCATTGCGCAAAGGTACGGTTTCTGATTATCTTGTGTCCGAAATTTAATTATCCCTTGCTTTAATCGTTTAAAGTAATAGCTTTGTCTTAACCAATTATTAAAATCTTCATGAAAAAAGTAGGACTCAAGGATATTGCTGAACACGTTGGCGTGTCTATAGCCCTGGTGTCGTACGTCCTAAACGGGCAGGCGGAGCAAAAGCAGGTTAGCAAGGGAAATGCTGAAAAGATCAAAAAAGCCGCCGAAGAACTTAACTATCGCCCTAACCAAATTGCAAAGAGCTTAAAGATGCTTAAAACGCACACCATTGGTCTAGTGGTGGCCGATATTAATTATCGCTTCAGTACCGGTATAACCCGCGCTATTGAGGCCGAGGCTAAAAAAGCTAATTATACGGTACTATTCGGTAGCTCGAACGAGAGTGGGGATACTTTTGAAGAATTGGTAAACGCGCTCATTAACCGCCAGGTGGATGGTTTGATATTAGTGCCTGTCGAGAACTCTCAGCCGCAGATCAGGATGTTGCAAAAATCGGGGGTGCCTTTTGTGCTGCTCGATCGGTATTTTCCCGAAGTCCAGGCCAACTACATTGCCCTGGATAACTATAAAGCTGCTTATGATGCTACTACTTACCTGATTAAACAAGGCCATAAGCGCATTGCATTTTTTAATTATCAAACGACATTTTATCATTTACATCAACGTAACCAGGGTTATTTAGATGCGTTGAAAGATAACGGCATTGAATTTAAAAAACATTGGCTCTGGCAGGTTAACAGCGGTGACAGAGCCGGAGATATCAAGTTTGGGCTGGAGACGATATTAAATCACCACGAACCCTGCGACGCTGCATTTTTTGCTACGGATACTTTAGCCATCAACGGATTAAAATATTTAAACAAACATAACATTAACGTTCCGGGACAACTATCAGTAATCAGCTTTGACGAGTCGGAAGCTTTTGAGTTGTTTTATTGTCCGGTAACGCATTTGAGGCAACCGTTGGAGCAAATGGGTAAAGCCGCGGTGGAGACGCTGGTTGGACTAATTGATCATGATAAAATAAGCAGGCAAGTGAGTTTACAATCGAGGCTGGTATTAGGTAAATCGTGTAGGGAATAATTTTTTTGGGTGGAGCTTTAAACGTTTAAAGTATCTGCTTGTCATTGCGAGCGAGGAATGAGCGTGGCAATCGCAAGGAGAAAAGTAAGGCATAAATAGTTCGCGATTGCCACGCTTCGCTCGCAATGACATGACTAATAAATCTAAAGAAAAGATAAATGAAACCAACAAAAACAAGATCTAACGTGCTGCTCATCTCGGTGGTGGCGGCTACCGGCGGACTGCTTTTCGGGTTCGATACCGGGGTGATATCCGGTGCCCTGCCTTTTATGAAAGAGTACTGGAAACTGCCCGACTCCAGCCTGGAATGGGTGACTACTACGGTACTTATCGGTGCGGTTATCGGTGCTATTTCAAGCGGTAAATTGTCAGACTACCTGGGCCGTAAAAAAATGATCATCATTAACGCCATCATTTTTGCAATAGGGGCGGTGGGCTGTACCTACGCCAGCAATATTGATTTTTTGATGGCGATGCGCGTTATAATTGGCATAGCCATCGGCATCACCTCGTACGTAGTGCCTATGTACATTGCCGAGATAGCCCCAACCCGTCGCCGCGGGGCTATGGTTACTTTAAACCAACTCATGATCACCATCGGTATATTGGTATCCTATATAACCGACTATCTGTTAGGCAACGATGCCAACCTGCAATCATGGCGATGGATGTTTTTTGTGGGATTGTTCCCGGCACTGATCCTGCTCATTGGTATGTTCTTCCTGCCCGAAACACCCCGCTGGCTCATCAGCAAAAACCGCTGGACCGAGGGGGAAGCCGTACTTAATAAAGTTGAAGACCCCGACCTGATCCAACAAACGCTGGCCGACTTGAAACGGGATATCGAACTCAACGCCAAAAATAAAGCCGGCAGCAGCGAGATACTGAAACCCTGGCTGCGCCCGGCGCTGATTATTACTGTGGGTATATTCTTCTTTCAGCAGTTTTCGGGTGTAAATACCATCATTTATTATTCGCCTATCATATTCAAAATGGCGGGTATTGTCAGCAATACCGAGTCTATTCTGCCGGCTATTATCATCGGCACGGTGAATGTGCTGGCTTGCTTTGTGTCGGTGATCTTGCTGGATAAAGTCGGTCGCCGCAAATTGTACATGATAGGCATTTGGGGCATGATACCATCACTGGCTTTGCTGGGTATTTGCTTCCATTTTAAAGAGGCGTTAGGCGCCAGTCTGCCGGTTTTTGCCGTGTTGAGCATTGTTTGCTATATCGTTTTCATCGCTATAAGTCTGGCTCCATTGGGTTGGCTATTAATATCCGAGGTATTTCCACTAAATGTCCGTGGTGTGGGTATGAGTATCGGCTCGCTGTCGCATTGGGGTTTTAATGCAATAGTAGCTTTTACTTTCTTTAAACTGGTTAACGCGTTTGGCGTGTCGCAAACGTTCTTTTTTTATTCGGCGGTATGTCTGATAGGAATGTTTTGGGGCAGATATTATATCCCTGAAACCAAAGGTAAATCGCTCGAAGAAATTGAGGAACACTGGCGCAAAGGAGGCAGCCCGCGGGATTTGTAAAGTATCACCAACTAACAATTTTGTCATGCTGAGTAGTAGAATCACCGGGGACTGTAAAGATGAAACTGACAATGGTTTTATTTTTTGTCATCCCGACCGTAGGGAGAGATCTATACACACGCTAAGCATGGTGTGGATGTCCGTGTATAGATTTCTCGCCATGCTCGAAAAGACAGTTATTTTTTTGTCATGGGTAGATAGCGAAGGATCTGCAAACTTTGCTTAAACACTCGGCAGATTCTTCGCTATGCTGCCAATGACAAATAGGGTATAAATTATTTAAAAATCACACATACATGAAAAAATACATCTTATTAATCACACTCGCTTTAGGAACTATCAGCCTCAAAGCCCAAAAACTTGGCGTTAAGTACGACCCTGCTATCCAATCAACCAAAAACCTGCAATACTGGCGGCCCAAAGGCAATTTGTTTGTAGGCGACTGTATGCCTTTTTACAAAGACGGCCAGTTTTCGATGTACTGGCTGCTTGACTCGGCGCACCACGCCAGCCTGGGCGGATTGGGCGGCCACCAATGGGTATTGAGCACCACTACCGACTTGAAAAACTGGAAACAGAATCCTATTGTGTTAGGTATAGATGAGCCCTGGGAAAAATCTATCTGCACCGGCTCTGTAGTTTATTACAAGAATAAGTACTACGCGTTTTATGCTACGCGATTGGTGAACGACGGCAAGATCAACGAGCAATTAAGCTATGCCATAAGCAATGACGGCATCCATTTCGACAAACAGAAACCTAACCCGTTCTATACCTCGGCGCCCGGTTACAGCAAGCGCGATTTTAGGGACCCTAAAGTTTTTGTAGATGAAAAGACCGGCGAGTTTCACCTGTTTGTGGCCAGTTGGAAAGAGAATACGGCATTGCGCCATGCTGGCGGCAGCCTGGTACATATGGTATCAAAAAACCTGAAAAACTGGACTGTATTAGCCCCGGTACTTACAGGCCAGGGTTCTGTGCCTGAATGCCCCGACTATTTCTTGTGGAATGGCTGGTATTACCTGGTTTATGGCGACGGCGGCGATACTTATTATGTGATGTCGCGCAGCCCGTATGGGCCATGGAAAGAGCCAAGATACCAGGCTTTGAACGAGTCGTGGGTGAATGTGGCTAAGACCGCAGCCTTTAAAAATGGCCGTCGGATTGTAGGTGCCTGGATACCAAGCCGCGACCAGAATAAAGATGACCGTGGCGAGCGTTTCGGCGGCAACATGATCTTCCGCGAGGTGAAACAAGAAGCGGATGGTACTTTGTCTACGAGTTTCCCCCAAGAGATGATACCGGCCAGTGATGCACCTGTAAATTCAAGTATAGTTGCCGATGTTGATGCTAAAGAGGATGCTGCGGACGGCGTATCCATCAGCACTACCAGCGGCATGGGTTCTGCGCACCTGGATAATGTGCCGCTTAATTGCCGCATCACTATGGAGATTGACCCTGATACACCAATTGCCGAATATGGGTTTTATTTAAGAGCCGACGATCAGGCAGATCATGGCTATCGGGTAGATTTTTTGGCAGGCGACAAAGACGTTTGGCTGGGCAACACCATGATCCGCGTGGTTGAAGGTTTGGACAAACCCATGAAGCTTGATATTATCATGAAGGATGACATTATCGATATGAACATTAATGGTAAACGTTGCGTTGTGAACCGCTGTCCTGAGCAAAAAGGTAGTCAGCTATACTTTTTTGCCAAACATGGTAATGTTAAATTTAAGTCGATTAAAGTTAGTCCGCTTAAAGAAGATTAGTATGCTGTTAGGATTTGATATTGGCGGCACCAAATGTGCCGTGGTTTTGGGGAAGGTATCTGGCGACAGCCTGGATATTGTTGACAAAGTATCTATGCCTACCACGCAGCCGCCTTATGAAATGATCGAAGCGCTGTTTACCACGGCGGAAGCTCTACTGGCTAAACACGGTCTAAGTAACGACGGTCTGGCAGGTATTGGCATTAGCTGCGGTGGTCCGCTAAGCAGTAATAAGGGGCTTATACTATCGCCCCCTAATCTGCCGGGCTGGGATAAGATTCCTATAGTGAAAATGACCGGCGAACGTTTTGGCCACAACGCCCTGCTGCAAAACGATGCCAACGCCTGCGCAGTAGCCGAGTGGAAATATGGCGCCGGCAAGGGGTTTGAAAATGTGATCTTTTTGACCTTTGGCACCGGCATGGGCGCGGGACTTAT
The DNA here is from genome assembly GCF_039539265.1 of Mucilaginibacter panaciglaebae. NCBI lineage: Bacteria > Pseudomonadati > Bacteroidota > Sphingobacteriia > Sphingobacteriales > Sphingobacteriaceae > Mucilaginibacter > Mucilaginibacter panaciglaebae. Next base: position 260,615 of record NZ_BAABCV010000007.1, read on the forward strand.
ATTGAATGGCAGACTGTACTCGGGCACATCAGATTTTGCGGGCGAGGTGGGACATTTGCGCCTGTCGGACATGGGGCCGGTAGGTTTTGGCAAAGCCGGTTCATTTGAGGGTTGGTGCAGCGGCGGCGGTATTGCGCAGCTGGCGCAGATCAAAGTGCGCGAAAGGTTACAGGTGGGCGAGAAGGTGTCTTTTTGCGATAGCCTGGATGACGTGGGGAAACTCACCGCCAAGACCGTAGCCGAAGCCGCACACGGTGGCGATGAACTGGCTATTGATATCTACAATACCTGCGCTGAATACCTGGGCAGGGGATTGTCTTTACTGATCGATATTCTAAATCCGCAAGTAATTATCATGGGCAGCATTTATGGCCGGGCCAAGTCTTTGTTAGACGATCGGATGATGCAGGTAATACATCGCGAAGCTTACATTGGCGCTCACGAAGTTTGCCGGATAGTGCCCGCGGGTTTGGGTGAAAATATCGGAGATATGGCAGCGCTGAGTTTGGCAGTGATGAGTAAGGAGTGATATATTATCTGATGTTATCCCGAACGAAGCAAGAACCCCCGCGACAGGCCCGAAGTTTTCGACTTCGTCCTAAATGCAGCGAGCTGCCTGCCGGTTAAGCTGAAAGCTTAATATTTTAGAGGCAAGGATTGAATAGTGAGGTAATGATTGGTGAAGGGCCGGTTATGTGATGATCCAGGTGAATGTAGATCACTTGGATCATTTGGATCACTTAAAAAATACAACTGGTTTAAAATGAGCTGATTAAATATTTTAGTTCTGAAATTTGGATCAGTTTGGATCACTTTTCCTGACTGACCCGTCCTGAAAAAAGTTTACAGATTTGGTTGTTAATACTTAATTGAATTTACACTTTTAATTTAGTACTGAAATAAGTTTACACTATTTATCTGTCGATAGCTACCTTCATTTCGCTAGTGG
>NZ_BAABCV010000008.1:0-259190 GCF_039539265.1 Mucilaginibacter panaciglaebae
ACAAGAACAAATCGCTGCGCCATTGATACATCACTCGGACAGAGGATTGCAATACTGCTCAGCACAATATCAGCAGTTGTTGGCCAAACATCACATCACGCCGTCAATGACCGATGGATATGATTGTTATCAGAATGCTTTAGCTGAACGTATCAATGGTATCCTTAAAAATGAATTTCTGATCACTAAACCGGCTGACATTCATCAGGCAAGATTATTAATAAATGAAGCTATCAGCCTTTATAATTGTCGCAGACCACATTTGGCATTGAACTATCAAACACCTCAAATCGTACATAATAAAAAATCCTTGCCGGTTTTACCCAACAAGGACTATCTTTAACCATTAATTTCTGTCAACCTATTTTAGGACGACTCAAAGCTAACGTTACTTTCTCTTTCATATTTACCGGTTGAGGCACTTTTACATAGTAGCCGGTACCGTCATAAACCCGTTTACGTGGATGTGCTTTACAGTCGTCGCTGCAACAACCCTCCATGGCGGTGCCGCATTCATCACACTGGGTAAAGTGCTCATTGCACTCGGGGTTAGCGCAGTTGATCATCTTCTCGGTAACCTTGCCGCAGTTGTAGCACGTTGATATAGCAACCGGATTAACACTATTCACCTCGACTGCCAGGCGGTTATCGAATACATAACATTTGCCCTCAAAATCCTCGCCACCGGCTTCTTTACCATATTTAATAATACCACCGTGCAACTGGTATACATCTTTAAACCCTTCATGCAACAACAGCGCCGATGCCTTTTCGCATTTAATACCACCGGTACAATAGGTTATTACTTTCTTGTCTTTGTATTGAGCCAGCTCGTTGATCTTATCCGGGAAATCGCGAAAGTTCTCAATGTCCAGCGTAATAGCATTTTTAAATCTTCCCAGGTTGTGCTCATAGTTTGAGCGCACATCCAGGATCACTACATCTTCTTCATCCTTCATCTCTAAAAATTCCTTCGGCTCCAGATGTACGCCGGTTTTTAGTTGTGGATTGATGATATTAGGGTCGCGCAGGCCAGAATGAACGATCTCCTCTTTATAACGGACGTGCATTTTTACGAATGACGGCACATCCACTTCATCAATCTTAAAGTCTATCGACGCAAAACGCGGATCGGCATGTACGGTATCCATATAGGTCTTACATGCTTCAGCTGCACCAGAAACGGTGCCATTCAAGCCTTCGCTGGCTACAATAATGCGCCCCGTTAAATTAAGTGATTTGCAAAATTTTAAATGATCGGCAGCAAACTGCTCCCCGTCTTCTATTGTCGAATAACAATAGTAAAGTAGTGTATTATATTGTCCCATAACCATTGATGCCGCTGCAAACGGTGTTAAATGAGGTACAAAGATAACTGTTTAAGCTGAAAGCTAAAAGTCCAAAGCTGAACGCTTTTTTTACATGCGCTTTAAGCTTTTGGCTTACCTGATACCATAATATATTCTGAACCCTTGCAGATATTTGTGGCTGCCAGCATAAGATATACCATAGTCAACCCGGAATATAAAGCGTTGCAGACCGACATATAACTCAGAGTAGTTCATGTCATTCTTTTCTGTTAAGTAGTTGGCGCCTATAACTTCTTCCAGTTTTAACTTACGCATAAAGCCTATATGATTAAGCAGCGAGCCGGCAAAATTGTGCTGATAGTGCGCTTCAAAGTAAAAACTATTGGCACTGAACTGATAAAACGGGAGAAAATGAAAACTGCCCACATAAGTCGGGTCGAAGGTTAAACCCTGGTTACCTAAAAAGTGGTTGTAGTCCATAAAATACAGGGCTTTTTTATTCAGGAAATCGCCTGCTGATAGCTTGAATGATGAGTAGCCCAGTAAGCCGAGGCGTATTCTGCTTTGTGAAACATCTGCAGACACAAAATCATAACCGGCATCGGCCCCAAATACGCCCGGTATAGCCTTGCGATAGTTTACGGTTAAAGTTGGGTATTTTGACGGTAAATAAATTTTGCCGGTTGCCCTGGTAATATAATGCTGATCGAATGTAAACTTAACCGAAGCATTCAGCGTCAGCGCCTGGTTTTGCGGAAACAATATCGACCGGTCGTTTGCCGGCACGGTATCAGGCGCCAACGGATTATTTGAAGTATAATGCTTTGTTGATGATTTAAAAATATGCGCATACGAGGTATTGAACAGTTGAGTGCGATTAGCATAAGACAACGATACCGTGAATAAAATACCATTACTCAACTCGCGCATAAAGCCTGCATCGCCAAAATCCGACCGGTAATACTTAACATAGTTATTGTTACTGAGTAACGTACTCAGTGTATTAAAATATAATGACCGCGTACCTACGTTGTTTAAATCCAATACATCGCTACCAAAATTCAGGAAGAAACGGCCTTCATGAAACAGGTCATAAATATAATAGGAGTGAATATTGGCGCTGAATAACTTATCCGCAAATCCGTAGCGCAGATTTGGAATGATTCCGAGCGTTTTAAAATCGTCAGATGTGTGAGACAAGCGCGCTTTTAAGTTAATACCCAAACCTTGAACTGTATTATAAAACAGGGTCTTGTTAAATGGATAAACGTACAGTGAATCCTTATTATCTCTGCTGGTAGCGGTAAATCCAAATACGGTGTACGGAAGAATTAATATTCGGTTCTTATGTTTTTGCAAAGAGTCAAGATAAGGTTTTGACTTCTCCAGGCGCAGTATGCTGTCTTTCTTTTGGTAATCCCGTGTCTCCTGCGCGGTTAATGGTATAGGGCGATTTTTAAACCAGTAATCGGCAGTTTTCAAATTCGCAGCAGTATCAAGACGCATAACTTCGCCATTAAAGAAATCGGGTGGAAAGGTTACATTAAATTTATAGTTATTATAAATAGCTATGTAATATCCCTCAAATTTAAAACCTAATACGTCGCCACTATAATCATACTGGATAGAAGCAGGCATCCAGGTGTTATCTTCAACCGGGATATATTGCTGACTGATCTTCATGGTATCCACAAAATTAAGGCGGTTAACCTTGTTGGTTAAATGCACATCGACGCTATAAATGCGCCAATCGCCTTCCAATATATAGATATAGCCCTCAAAACTGTATTCGCCATCGCCGCGGGCCGACAGTTTAATTTTGTCAATGGTGTGACCGTTCTCCACTGTCGCACCTTCCAGATGATAACGGTAAAAACTAAAAGCGTTTTTAGCTACCGGCGATACAAAAGCATGGCTGCTTAATCCCGGTACACTAAATAAGTTATTGTAAAAATTGGCCTGCAGATCTGACGCCTTATTATAACTAAACGTTGGCGAAATACCGGCTTCACGCGCTGATATGGTGATCTCTTTTACTTTATTGGGGCGCTTATAATTGTAATTGGATATTGACTCAGACTGATAAAAGATACCACGGCCGTTACTATCCAGATCCAGTACCTTTGACACGCCATTGCTCAGCAATTTTTTTGGAGCACCGGTTAGCTTTTGCACACCTTTGACGTATACAGCGCATGAGAAAGTATTGACCTCTTTCAGATAAAATTCACGCTTGGCTATCACCCTACGCATAATTCTGCTGGCGGCAGTGTCGCGGTTACGCTTATCTACAATATTAACCGCTTTTAGTTTAAAGACTTCGTCTTCCATCTGCACGTTATGCAGCACGCTATGGTCTGATATCGTGATATGATCGATTTGCTCTTTATAACCAACGTAGCGATAGATGACATCATACTCGCCCGGGCTTAAATTAAATTTATAAACGCCCTGCTCGTTACTGGTAGTACCGTAAGTAGTATTGCGAATGTACACCGATACGAATGAAACAGGTGCGCCTCGCTGATCAGTGACGTGACCGGATAAGATATACTGCTGCCCTAATGCCTTAAAGGTGAAGGCATTTATTAACAATAACGTATATAGTAAACATTTTTTCATCCGGCTCATCAAATAATGTTTTAAGTGCATAAATGTTTGCTTAAACACATAATTATTGTTTTAAACGCGGCAGTTTAAAAGCTAAATGGCCATTAATGCTTAGTTTTGTAAAAATTGACCGAATATGTATAACACACTACAACCGACTTTACAACAAGAGCTTACCGCCATCGAGGAAGCAGGCTTATATAAAAGAGAACGCATTATCACGTCGCCGCAGGGTGCGGATATAACCGTACAGGGCGGCAAGGAAGTAATAAACTTTTGTGCGAATAATTACCTGGGCTTGTCGGGCGATAAGCGGGTAGTTGAGGCCGCAAAAAAGGCGATGGATACACATGGCTACGGATTGTCGTCCGTTAGGTTTATTTGCGGCACCCAGGATATCCACAAAGAACTGGAAAAAAAAATTGCTGAGTTTTTGGGCACCGAGGATACTATATTATATGCTGCCGCTTTTGACGCAAACGGTGGTGTGTTTGAGCCTTTATTTGACGCTCAGGATGCTATTATTTCTGACGAGTTAAATCACGCATCAATTATTGACGGCGTGCGTTTATGCAAAGCACAGCGTTATCGCTACAAACATGATGACATGGCCGACCTGGAAGCCAAACTGCAGGAAACTGCAGGCCTGCGTCACCGTATTATAGTAACCGACGGCGCTTTCTCTATGGATGGCACCATAGCTCAATTAGATAAAATATGCCAATTGGCCGAAAAATATAACGCATTGGTAATGATAGATGAAAGCCATTGCTCAGGCTTTATGGGTAAAACTGGTCGCGGCACGCATGAATATCATAATGTAATGGGTAAGATCGATATCATCACGGGCACCCTGGGTAAAGCTTTAGGCGGGGCATCGGGTGGATTTACATCCGGCCGTAAAGAGATCATCGATATGCTGCGCCAGCGCTCAAGACCATATTTGTTCTCTAATACGCTGGCTCCTGCTATTACCGGTGCGTCTATTGCTGTATTGGATATGTTAAGCGAAACTACCCAACTACGCGATAAACTGGAAAGCAATACACAATATTTCCGCAAAGCGATGACTGATGCAGGTTTCGACATTAAACCAGGCGTGCACCCTATTGTACCGGTGATGTTATATGATGCCAAACTGGCGCAGGAATTTGCAGCTAAAATGCTTGAAGAAGGTATTTATGTAATTGGTTTTTACTATCCGGTAGTACCTCAGGGAAAAGCGCGCATCCGTGTGCAGATCTCTGCTGCGCATGACAGAGAGCATCTGGATAAAGCTATCGCTGCGTTTACTAAGGTTGGTAAGGCCTTGGGCGTATTAAAATAATCTCATTTGGCATGGCAAGCATAGCATGGAAATCGCAATAGAAAAAGCCCGGATGGGTGCGATTGCTTCATCGTTCCTCCTCGCAATGACAAAATATACTAAATTTGCAGCCTATTTACTATAGTAGATACCCAAAGCAATAATATACACTATAATGCAAGAAAAAATAGATCAATATACCGCCGAAATTAGTGCCTTTTCGCCTGCTAATGCGGATGAGTTGGAAACTTTCAGGATTAAATTTTTAGGTACCAAAGGGATAGTTAAAGACCTGTTTGAACAATTTAAAACAGTGGGCCCCGAAGAAAAACGCACCTTTGGTAAGGTATTGAACCAGTTTAAGCAACTAACCGAGGCTAAGTATAATGATCTGAAAGAAAACTTCAGCGCCGATCAGGGTTCGCAAAAAGCTGATCTGGATATGACCCTGCCGGGTGATAATTTCGAGGTAGGCTCGCGCCACCCTTTGTCATTAGTGCGTAATGAGATCATCGACATATTTAAACGCCTGGGCTTCAATGTAGCCGAGGGGCCGGAGATTGAAGATGATTGGCATAACTTCTCGGCTCTGAATTTCCCCCAGGAGCACCCTGCCCGCGATATGCAGGATACTTTCTTCATTAAAAAGACTAACGGTAAAGATGACATCGCTTTGCGTACCCATACTTCATCAGTACAAGTGCGCATGATGGAAAACGGCAAACCGCCATTCCGCGCTATTATGCCGGGCCGGGTTTATCGTAACGAAGCTATTTCTGCCCGTGCACATTGTTTCTTTCACCAGGTTGAAGGTTTATATATTGATGAGAATGTATCATTTGCCGATTTGAAACAAACGCTGTATCACTTTGTGCAGGAATTGTACGGCGAAGGTACGCAAGTACGTTTCCGTCCATCATACTTCCCGTTTACTGAACCGTCTGCCGAAATGGATGTGTCTTGTACCATTTGTAAAGGCGCCGGTTGTAATATGTGTAAATACAGCGGCTGGGTTGAGATATTAGGTTGCGGCATGGTTGATCCGAATGTTTTGGAAAATTGTGGTATTGATAGTAAAAAATATACCGGCTTTGCCTTTGGTATGGGCATGGAGCGTATTGCCAACCTAAAATATGTAATACGCGACCTGCGTTTATTTAGCGAGAACGATGAACGTTTCCTGAAACAGTTCCAAACAGAAATTATATAGTGTATGGCTAAAAAGTTGGGGGTTGTATTTGCGTTGGTTGTAAGCTTTCTTTCGTGTGGTAAGGCAAGCGACTATGTCCCTAATGTATCCGTTAACCTGCAGATGGCTTTGACAGACCCGCGACTGAACGCCCTCCATAACACCGGCGGCGCAGTAATCATAAACGGCTATGGTGTTGCGGGATTGATCATTTATCGGCGGGCAACCGGTGGTTATGCCGCTTATGATCGTTGCAGTGCTTATTTGCCTCAGAATAAATGTGCTGTCACATTAGATAACCCTTCGCTTACCGTTACCGATCCGTGTAGCGGTGCCAAATGGCTTTTGGAAGATGGAACGCCTACTAAAGCACCTGCTGTAAAATCATTGAAAGCTTATGCTGTAATTACCAATGGTTTTGAGATATTTGTACAGAACTGAGCTACATGGAAGCCGAAAAAATTAAAGATAGCATCAAACGTGCGGCACAAGAGCTGTTTCGCAAATTCGGGTATCATAAAACCAGTGTGAACGAAATTGCCAAACGGGCCAAAATTGCCAAGGCAACCATCTATAAATATTTTGACAGCAAAGAACACGTATTGCATACGCTGTTGATGGATTATATACGTGTAAGTGTTGATGATTTGATATCAACCAATACTTCAGAGATTGATGAAGAGGCTCACCTGAGCAACCTGATCATGAAAACCTGCCGCCTTAGCTATACGGTTTGTAATGAATTTATAGGCTGGGATTTCATTCGCGAAAGCACTAACTCGCAAGACTTTTTAAAGAATTTAAGCAACGAACTGGAAGAGTTGCTGCTGGCTTCATTTAACCGTTTGAAATCTATCCGTCAAATGGACAACTTCCATCAGCGAATGCGCTTCCTGATTAAATGCAGCAAGAATATCGTGTTTAGTTTTGCCTTCACCTCGGTCAGTGATTCCGATGTGCGCAAAAACTTTGTTTCTTTCCAAAAAGAAATATTGCCTTACCTTGTAAAGGCAGCCATCACCATTTGATATCCTGATTGCCTGGGGTGATTGTGTATCTCTTATCTACCCCACTTATCATTTAGCATAGTTTTTGTTGTTCTATATAAACACCAATCCTTTTAAAACATTATGAAAGCACTGAAATCCACGCTAATTGTATCCGTAGCTCTGCTTTTTGCAATCTCTTGTAAAAAAAACAATAGCCCTAAAAACAACGCCAATGTTTCTACTGATGTTGCTGCAGATATGGCTGCAAGCGCTGTAGCTGCAAACTCATTTGGTTTTGTAAGCATGGCCGATAACATCAGCGCCAATGCCCAGGCAACCAGTTCTGCCGGCAAACAATCGTTAAATTCTACATCGTCTAACGCCGCACACCAGGCTTGCGGTACCACTATTGCCGACAGTATAAGCTTTTCGGGCAATAACAATTCCGTGACCTTTGATGCGTTTTACAAATTTTCACGTACGCTAAATTGCAATAATAACAATCCCGATAACATAGTAACAGCCGTAACCTACCACGGTAGTTTTGACGGCCCCCGTCTGTCATCATCGGCTTCGGGCACATCAAGCATTACTATTGCTGGCTTAAGCAACTCTGCTACCAATTTTACCATTAATGGCAGTTATAACCGCCAGGGTTCATTCAATTCAAAAGTAGGCGACAAAACAAGCGGCAGCAGTGTAGTTAATATTAGCGTAACCAATGTCACGCTAACCAAATCACCCAGGGTAATTACCGGCGGTACGGCTAATATCTCCATTTCTGGTACAGTACCGGCCGGCTCATTTAGCTTCAGTGGTACTTTAGTTTTTAATGGAAATAATCAAGCGACACTGACCGTAGGCACATCGGTTTATGTTATTAACCTGCTTACCGGTTCGTACACCAAAAAATAACAGTCTGCCGCCTCCTATTACCAGCAAACGCTCCGAAACCTGGAGCGTTTGCTGGTAATCGATTTAGGTAAATTTGCATAAACCGTATGGTTTTAATAGCTGTATGTCAATACGGTACTAACCAGTTATTCATTTTATTCATTGTCAAAAACGCAATAAAATACTTATCGCTATGGCTAGATTTATGAATTAATATTCTGAATAATGAATGTAGACGCCCAATTACGAGCCGTAGCCACTAACATCAAAAGCCGACGTACCCAATTGCGTATTTCGCAAACGCAAATGGCAAACTTGTTAAACATTACTCAAAATGCGTATAGCAAAATAGAGATGAGCAAAACCAAGATGTCGGTAGAACGGCTTTATCAGATTGCCGAAATATTGAGCATCTCACCTGCCGAACTGATAACAGTAACCGTAGTAACTATGCACCCGGCCAAAAAAGCAAGCTGAACTTTTAAGGCGGGTGCAGGTGCCCGCCAGTTAACCAACCTTCGGTTTAGCGGTAAACACGCCGGTGTAATATTTGATGTGTGCAATGCACAAAAACAAATTCAACACTAAAATCGTCGCTCCCACAGGTATGCCGGAAGGGGCCAGTATGGTATGGAACAGGAAAACATTTACACTGATTGGCAATAACACCAATAAAAAGAAAGCGGTATAACGGTTAATTAATAAAAATAAACCGCTCAAAATCTCAATCACTTTCAAGAATTGAAAGAAATAGCCTGAGCCCCATAAACCCATAGAAAAGGCTGTCGCCTCTTTACTCATTGGCGGCGATGTCATGTGTAAAACCTGAGGAAAAAAGAAATTTAAACCGAATACTACGAAGATCAAACCCAGTAATATACGGGCGATTAATGCTGCAATTTTCATAATTGTGAGTTTATTGATTAACTAAGTTTTTGATTATAAGTTTCGTAAACTTACATGTTTAAACAAATATTTTATAAAACCAATTGTCATTCTTAAGTTATAATACTAATACGCATATATGGTTTAAAAGGTTAAACGAGGCGAAACTTATATTCGCGTTTCCAAATAATTACTTTTCAGAAACATTGCCGGGGCGTTAATCTTTAACAAAGAAGTAAATTTGTGTTATGTCTACAAACATTCAAAAAATAACATTTGGTAGCGGGTGCTTCTGGTGCACCGAAGCTATTTTTCAAACTGTTAGAGGTGTTAGCGCGGTGACTTCGGGCTATATGGGGGGGCAAACTAAAAACCCGACTTATGAGCAAATTTGCAGCGGAACTACCGGGCACGCCGAGGTTGTTGAGGTTGAGTATGATGCCGGCCAGGTTAGCCTTGACGAAATATTGCTTATCTTTTTTAAAACCCACGACCCTACCAGCCTGAATCGTCAGGGTAATGACGTCGGTACACAATACCGTTCGGTAATCTTTTATCACACACAAGAACAAAAAGAAAAAGCCGGCGCAATGATCAAACGTCTAACTGATGAGCAAGTTTTCGATAAGCCGATTGTAACTGAGTTAAGCCCGGTATCAGAATTTTATAAGGCTGAAAATTATCATCAAAATTATTTTGTGGACAATTCTACCAAACCGTATTGTGCTTTTGTGATACAGCCCAAACTGAATAAGTTTGCCAAGGAGTTCACAGACAAGATTAAGTCTGAATTACTATAAATGAAAAAATTGTTGTTGCTTTCGGGCTTGTTATTATATTTCTGTGCGGCGCGGGCGCAAGATGTCTCTTTGTCTACCGGCAACGCGGGTAAAGTTTGGTCGTCTCTATATCAGCAACGTGCCGCTGAGTACAAAGCTTTATGTTTTCAAGCTTATAATATTGCCAGGTTAAGATTGGATGACGCATTGCGACATAAAAGTAAAAAGCCGCTGGCCGTTGTAACCGATATTGACGAAACACTGTTGGACAACAGTCCGCTGGACGCAATGCTAGCTATAAATAACCGCGAGTTTGATCTGAAAGCCTGGAAGCGATGGACAGCAAAAGGCATTGCAGATACCGTACCCGGCGCACCATCATTTTTTAAATATGCCGCGTCAAAGGGCGTGGCGGTGTTTTATATTACTAACCGTGACGAAGATGAACGTCAGGGCACTACTAAAAATTTGAAACTATACCATTTGCCTTATGCCGATGCTGAGCATATCATCCTGAAACAAAATACTTCAAGCAAAGAAACGCGCCGCCAACAAGTGTTGGCCAGATATAACATTGTATTACTTTGCGGCGATAACCTGCCTGATTTTGACGTAGTATACGACAACAAACCAACCGAAGAAAACCGCATGGCCGTTACCGAAAAGTTAAAAAAGCAATTTGGCAGCAGATACATCATTATCCCCAACCCATCATACGGCGATTTCGAAAATGCCCTATTTAAGTATAATTACAAGCTTAGCAGCGCCCAAAAAGACTCTGTTATCCGCACGTTGATTAAAATAAACTAACAGCGGCGGTTCAATTATATTAAGTTTGCGTTAAGCTATAGCAATGCTGTCAGACAATGTGTATTTTTGATTTGAATCTTTTTTTAAATCATGAAAATCAAATCGTTATTTGGCCTTGCGGTAACTTTAATTACCGCCTTAAATGCTCAAGCACAGTTACCCGGTAAAGTGGGACAAACCGGGCAGGTATTATTACCCAACGGATGGAAACTTAGCCCGGTAGGCACCTCACTGCCGTTAGGCGATCTGCCGTTGAATATTCAGTTGTCCCCATCCGGCAAAATGCTGGCAGTAACCAACAACGGACAGAGTACACAATCCATACAATTGATTGATCCGGTAAATGAGAAGTTAATCGACGAAAAGGTTATCGGCAAACTGTGGTATGGGCTTACCTTTAGCCGCGACGAAAAACACTTATACGCATCGGGCGGTCACGACAACTGGATCATAGATTTTGATATCAGGAATAAAAAATTAATTCCGGCCGATACCATCAAACTGGCGCCGGCTGCTTACCCTAAAAATAAAGTTTGCGCAACCGGTATCGCGGTTAACAAAGCAAACACTTTACTTTATACCGTTACCAAAGAAGACAACAGTCTTTATATTGTTGATCTGGTAACCCGGCAAGTTAAATCGACCATAAAATTAAAAGCAGAAGCTTATAGCTGCCTGCTATCGCCAGATGAAAAAACTTTATACATCTCCGTTTGGAACGGTGGAGAAGTAGCTTGTTATAATACAGCAACCGGTGCTATAACATCAATCCCGGTTGGCAGCCACCCTAACGAATTATTGCTAAATAAAAAAGGCACGCGTCTATTTGTGGCCAATGCAAATGATAACTCCGTCTCTATTATCAATACCGCCAACAATAAAATAACGGAGGTGGTATCAACATCGTTGTTTCCAACCCATTTAACCGGCTCAACCACCAACGGGCTGGCCTTGTCATCAGACGAAAAAACACTCTATATTGCCAATGCCGACAATAACTGTCTTGCAGTTTTTGATGTAAGCAAACAAGGCAGCAGCCAAAGCCGGGGCTTTATACCGGTAGGTTGGTACCCAACAAACGTCAAGACGCTGGGCAATAAAATATTGGTGTCTAACGGTAAAGGCTTTACTTCAATGGCTAACCCACGCGGACCAATGCCTATCAAAAAAGCCGACAACAGCGGCGTGCACATGGGTGCCACCAACACCAAAGAACAATATATAGGTGGCTTGTTTAAAGGCACATTATCTTTTATTAATGCACCAACACCAACACAGCTAAAAGTATTTACCAAACAAGTTTATGCAAATACCCCGTTTACAGACCGAAAAGAAAAAATGGCTCCGGGTATTGCGGGTAATCCCATCCCACGAAGTAGAGCAGATAAATCGCCCATTAAGCATGTGTTCTATATTATTAAAGAAAACCGCACTTATGATCAGGTTTTAGGTGATATTACTAAAGGCAATGGCGATACCTCTTTATGCCTGTTTGGTTATAAAGTTACCCCTAACCTGCACGCTATGGCCAATGAGTTTGTATTGGCCGATAACTTTTATGTAGACGCAGAGGTGAGCGCCGATGGCCACAACTGGAGCACCGCTGCTTATGCTACCGATTATATAGAAAAAACCTGGCCTACAAGCTACGGCGGCCGCGGTGGCGATTATGGCAGTGAGGGAGTTCGCACAGCTGTGGACCCGCGCGATGGTTATATTTGGGATTACTGCAAGCGCGCAGGTGTTACTTACAGGAGCTATGGCGAATTTGCAGCTTACGGAAAAACTACCATTAAAGCATTACATGGCCATCTTTGCGTAAAAATGCCGGGCTTTAATCTTAATATTACCGACCGTTTCCGCGAAAATGTTTGGGAGCATGACTTTGACTCTTTACTAAACATTAACCAGGTGCCCCAATTAAATATAGTGCGCATGGGCAATGACCATACCAGCGGACAACGCAAGGGTGCGGTTTCGGTTATCGGAGCTGTTGCTGATAATGACCAGGGCGTGGGTATGTTACTGGAGCATTTATCACATAGCCCTATCTGGAAAGAATCAGTAGTATTTATTTTAGAAGATGATGCCCAAAATGGTTCAGACCATATTGATGCACACCGTTCCCCGATATATGTAGTTGGCCCGTACGTAAAACGCAATACCGTGGCGCATGGCATGTATTCAACTTCGGGCGCATTGCGCACGATGGAACTGATATTAGGTTTACCGCCAATGAGCCAGTATGACGCAGCGGCAATGCCTATGTACGATTGCTTTACTGCAACTCCCGACTTTAAACCATTTGATTTAAAACCGGCACTAGTTGATGTTAACCGGCGTAACATAGCTGTAAATAAAAGTAGTAAGCTATCTGACACTTTCAATTTAGCTAATGAAGATAAAGTACCCGACCTGCTTTTAAATGAAGTGATCTGGAAAGCTATAAAAGGCGAGAACTCGGTTATGCCGGCGCCAAGACGCAGCGCCTTTGTTGTTTTGGAACAAAAGAAAGATGATGACGATGATTAGTATTTTAAAACAATAGAAACAGGACGTCGACTGACGCGTTTTTATGATTGAGAATAGAGAGCAGGAATAAATCGTTATTTAATTTTATATTGATAATTTTATCCGCCTCGGTCCTGAATTAATCAGGATATTCGACATTAATAACCGTATACCCATGACAATTATTGAGAATCATCTTTTCAGAGTAGCTATCCGTAATCAAGGCGGCGAATTAACTTCATTTTTTAACAAAACAACCGGGGTGGAACACTTATGGCAAGCCGACCCTAATGTATGGCCATGGCATGCGCCAAACTTGTTTCCTATTGTAGGTCAGCTGATCAATAATCAATTATTGGTTGACGACCAAACCTATGAACTGCCACGCCATGGTTTTAACCGCACATCCGAGTTGTTATTATTACAGGCTGACGAACAGTCTGCCTGGTTCTCGTTGCCTTACTGTGAAAAAACGATGACCAAATATCCTTATAAATTTGACTTTCAAATTCATTATGATTTGGTTGACGACGCCTTACGTGTAACTTACAAGCTCATCAATCTGGATAAAAAACCCATCTATTTTTCGGTTGGCGGCCACCCGGCCTTTAACGTACCGTTTAATAAAGGCGAGAATTACGAAGACTATTATATAGAGTTTGAGGTCGATGAAAAACTGGAAACCCATTTGTTATCTCCCGAGGGTTTATTCAACGGTCAAACTGCACCCGTAGCTACCAACAAGGGCAAACTATTCCTGACCCGTGACATGTTCAACAACGATGCGCTGGTATTTAAAAACCTGCAGTCAAGAGTAGTAAACATAAAAAGCACGAAACATGATCAGACATTAACAGTTGAATTTCCTCATTTTAATTACCTGGGGATCTGGGCCAAGCCAGGCGCCGACTTTGTGTGCATTGAACCTTGGCTAGGCTGCGCCGACACTGTTGACAAACATGTTGACATTAGTAAAAAGGAGGCGATACAAAAATTATTGGTTGGCCATGTATTTGAGGGTGCTTTCTTTATAAGCATGTAACACTAAATTACGACCATACGCCTACGCAACAAAAACCTCGGTTAGTACCCAACTTTGCGTACTAACTGAAGTTTTTTCTTGAAAAGGTATAACAGTTAATTAACTGTTATACCTTTTTTGCTTAGAATAAGCCTAACTGCCCTTTATCGTCCATATCGATATCATCAGGATTAGTGATCTCAAAATCAACTTTTTTATGTTGCAACGGCTCAGAATCCGGCAATGGCGCCTCCGGCTCTTTTGTCTCTTCTGTAAGAGATATTTCTGGTTCCTGCGCGTCCTCTTCAATAGCTTCCGATGCGTTAACCGCTGCTGTCGGCGCTTCGTCAGCTATCTTTTTCTCCTCAGGAGTAATTAATATTTCGGTATCGGCTACTGCTTCCGGAGTAGGATCAGGTACATCGGCCTCGTCATCATGTTCTGCTTCTAAAACCACGCTTTGTACAGCATGAACTGAAAGTCGGTTACCCATGGCTTTCATACCCTTAACATCTATCAGATCGGCCAGGTTCAGCTCAACGGTTTCTGGAATTTTTGATGCGCCTTTTAACTGGTCAACCTTCACTACAACCTGCGATGCGCCGGAAATTACTGCCATTTTTGATCCGCTTTCGTCGCTGATAATGCTGGTTTGTTTGCCAATAGCTGTATTTTCAAACACAAAACGCTTTACCAGGTAATTTTTTGATTTACCATCGTAATGCACCATTGAGTATACTTTTTCAGGATTGTATTTCTCTATCAGTACCATCTTGTCATCGAAGTGATTATTCAGATCGAAACTGGTAAGCTCATAAACACCATTCGAGAAAACCGTAAGAATACGATCGTCGCCATCAAACTCGCCCAGGTATTTACCCCTTGCGTCCACGTTCAATCGTTTCAAAATCTCGTCATACCATATCTTACGGCCGGCCAGGGTTGACAGGCCTTTGCTTTTCAGGATGATCTTTTTGACCGGATATTTAGTAATGATATTACCCATTGAGCCGCGGCCTTTAATAGCCAGTTGGGCAAAGTCCTCATCAAACTGTAGTTTCTTTAGTTTTTGATGCGGTTTCAACTGTACGTTCACCACTTCTGCTTCGCCATTTGGATTAGCCGAGAAATACAGCACTTTCGACCCTTTGCTGCCCTTGGTCAGATCATACTCCTTATCGCGGGTTACCCCGGTAACAGCAAAACGTTTGATATAGCTGATGCCGCTTGCGCCATCCTTATAGATCATGTTGTAGACGGTACGCTCATCATTTTTCTTGAACACGGCGACATGAATAATCTCTTTACCCACAAACACCTTCTCCTGCACCTTAGTGATCATACACTTACCGTCCTCTCGGAAAACAATGATCTCGTCGATATCTGAGCAATCGCCTACATATTCATCTTTCCGTAAGCCTGTACCAATAAAGCCATCTTCGCGGTTAACATATAATTTAACGTTTGCTAAAGCTACCTGCGATGCTTCTACTTTATCGAAAGTACGCAACTCGGTTTTACGCTCACGGCCTTTACCATATTTATCTTTTAGTTTTTCGAACCAATCGATCGTGTATTCGGTAAGGTTTTTCAGGTGATGCTTTACCGTTTTGATCTCGGCTTCAAGGTTCTTGATCTGTTCGTCCGTTTTCTTAACGTCAAAACGCGTGATGCTACTCATTGGTTTATCTATGAGCTTTTTATAGTCATCCGGCATGATCTCACGATAAAACTGCGGAAAGAACGGCTCAAACAAGCGGTTTAGCACTACTAATACCTCTTCAAAGTTTGATGAGCTTTCATAATCCGAATGCTTATACATCCCTTCCTGGATAAATATCTTGAGCAAAGAGCTGAAGAATATCTTTTCCATCAATTCTTTCAGCTTGATCTGCAATTCCTGTTTCAGCAACTCGCGGGTGTAATGAGTACTTTCAGTAAGCATCTCATTCACGCTTATAAAACGGGGTTTATCATCCTGTATCACACAGGTATTTGGCGATATGGATACTTCGCAATCAGTAAAAGCATACAACGCATCAATAGTTACATCAGGCGATATGCCGGGTGCCAGGTGGATAACAATCTCAACATTCCGCGCAGTGTTATCCTCTATCTTTTTGATCTTGATCTTACCCTTGTCGTTAGCAGAAATAACACTGTCAATCAAGCCACCTGTGGTAGTAGTAAAAGGTATTTCGGTGATAGCCAGCGTTTTTTTATCCCGTTCAATGATCTTTGCCCGAACGCGCACTCGGCCCCCGCGCTGCCCATTATTATAAGCCGACGCATCGGCCATACCACCGGTCGGAAAATCGGGCATCAGGTTTGGTATTTCACCTTTTAATACCGCAACCGAAGCATCTAACAATTCGACGAAGTTATGCGGCAAAATCTTAGTAGCCAAACCTACGGCAATGCCCTCGGCACCCTGCGCTAACAGCAATGGAAATTTAACCGGCAGCGTAATGGGTTCTTTGTTACGGCCATCATAACTGGCTTGCCAAACCGTAGTATCGGGATTAAAGACAACCTCCAGAGCAAATTTAGACAGTCGCGCCTCAATATAACGCGGGGCCGCTGCCGAGTCGCCGGTAACCGGGTCGCCCCAGTTGCCCTGGCAATCTATCAACAAATCTTTTTGCCCGATCTGTACCATGGCATCACCTATAGAAGCATCACCATGCGGGTGATATTTCATGGTATTACCAATAACGTTAGCCGCTTTGTTAAAGCGTCCATCGTCCATCTCTTTAAGCGAGTGTAATATGCGGCGTTGTACGGGTTTTAAACCGTCGTTAATATGCGGAACCGCACGATCAAGGATTACATAAGACGCGTAATCCAGGAACCAGTTTTCATACAGCCCGTCGAGTGAGGTAACGTTGTGTATCTTTTCATCGTTATTATTATCAGGTATAGCGCTTTCGTTCAGATCTTCACTCATTGGTCAACAAAAATTTATGGATGGGTAAATATAGGTAAATGTGCCCACCTGCCTATGTTTACGTGCAGGGATTTTATACACATTCGAAAGGTTTTGCACCTAAAAAATCAAGGCTGATGCTATGACTTGAAAAGAAGGTCAACCCTGCCAGATAAAGATTTATTCGCGCTCTTTTCTCATTTCGCGGATCATCTGATTGTAACTCCATTTACGCAGCATGGCGTTCACGGTATTTATTATACGCATGGCTCGTGTCTCATCTGTTTTTGCGCTTTCTATCCACTTAATAAAATAATTTCTATGCGACATTACAAGACTGTTAAATTGATATGAGGCCTCCGGATCAAAATCAAAACACTCCTGCAAATCTGTCGGGATGTCAACTTTAAAGTCGGCATGCTCTTGGAGTTTTACGGTAAGCATGGCACCCGCTTCTTTATGTATAGCCTTACGGATATCCGCTTTAATAGGCATGATAAACTTGCCTTCGCCCATAGGCATTAGCGCAAAGCCACTGATAGGATAACTATCCAAAAAACCTTTTACACGAAATGATTTTTTATTGCCCGGCTTTAATTGCTGTGCCAAATCGGCGGCTACCTCAATGTACCGCCATCCGGTTTTTTCGCCCATCTCCCCAAACTGCAATATCATGGTGCTAAACTCAATCATAGTGTCAATATCTCTCAAAATGAGACAGGTAAAAATAGGTCAAATGTTAAATTTTAATTAAACATCAAATAAATTAATTTTTACTTGTAACGTTTGGGTAGCCGCTGGTGTCTTATAGATATAAAATTAATTAATAACCTTAAAATATCATATTATGAAAGCTCTAAAATCAATCCTGTTAGGCTTCACGCTCTTAGTAGTGGGCACCGTAGCAAATGCTGCAACCAATCCGGCTGTTGCTTTAACCAAAAATGATGTATTGAACATCTACGTAAATGCTGTAGTTCACGGCAAAATTGATGGCCTTGAAAATATATTGGCAAAAGATGTCAAATACACGATGTTACGTGGCGATAAAGAATTTAACCTTAACAAAAAACAGTTATTGGAGTCGCTTAAGGCATCAGAAAACGTTGATCAGAATTGCACTTACACAACTTCGATCATGGACGAAAGCAACAACAAAATGGTGGTGAAACTAATTATGCGTTATGAGGGATATATCCGTACAAACCTGGTTACTATTGCCTTAAATCACGACGATTTTCAAATCACTAAAATCCGGGCCGAATCTTAATTTTAGTTTAGTTTTGTTTATAGTTAAATGTCCGCCGGTGAGCGGACATTTTCTTTTATATGGCTAAGATAACCGGTCTTCAAAAAATAAAAATGGCAAGAAGCTTTCTATTCCGTTGGCTACCCAAACCGGGCCCTTACCTACAAATAGAATAACTTTTACCTGTTCATTTTGCATCTTTTCGCATTCGGCAAGTACCTGCAGGCATGAGCCGCATGAGGTAACCGGCTTTTGCAGTTCAAATTCATCAGTATAGGCAGTAACCGCCATAGTTTCAATAGAATCATCCGGATGGTTAGCTCCCCAATAAAACAACGCTACCCGCTCGGCACATAACCCGGAGGGATAAGCTACGTTTTCCTGGTTGCTGCCGTGTATAATTTTGCCGCTCTTTAATCGCAAAGCGGCGCCTACTTTAAATTTGGAATACGGCGAATGTGAATGTACCATTGCATTTACAGCCTCTGCACACAATGCCTGGTCTGTAACACCTAATTCATCAACTGAAGAATACTCCTGAAAAGCTATCTTAATTTCGTGATTGATCATTTATTAACCCTCTCTGAAAAAAGGAGGGGAAACAAGATAAGGAAATTTAAAGTAAGGTTTATATATTTTAAAAAAACAACAGGCATATCATCACGGAAGTAAAAAGCCCCCTTGTTCTGATTGAACAAAAGGGCTCTTATTATTTAGGGGGAAGGTTAGGCTACCGCTAATACTTCGTCGCCGGCAATAGTTGGGTTTACACTTTCATCGTCCTTCTCCACCCGCAGGTTGCCGATAATGTGCTGCTGCCTTGCCGGCGTGTTTTTGCCCATAAAGTATTCCAGCAAACCTTTGATATTGGCATCTTTCAGAATCACCGGATCCAGGCGCATATCTTTACCGATAAACAGCCCAAACTCGTCGGGCGATATCTCGCCTAAGCCTTTAAAGCGGGTAATCTCTGGCTTCACGCCTAGTTTAGCAATGGCATTACGGCGCTCTTCGTCGCTATAACAATAAATCGTTTCTTTTTTATTGCGCACGCGAAACAACGGTGTTTGCAATATAGATACGTGCCCGGCCTTCACTATATCAGGGAAAAACTGCAGAAAAAAAGTCATCAACAGCAAGCGGATGTGCATGCCGTCTACATCGGCATCGGTAGCTATTACGATGTTGTTATAACGCAAGCCCTCAAGGCCATCCTCGATGTTCAGCGCATGCTGGAGTAAATTAAACTCTTCGTTCTCATAAACTACTTTCTTGGTTAAACCAAAACAGTTTAATGGCTTACCTTTTAGGCTGAACACTGCCTGCGTCATCACATCGCGCGATTTAGTGATCGATCCGCTCGCCGAGTCGCCCTCGGTGATGAATAAAGTGGTTTCCTGCTTACGTTCATGATTATCGTCAAAATGCAGTTTGCAGTCGCGAAGTTTGCGGTTATGCAATGACGCTTTTTTAGCGCGCTCATTGGCCAGTTTTTTAATACCGGCAATGTCTTTACGTTCGCGCTCTGATTGCATGATACGTTTCAGCAAAGCGTCAGCAGTTGCCGGGTTTTTGTGCAGATAGTTGTCCAGTTCTTTTTTAACGAAATCATTCACAAAACCACGAACCGAAGGCCCATCCGGACCAATATTCAGCGAGCCCAGTTTAGTTTTAGTTTGCGACTCAAATACCGGCTCCTGCACCTTGATTGAAATAGCCGAAACAATCGACGCCCGGATATCAGATGCATCAAACTCTTTTTTATAAAACTCGCGTATAGTTTTAACTACCGCTTCACGAAAAGCCGCCTGGTGCGTACCCCCCTGCGTGGTATTCTGACCATTTACGAACGAATAATATTCTTCGCCGTATTGCTGTCCGTGTGTCATGGCTATCTCGATGTCATCCCCTTTTAGGTGGATGATAGGGTAGCGTATTGTTTCTGCATCAGTGTTTTTAGTTAACAGATCATACAATCCGCGCTCTGAAAAATATTTTTGATTGTTGAAATTGATGGTCAGCCCGGAGTTCAGGTAAACATAATTCCAGATCATGTTCTCTACAAATTCCGGAATAAAACGGTAGTGTCTGAAAATTGTATCGTCAGGCAAGAAATTGATTGCCGTACCATTGCGTTGTGTGGTATCTTTTTCAGGCTCCTCTTTTACCAGTTCGCCTTTTTCAAACTCGGCTATTTTAGTGCGGCCGTCGCGGTATGATTGTACGATAAATGAAGTAGATAAAGCGTTAACAGCCTTGGTACCTACACCGTTCAAACCAACCGATTTCTGAAAGGCTTTACTATCATACTTACCACCGGTATTTATTTTAGATACGCAATCTATCACCTTGCCCAGCGGAATGCCGCGGCCATAATCGCGAACGTTCACTTTATGATCGCTGATATTAATTTCGATGGTTTTACCTGAACCCATCACAAACTCGTCGATCGAGTTATCCACTATCTCTTTCAGCAACACATAAATACCGTCATCAAATGCCGACCCGTCACCCAGTTTACCAATATACATACCCGGGCGCAGGCGTATATGCTCCTTCCAGTCTAACGACCGGATACTATCTTCACTATAATTTACTGGTTCTGCCATTTTTTTTGATCAAATATTTATTCAGGGCGCAGCAAATGGCCCTCCAGCAAAAATAAAACTTAGGCGCTCAAATTCTAATTTAAACTGTTAACATATTCACACGCCGTGTAGCGATAGAGTTGATTGTGAAGATTAGCCGTTACCTTAAATACGAAGGCAGCAATTAATACAACCAGTCTTTACAACTATTCCTTAAACTTCAGGCAGCTGCTGGCCAGGTTCATGTTTTTAAAAAACTCCGGGCCTTTGTCGTTGGTAAAACAAATAGCCATCACCGTGCCGGATCCGTTTTTTTGAAGCACCGTAATAAAGGCATATTTATAATGCTTGGTTATAGGTGTATCATTAATACTTATTAAATAAATGCACCCCGCATCGGCATTGTACCTGTTTAGTATATATTGCGGCAATGTGTGTTTTGAATGTATTTTTTCCGAAGTAAATGACGCTATCTGATCCTGCGCTATGCTTATAAACAATGAGTCGGGGTTATTAACCTTAATATTTTTATCAGACAATAATTTCTCGTTTTCCTTTTGTGTATTTACCCGGAACCATATCTCGAAGTCAGCATCGGGCAATATCATTGCATAATCAAATTGATAACTATCAGTATTCGGAGCTTTTATTTCTTTAAATCCTTCGGGAAAAGTAAATGCAACATCAATTTGGGCTAATGAAGCATCAAAAATTTTCAACTGTGATTGTGGGCCTGTAGTGGCTTTGTTTATTTGTGCTGCTACGGGGGCCGCAAGAAGCAGTAAAAAAGCAACCAATAAGCAGCTAATTTTAGTAGTGATAATATTCATGGTCAAAACTCAAAAACGGTGTTTTTTAGTTTTATATTATTTATAATTAAATTTATCAATAAATTCTAATATCAATTTAATATTCAGATAATTGAATATTAAATAATACAACTATTGGTGCTATTAGTCTAATTGATATTCAATGATGCGTTTCTGCGGATCAAAAGGCGCAAGCTCATTTAACCCCATAGCCTGAATGGCGGCATCAATCAATTTAGTTTCGTTTACAACGTGGGTAATTCCCTGCTTCTGCAAAAAATATCGGCCGGCGTCTGTCATGGCTTTTAGGGGGATCATGCCAACCAGTTCGCTACCAGTTACTTCTGTCCCGTGATCTGCGGCCTTAGCACAAACTTCGTCAAACACCACATGTATGGGCGTTGCCGAAATATTGGTCAAATTCATAGACACCTGGGCTTTCCTGTACTCCTCCATATACCAGCCAATTGCTTTAACGTATTTTAAAGTTCCGGGGATACGTTTTTTTCCGGTTTCGTCTATAATTATTTTTCCGGTTTCTCTAATATCCTGAGCTATCTCATTGGCTATGTTGGTCGAGGCTGTATTTAAGTTGATATTATATGCAATTAAAAAATCGCGGGCACCAATTACAGTGGCCCCTCGTTTAGCATCCATCTCAGCCGGACCAAAATCGGGTTTCCAATTCGGAATCTTTATTTTTTTAAAAAAGCCCTCGTACTCCCCGGCACGTATGGCTGCCAGGTTACTCCGCCTTTTATCAGACTGCGAATTTTCATACAGGTAAACCGGTATTTGCAATTCATTGCCCACCCGGCTGGCCAATTTCCCGGCATAAACTACAACCTCATCTATACTGATGTTGCTGACCGGTATAAGCGGACAAACGTCAGTAGCGCCCATACGCGGATGAGTACCCTTTTGTATGCGCATATCTATCAGTTCGCCGGCCATTTTTATGGCCAGGAATGCCGCTTCAATTACAGCTTCCGGCTCGCCGGCAAAGGTTACCACCGTACGATTAGCATCGCGCCCCGGATCAACATTTAATAACTGCACCCCTGCTACCGAGCCAATCTCGCCGGTTATACTTTGAATAATTTCCTGGTCTGCACCTTCACTGAAATTAGGGACACATTCTATAATCTGATTCATAATGTACAATTGCAATTTAAATATTATTTATACGTGCGGAAATCTTTGTTTGTAACGAATTTGTATAAAATAAATATGGAAAATATCACCGTTCAACTAACCTAATAAGCATAACTGTCTGAAATCAAGGCGACAAAAAAATATTTTCAAAAAAATTTGGAAGTATCCGTTTTTGATCTACATTTGTAGTGTACTATTTAACTAATACACATAAACAATGATTAAAATCACGAATTTATCGTTCGGTTATGGCAAACATAAACTGTTTGACAGCTTAAATCTATCGCTAAAACGGGGGCACATTTATGGTCTACTAGGGATGAATGGCGCCGGTAAATCAACGCTGCTTAAAAATATTGCAGGTTTGGCTATGCCGTGGTCAGGCACTTGTGTAGTTAATGGCGGGGTTGCAGTCAAACGCAATCCATCTTTCTTACAGGAACTATTCTTTATACCCGAGGATATTTACTTACCGCCCGTTACTGCTAAACAATTTGCTGAAAGCACCGGGCATTTCTATCCCAAGTTTGAGCACAAACAATTTGAGCAGCTACTGGCCGATTTTGACATCCCTATCAACAGATCACTTACCAAGTTATCGCTGGGTCAACAAAAAAAAGCTTACATCGCTTTCGGGATCGCAGCCAATACTTCGCTATTAATTATGGACGAGCCTACCAATGGACTGGATATTCCCTCAAAAGCACAATTCCGCAAACTGGTAGCGTCGGTCCTTACTGATGATCGTTGCGTCATTATCTCCACTCATCAAGTGCGCGACCTGGATAACCTGATCGATACCGTATTGGTACTACATAAAAACTATATCATACTTAACCAATCGCTCGACGAGATCAGTGAGAAGTTAAACTTTGGCGTCATCCCGGCTAACAGCGCTGACTACATTTACGCTGAGCAACACTTGAGCGGACTGAATGCAATCACAGAAAACACTGACAACAGCTTTACCAAAGTAGACATGGAATTGCTATTTAATGCTATAATAAATAACAACCTAAACCTCATCACCTTATTAAACAAAACCGGCAATGAACAACACATTTAACCTTACCCGCTTTGGCTGGTATTTTAAGAAACATACCATTGATCATGGCCGTACCTATCTGTTATCATTAGTAGCAGCGGTAGGCATAGTTTTTTTAGGGCTGGGCTTACCTGCTTTTCTAGGTGTAGGAGTAGTAACCCAAAACTATCAATATGGTATGTATATATTCTTGATTTGGTTGGGCGGCAGTATATTTACCAGCACCATCTTTGCCGAGCTGAGTGATAGGAAAAAAGCTATTTTGACGCTAACCTTGCCGGTTTCTCATCTGGAAAGATTTTTAGTGGCGTGGCTGTATACGTTTCCAATTTTTCTGGTCGCTGCCAACATCTGTTTTTTTGCAGTAGACAGCCTGGTGCTGAGTATGAGCCACCCTGTTATCGAGCCCAATAGACTACTAAATCTATTTGACACCAAAACGCCCGGAATTTTGGCATTAGTAGCATTCATGGTGTTTCAAATCCCTTGTTTTTGGGGCGCCGTCTACTTTAATAAACTGCATTTTATAAAAACTGCCTTTTTGTTCTTCATGGCATGTCTGGCGATCACTATACTAAATAAAGCCATCTTACGGCTGGTAAGCGGCGGCGACCTTTCTTCATACAATTTATTTTTCCAAAATCAAGTTTTCATAAAAGGTAAATACTACTCGTTTACATTAAGTAACAGCACCTACATAATAAGCTGGATAATTTACGCATCGACCGGCCTTTTACTATTGGTAAGTGCCTTTTATAAGTTAAAAGAAAAACAGGTTTAAGCCATGAACTTTAAAGATAAAGAAGCCATATACCTTCAAATTGCAGACTATGTGAGCGAACATATCACCCTGGGTAAATGGCTGCCCGAAGCCAAAATACCATCAGTACGTGAGCTGGCGACTGAATTACAAGTAAACCCTAATACGGTGATGCGTACTTACGAATATCTGCAACAAAAAGGCATCGTTTTTAACAAGCGCGGCCTCGGCTTATTTGTGTCCGCTGATGCGACCACACAGATAAAAACCATACGCCGGGAGCGCTTTTTACAACAGGAACTGCCAGACTTCTTAAACAGCCTTTACTTGCTGGATATAAACCCCGAACAGATATTAAAATATTACCAGGATTTTAAAAAAATTAAGGATACTCAAAATGAAAACAAGCAATAAATTACTCACAGCTGTAGCGGTCTTACTCATCGCGTCTGTAGTACTATCTGATACCGCACTACAAGCCGAATATTTAAAGGGAGATTATAAAAAACCCCACTATGGCATGGTGTCTGTACCGGTAAAAGATTTTGATGCCATACAGGATTATATCGCGGACGACATCCAACTGGATGTAAGCCAAAGCGAAAAATTTGAAGTGTGGATTGATAAAGGTACAGACAAAGACCTGGTATTTAAAGTTGAAAACCGTATATTAAAAATCAATTTTAAAAATATTAATAACGGCAACGATCACAACTACGTCGTCAAAATCAAATGCCCGCGCATAAATAGCTTAAGCACAGCTACCTCTCCAAGTGCCAAAACTATTTATAATTGGGGGACAACAACTATTGGGTGGTTTAAGCAAGATTCACTGCGAATAATAAGTAACGCACCGGGCACGGTTTCCGTTACCGGCGAACTTAAAAAATTGAATATCCTAAACTATCAAGGTGAAGTAGGCGTGGGCGGCAGTAAAATAGACACGGCAAACTTTAACATACAAAACGAGAGTAAATTAACAATAGACGATGTCCGTATAGGAAAAATAAACTATAACCTTTCAAAAAAAGCCAGGGTTACGCTATCCGGTAATTCTGCAAAACAATTGATGCACTGATAATTATTTTCGACCTAAACCCTTACACCTAAATATGCTTTCCTTTTTGGGGAGCATGTTTGATCTATCCGCAACTAAGTAAAAACTTCTGTATCTTATAATCAGCTTGTTACAAATGTTAAAATTCGTTAATAAATGTTAAATCATTTGCTCTACTAAAAAGTTAGTTATACATTAGTAGCACTAAACAAACCTAATCTTAATGAAAATCACAATACGTTTAGCTGCGTTTTTAATGTTGCTAAATCTGTCTGCCTACGCGCAAAGCAACTATACCATTAAAGGTTCGGCGGTTGATACGGCCGAAAAGAAAGCTTTGCTCAATACCACCATCATGGTGCTTAATGCAAAGGATTCAACCCTGCGCAAATTTACCCGTGCCAAAAGCGATGGCTCATTTGCTATTAACAATTTAATGGCCGGTAAATTTATACTGGTATTGTCCTATCCCGGCTATGCTGATTATACTGAAGGCTTTACTTTGGAGGATAAGAATCGGCAGCATAATTTCGGCAAGATAGGCTTGACACAAACTTCACGCCTGTTGCGCGACGTCATTGTTAAAGGCGAGGTGAGAGCTATCAAAATAAAAGGCGATACCACCGAATTTAATGCCAAAGCTTATGTGATACAACCCAATGATAAGGTGGAAGATCTGATCAAGCAATTCCCGGGCATACAAGTGGACAAGGATGGCAAAATCACGGCCCAGGGCAAGTCGGTTGATAAGGTTTTGTTAGATGGCGAAGAATTTTTTGGCGACGACCCTACGCTGGTTACTAAAAACATACGTGCAGATATGGTTGATAAAGTGCAGCTGTATGATAAAAAAAGCGACCAGGCCACCTTTACCGGCATTGACGACGACAAGGCCGTAAAAACACTGAATATTAAATTAAAAGAAGGCAAAAAATCTGGTTCATTTGGTAAAGCAATTGCCGCGGAAGGTACGGACAAATATTACCAGGGCCAGTTGATGTATAATAAGTTTCAGAACAAGGAAAAGATATCTGTTTATGGCATTGGCTCAAACAATGGTACCACCCGGCTTGACTGGGACGACGCCCAAAGGTATGGTGATAACAGCGCTATGGAACTGAATGATGACGGTAGCATGTCTTTCAGTTTTGGTGGTGGCGACCTTTATTATGACGATAGGGGTTTACCTAAGGCTATCACAGGTGGGGCGCATTACGACAACAAATGGGACAAAGACAAATACGCTATTAACGGCAATTACAAAGTTGGCCAACTAAGTATTGATGGCGACCAAAGTACCATTCGCCAAAATAACCTGCCCGACCGCGTGATCAATAGTACCAGTTCGCAGGTTTCGCACAAATCAAAATTTACTGAAGAACTCAACGCCAAACTGGAAGTAAAATTGGATACTACGGCTAATTTAAAAATAACCGCATCTGGTAATTATACAAATAATCAGAATAAGATTCTTAGTGCAGACACCAGCAGACGTGGCGACAACAGCCTGCTTAATCTGAATAATACCAGTAATATAAACAGTGTCGACAATCGCTTATTTAATGCCAGTATCTTCTACACCAAAAAGCTAAAGAAAAAAGGACGTACCTTATCTTTACTGGTAGCCGGTAATTCTAACGACAGTAAAGGTGCCGGCTATCTAAAATCAAACCTTGAATATTTTGACGATGCCGGTGCGTTAAGCACTACCCAGCCGACAGACCAGTTCAAAACCTCAGCCAACAAGGGGCAGGTTTTGAACACCAATATTACTTATACTGAGCCTGTTGCCAAAGGGATTGCTTTAGTGGTTAATTACAGTTTTAAACTTGATCAAGCCAGCTCAAACCAACGTGCCTATAGTCGTGGTACGCCCGATGGCGACTATAATGTATTGGTCGATTCTTTGAGTAATTTTTTTAAGCTAAATCAGCACGCGCAGCAAGCGGGAGCTATTTTGAACTATAATAAAGGCAAAACGGTAATTAACGTTGGCACCAAAGCTGCCAATGTTTCATTTGACCAGACTAATATTTATACCGGCAATGAACTGAAACGCCAATTTATCAATTGGTTTCCGCAGGCCAGTTATTTGTATAAGTTTTCTCAACAAACATCCTTTAGAGCAAGCTACAGCGGCAGTACGCAGCAACCAACTATAAATCAGATCCAGCCGGTTAAAGACAATAGCAATCCATTGTATATAACTTTAGGAAATCCAAATCTGACACCATCATTTTATAATCGTTTCTCTACATCGTACAACTCCTATAAAGTTTTAAGCGGCGAAAGCATTTATATAAACGGAACTTATGGTTTTACAACTAATGTTATTGTAAATAATACTTCAACAGATGCTATTGGTAAAACCACCAGCCAATATTTTAACCTTGTTGGTAAAACGCAACATACTTATAATGGATATCTTAGTTATAGCCGTAAACTTGCCGGCCTGAATGTTGGCTTTAACGGTAACCTATATAGCAGGACTACCTATAATATGGTTACCAACGCTGTTAACGGCGTGAGCCAGTTAAATACCAGCAATAACAGTTCTTACAGCGGCAATTTGAGCATTAATAAATATGTTCAAAATAAATATGATTTTTATATATCAGCCGGCCCAACTTACAGCATTACCCAAAGTTCATTGCAAACATCGTATAACAGCAATAGTGGTGGCTTCAATGCCCGGGGTTGGGCAGGGCTCTACCTTCCGCATAATTGGCAGTTAGGTACAGACGGAAGTTACACCTATACCGCTAAAACGACAACTTTACCGGAATTTAAGCGTACTTTATTAAACGCCTCAATCAGTAAAGCCTTCTTTAAAGATAAAAGCTTAAAAATAATGGGTACCTTAAACGATATCCTGAACCAAAATCAAGGCTATAACCGCTATGCCAACGGAGGTATAATTACTGAGGAAAGATATACTACCATCAAAAGATATTTCCTGCTAACCCTGTCGTACGATTTTTCAAGAATGAGTGCCGGCACCACTAAATAAACCCATGAAAAACCTGATAACAACCGTTTGCTGCTTTTTTATAGTAATTGGCAGTTGCATGGCCCAGGAGGTGCATTTCACCTCATCGGGCATTATTGAGTTCGAAAAAAAATCAAACATATTTGCCTTGATAAGCAAAGAGATCAATAAAGATAATGAGGATTGGGTAGCCAAACCTTTTGAAGAATATAAAAAGAACAATCCTCAGTTTAAAGCAGCAAAAAGCACGCTCAAATTTGGTAATAATAAAACCCTGTTTACGCCGCTCGAAGATGAAGAAAAGCGCAATAACTTTTTCAACACAGAGATGGCCAATCAAAACTCAACCATCTATACCGATTTTAGCACCGGCATGAGCACTGCCCAAAAAGCGGTATTCGAGCAAACTTTTTTACTGAAGGATACAACCCGTAAAATTAACTGGAAAATAACCGACGAGACCCGCGATATTGCAGGTTACCCCTGTCGCCGAGCTAATGCCATTGTTATGGATTCTATCTACGTGGTGGCCTTCTATACCGACAAAATACTGATTACCGGCGGGCCTGAATCGTTCACCGGTTTGCCGGGAATGATTCTACAGGTAGCATTGCCGCATGAAAATGTATCCTGGATTGCTACCAAAGTCACAGAGACCCCTATCCCCGAAAATGAAATAGTACCGCCTAAAAAAGGAAAAACCGTAAACAATCAATTGTTCAGAGAAACGCTGAACAAAGCGTTAAAAGATTGGGGGACATGGGGCCACTCCTACCTCAAAGCCTTTTCATTATGACGTTTCAGTTTTTCAAATACTTGCAAATAGCTGTGATCTAATTTCCTTGTCTGCCTTTCACCATGATCTTCATTCCGCGGCGTTTCAGGGATATTTTAACATGCGCATATTCATCCTTTTCAATATTTTCAGCATAAGCGTCTATAATATCTCTATACGTCAGCACACCGGTTACCAATTTACTATTAGTGTTTGACACCACCGGTAATACATCCACATCATTTTTTGACATGTGTTCTATCGCCCTGCGCAGAGCATCTTCGCCGGTTACGGCAGCATTTACTTTAGTGGTCAGAATTGTTTTTATGGGCTCATCGCCTTTAACCTGGCCATCATAAATTTCTGACAGGCGAATCGTACCCGCATAGCCGCCCTGATCGTTCACTACTACAAAATGGCTTTCATCCCGGTGATTTGCTTTTATCCAGGCCTGCACATCGTGTATACTGGTATTGGCATTGATCAGGCTTTCGGTGCTATGAACTATTTGCGAAACAGTTATCTTTTGTAACAGATCAGGACTGAATGAATCAGGTACCGATAAACCGCGGCGAACAATTTTCTCAGTCATGATGGTGTTTTTCATCAAAAAGAAAGAAACAATATACGCACCGGTACAAGCGCCAAGCAATGGCAACAAAGCGTGCGACTGCATAGTGGCCTCTAAAGCAAATACAATACTGGTTAAATAAGCACGTGAAGCGCCCGCAAACATAGCCGACATGCCAATTAGTGCCGATAGTGGAATAGTTATCCCGGCTTCTGGATATACTTTTAGCACCAATGCACCGATAACGGCACCTGCAGCACCACCCATAGTCATTAAAGGTGCCAGTGTACCGCCCGATGTACCGCTACCTAAAGCAATAGCCCACGACAGGAATTTGAAAATGCAAAGCGTAAGTACCAGGGTCATTGGCCAACTGCCCGACAGCAAACCGATGATGTTATCGTACCCTACACCTAACGTGTGTGGATAGAAAAACCCAATCACACCTACAGCCAAACCACCAAGGGCGGGGCACCACATCCAGTGAATAGGAAGTTCGTCAAATTTATCTTCAATCCAGTAAACTATTTTAGTAATGCCTAATGACAGGAAACCGACAACTATCCCCATAACACTATAAATCAACAGCGCTTCATTTGACGGTATTGAAATATCTGGCATAGGAAATACAGGGCCCGATTCAAACAAAAAATGATGACCTGCCGCACCTGTAATACACGCTAAGGCAACGGGCAATATAGCCCGTGGCGAAAACTCAAACAGCAGCAATTCAATAGCCAGGAATATACCGGCTATAGGTGTACCAAATATAGCCGCCATACCCGCTGTAGCACCTGCCGCCAAAATGATCTTGCGCTCATTCGAGGTAACTTTAAATATCTGCCCCAGTGTTGAGCCCAGGGCCCCGCCTGTTGCAATAATAGGTCCCTCGGCACCAAACGGGCCGCCGGTACCTATGGCTATAGCCGATGAAATTGGTTTTAATATAGTAATAGCCGGTTTAATGTTACTTTCATTCACTAATATCTGTTCCATAGCCTCGGGGATACCGTGCCCGCGTATAGCTTTCGATCCATACAATGCCATTAACCCTACAACAACGCCGCCTATAACCGGGATAACAACTACCCAGGCTCCTAAATGGTTATTGGCCGGGCTGTTAAACGCAAAGCTAAACGATCCGAAAAAAGAAATATTCGTGACGAGGTTAATAAGCGCCACTAATATTTTAGCTATAAAACTTATAGCGATAGCAACAGCCACACAGTAAAGGCTGATAGTCAATAAACGGCTTTTAGCAATAGAGGGCTTTTCCAGGCCGCCTTCGGCTTTTTCTAAACTGTTTAGTAATGGCGAAACCGGAATGCCACTTGGTGTATCTGAGTTTTTCATGATTAAAGAGCGAATGCAATTACGACCGGGGAGGTCAATAGAATGCTTTTAAATTTTTTGCAAAAGTATTGCTTATATAATAAATATAACAATATAATAACAGATTATTTCAATTTAGAATCATTAAAATCAAACTCTGATTAATTCCAAAACAGCACTAAAAGTCAGCGACCGGTATTTGAAGCAGCATTTAAAAAACTTAATTTTAATTGTCGCCTTAATTATAGCACAATAACTAAGCCGATATTACTACTAACCTGATTCGCCTTATGAGATCACTGCTACTAAGTGGCCTGCTGTCTTTAAGTTTACTTTTATCAGGGATGCGTGCCAAGTCGCAATCTGAGTATACTATTAGCGGCAGGGTTACAAACGAAAAACAAAAACCTATAAGCGGAGCTATAGTATTCATTGACGGCAGCCAGATTGCTACAGCTACTGATAATATAGGAAGGTTTGAAGTAAACGCGCCCGGCCCCGGCTCTTATCATCTGCTGGTTAAAATGATGGGATATGCAGTAGTCAGCAAAGATGTAATGTTGACCGGCAAGTCTATAAATTTAGACATATCCTTAACCATTAAACCCATAATACTGCATGAAGTTAACATTGGGTCAGATAAAAATTGGGCAAAAAACTACGCCATATTTAAAAAGGAGTTTTTGGGCACCACGGTCAACGCGCGGGCATGCGAAATCTTAAATCCCGAGATCATCAATTTCAGTACAAGTAAACGCATGCTTTATGCCGATGCAGATGATTTCCTGATGATTGAAAATAAAAAATTGGGGTACCGCATTAAATATTTACTTAAAACTTTTGAACATAGTGCATTAGCGCGCACTTCATACAGCGGCGATGTAATTTTTGAAGAATTGGCCGGAACAGAATACCAAAAGCAAGAGTGGGCAAAAAATCGCCTGGAGACATACAACGGATCGATGATGCATTTTTTGCGGGCCGTTTTCAATAATGTTACGCTAAATGAAGGCTTTGTTACCAATCAGATGTATCAAAGCAACGGCAAGCATTATTACAATCCTAATCCCATAAAATTTGACACCCTGGTAACTGCTATTAATACCTCTTTTGTATCGTTCAAATTTACAGGCTTACGTATTGTCTACGATCCGGTTAAAGCGACCGCTTTAATGGCATCAGACCATACAGCAGCCGCAAATAGTCACATTATAATGGAAGATATATCCGCTCCCGAAAAAACGGCATCAGAGTCTGAACTTATCCTGTCTTTAAAAGGCGGCGCTGTTGTTGACGCGGCAGGCCGCGTATTTTCAGGTTATCTGCGCAGCTTTTTAATCAGAGGCGCCTGGACTTATAAACGCGTGGGCGACCAGTTGCCATTTGAATATCAACCACCGGTTATAACATTTACAAAACCATGAAACAGCTGTACTTTGCCTTATCACTTGGTTTTTTATTGCTGTTGAGCTTTCAGGCATCGGCACAAAGTAAATCTACCATTACCGGCAAGGTTACTGACGAGTTCGGCGCGCCTTTAAAAAGTGCGACGGTTTTTTTGAGTGGTACGCAAAATATCACCGCGTGCGGCGATGATGGTAAATTCAGGCTTAATGGTATTGAACCGGGCAGCTATCAATTAAGCGTAACCATGGTTGGCTATTTCGCTTATTCGCAACCCGTTTCGGTTCTGGGCAAATCCACCAACATGGATATTAAGCTTAAACTAAAGCAAACGGCATTGAACCAGGTAAATATTGGCGGCAAAGACAATTTTGACGCCCATTTTAAAATATTCAGAGAATCTTTTTTGGGTAAAACAAAAAATGCGAACGACTGCGTTATTGTTAATCCGCATGTAATAAACTTCAGTACAGAAAAGGGTCTGTTGCTAGCCGATGCCGATGATTTTTTAATAATTGAAAACCCCAACCTGGGCTACCGCATTAAATATCTCTTAAAAAATTTTGGTTATAACGCAAAAATCGATGTTACCCTTTATGACGGTGAAACTAATTTTGAACCTATGAAAGGCACCGCTAAAATGCAAAAGGAATGGGATAAAAATCGGCTAAAAGCCTATCAAGGTTCCTTCATGCACTTTTTGCGTTCGGTTTATCAGAATAGGGCTTTAGAAGAAGGGTTTAGGATCTACTCCATTAATACAATCACAAAGGATCGTATGGGAAATGCGGATATGGAATATAACGTCCCCACTGTATGGTTTGACTCGCTGGTTAAGCCTATTGACACGTCTTTTGTAGCTTTTAAATTCAAAAAGCTCCTTTTCATGTACTATCCGCGAAAGGCACTGTCAGCAAAAGGCGATATGGCCTATACCAAGCCTATTCTTAAGGTACGCAGAGTAAGGCCGTCAATGACCATCATTTCGCTACATGCAAATAAAGCTATAATAGACAAACGAGGAGCGCACCGCGATTTTCGCGACTTTTTAATTGAAGGTAACCTGGCTAGGAACCGCGTAGGCGACCAGTTGCCTTTTGAATATCAGGCGCCGGCAAAAAAATAATATATTTGCTATTACCATGGCCTTAAACCCTAAATCCTTATTACTAACGCTGGCGGCAATCTTCTTTACTGTACTGGTTCAGGCCCAGGTATTTCTTCCGGTAACAGGCACGGTAGTCGACGAAAAAGGCGACCTGGTAAAAGGCGCTACCGTTTTTATAAGCGGCTCGTTGTTTAAAACCGTAACCGACGATAAAGGCGAATTCAGGATCAATAGCCTTACTGCCGGCTCCTATCAATTAGTTGTCAGAATGATGGGATACGCAATATTTGACCGTGCCATAATTTTAGAGAACAAACCAATAGACGTAAATGTACCCCTTATTATCAAACCTATAGCACTAAGCGAGGTAACCATAGGCCCCGGCGACGCCTGGGATAGTTACTACGTTTTATTTAAAGGTCAGTTTTTGGGCACGTCGCGTTTTGCCGACGGCTGCGAAATACTTAACCCTAAAATACTCAGTTTTAATTACAACAAAAAGAAAGGCATTTTAACTGCCGAGGCTGATGATTTTATACTGATAGAGAATAAAAGATTAGGTTACCATATACGCTATTTACTGCGGGACTTTCAATTTACCATAAACAGCAATACGGCTATTTTTGACGGCGATGCTTTATTTGACGAAATGGAAGGTTCAAAAGGCAGACGCGAAGATTGGGCCCGAAATCGCTACGATGCCTACAAGGGTTCGTTCATGCATTTTTTACGGTCGGTATACGCCAATAATGCATTAAAAGAAGGCTTTATTGCCAATCCGCTGTTTAAAGGCTTTTTAAAGGCCGACGGCGATGTTGATGTACCTATGGTGACTATTGATACTCGCCCGGTACGTTTTGACACTATATTAAAGAAAGTGGATACGACTTTTCAGTCGCTCCGGACAAACCAACTTTATGTTACTTACGACCCTAAAAAAGCAGCTAATTTAAAAACTAACTTAAAGACGGCTACGCTTAAAGATATTAAACTGGATAATAACGGCACTGAGTCGACAATGGTTAAACTACCTTTTAAACAAGCTGTTATTGACCGTAGAGGCAATTACACTAATTACCGTGCGTTTTTTATTCATGGCGATATGGCCAGCCGCCGGGTTGGCGATAAGCTGCCGTTTGATTACGAGCCGCCGGTAAAATAGTGAGTGGTAAATTGTTAATTGGAATAGCATCAACTATAATTTATTCACTACTCACCACAACACTGCTCATTAAATTTTACCCCACGGTGTCTCTTACTTTAAAACATTAAAGATATTTTTGAGGTAAAAACTGCAACAATGCTATCAGAACCAACTTACCTGCCTGCCCGTATGGTAGCCGCCTCGCTTGAAGGTCATTTCGCCAGGCACCTGGAAAATGCCAGGCAGCGCGGCACAGACAACCTGGCGCACGAGCCGCAGTCGGCTATCATAGAGTCGGTTATTGATGTTGCATTTTGGGCCAGTCTGCGTAAAGAAGAAGGGCATCCGCCAAAAATATCCATTGCCATACTAAAGCCTGAACAGGCTAGCCATCCGCTGGTGTTTGGCAACCGTATACGCTTAACGCCTCATAACTTAACCAAACTGGCGCCGGCTGTTGAAAGCCCCGGCATCCACCTGGGTGTGTGGTACGATGATGATGAATTGTACGTTTGGGGTACTACACTTACTATACCCGGTATCTGTTTTGTATTAGAAGTAGTTGAGCCCGGTTTACTGGTTATAAAACATAGCCGTACAGACGGATTTGGCAAGTTCCTGAACATCGCCGTGCTAAAAGGAGATGATATTAAAATAATCGACGAGCAAAATACAGGCATGCAAGACTGTCCGGCTTTGCTGGATTCATTACCGGGTATGGCTTCACCATTTGTTAATGGCTCTATTAATTTAATGGTCGAGTTGGCCACTTCTATGCGTAAGCATGGCCGCGGGGGCCTGGTACTAATAGTCCCCGAAAATTCGGAAAGGTGGAGAGAGTCGATTGTTCAACCAATGAGCTACCCGGTAATCCCGGCGTTTAAAGGTATTACCAAACTAATGTTGCAAGACCATTGTGAACGCCAAAAGGCCGACTGGCGCGATGCACTGGTGCGAGCCATAGATATTGTAGGCGGCTTTACAGCGGTTGACGGAGCCACTGTAATGACCCGCAATTATGAACTGCTGGCCTTTGGCGCTAAAATTGCCCGCTCAGGCATGAGTTCACCTGTCGACCAGATTGTAACCACCGAACCGGTGCTGGGCGGCACACCGGTAAAAATGCACCCCAGCCAAAACGGCGGCACACGCCATCTGGCCGCAGCACAGTTTGTCTTCGACCAGCGCAACGCCATTGCCCTGGTAGCTTCGCAGGATGGACGGTTCACCATCTTTGCCTGGTCAGAAGCCGTGCAAATGGTGCATGCACATCGGATTGATATATTGTTGCTGTAGATATTTTATCATCCCGCAGCGAAGGGTCTGCACATTTGGTAATTAAGTAGTCAGGTTCTACGCTTTGTTCAGAACGATATAATAAAGGGGCCGTCGATGGTCATTTCCGACCGTAGGGGAACTACCCTCTTGAGCATAGCGGAAAATCTTACACTGACACTCACTATACTTAGCGTATGTATAGATCTCTCCCCGTTGGTCGAGATGATATAAACAAAATATTGTCATTGAACCTTCAGGGGCCCGGGATGTTATAACTTAGCCTGACGGCCCCCTTTGTTTTATCCCTGCTTCTCCAAAAAGTCTTTCAAGCTTGTACCTGTAATATAAGTCCAGCCTTTGGCAAAGCTTTCTTTGGCGAATGATGGATTATCCTGAGGAAAAGTTTCCAAACCGCTGT
Source organism: Mucilaginibacter panaciglaebae (assembly GCF_039539265.1). Lineage (NCBI taxonomy): Bacteria > Pseudomonadati > Bacteroidota > Sphingobacteriia > Sphingobacteriales > Sphingobacteriaceae > Mucilaginibacter > Mucilaginibacter panaciglaebae. Next base: position 36,913 of record NZ_BAABCV010000008.1, read on the forward strand.
GGGTTAAGCGCAGGCGTGTTTTTCCATCGCCTTCATCAAAAAGTCCGATAGAAACCAACGAGTCGCCGGGATACTCGTCATACCGCCAGGTGTATGACAACTTTTTAAACGGGATGACCTCCTGGACAATACATTGATGCCAAAAGGTTACTCCCTTATCGGTACCGCTGAAGCGAAACGTAAAACCAACGTCTGGTTTGAAGTCCTCCATCTGAAAATACCATCGCTTTAGTTTTTCGTTATCCGTCAATGCCTCCCAAACCTTACTCACCGGCGAGTTATAGGTTTGTTCAATTACAAATGGTTCTTTACTCATGATTAATGTTATTTAAGATGATGTTTTAGTTATTAAGAAATTCACCAAGCTTGTTAGCCAGATAGATCCATCCACCCATGAATTTCTCGCGGGCATACTGCGGACTATTTTTGAAAAATCTTCCAACTCGCTGTGAGTTAACACCAATTTGGTTTTGCGATCCAAAAAAAGACGTAAAAGTCAGGAAAAGTGATCCAAACTGATCCACTTTTGAATATCTGATTTTACAAAACTTTCATTTTCAGATAATTAGTTTTTCAAGGCGATCCAACTGATCCAAAGTGATACACATTCGCGTGGATCACTACAGTACCTCTTTGCTTATGAATTTACAAAGTTAATTAGTGAAAGTATAGGTTTTTCCTCTCTGTGTGTTAAACCTATATTGGTAATCGCTGCCCGCAGTTGATTTTTTTACGCCTGCCGCCATAGTTTTAAGCGCATTGCCCGTACGCAACCTGCACTCGCCTCCGGCCAGCGATTTAACTACCAGTTTGCTAAGCCTGCCGTTTTTCCATTGCATGTCTGCAATTTCGAAATCGCCGCGAGCCATTAGCCCTTGTACACTACCGGTATTCCAGGCTTTAGGCAACGCAGGCAGAATCTGGATCTCGTCAGCCTGGCTCTGCAGCAGCATTTCGGCTACACCGGCAGTATAGCCAAAGTTACCATCGATCTGGAACGGCGGATGCGCACATAGTAAGTTAGCGTAAATTCCGCCGCCATTATTGTAATTTATGCCATTACCGCCCACAGGTGTTATAAAGTTTTCGATAATAGTATGCGCATGGTCGCCATCCTGCAACCGGGCCCAGAAATTGATCTTCCAGGCCATTGACCATCCGGTTGAGACATCGCCCCGGGCCAGTAAACTTACTTTAGCAGCTTTTGCCAGTTCGGGCGTTTTGATGGTGCTGATCTGCCTGCCGGGATGCAAGCCAAACAGGTGCGATACATGGCGATGATTATCTTTCGGATCATCACGGTCAGTTTCCCACTCTTGCAACTGGCCCCAACTGCCAATTTTTGGTTTTAACAGATGATCTTTCAAATCGGCGACATGATCGCGATAGCTTTTATCAATACCCAAAATATCTGCCGACTCAATATAATTAGTAAACAGGTCATAAACAATCATCTGGTCATAAGTCACACCGTCCTCGGTCGGCCCGTGCTCTGGCGACCAGCCCATGGGCGATACCAGGGTACCGTCAGGACGATGTTTTAAATGATCATCCCAAAACTCAGATATCTCTTTCAGAATAGGGTAAGCAAAGTTTTTCAGATAAGTTTTGTCCTTAGTAAAAGCGTAATGCTCCCACAGTGCCTGCGCGTACCAGGCACTTGCGGGTGGGTTCCACAAATAGCTTTCGCCGCCCATGGGGTTGCTTTCGGTGCGCAAGGTCCAGCCACGAACGCCCGGATATTCTTTTTGGGTATTGATCTTCCTGATCTCGCGGATTGCATTGATATGATCCAGATATGGGTAAGCACATTCTGATAAATTAGTTGGCTCGGCGGGCCAATAGTTCATCTGAATATTGATGTTGGTATGATAATCGCTACCCCAGGGTGGGTTATTGCTTTCGTTCCAAAGCCCTTGCAGGTTAGCCGGCAGCCCGCCCTTACGCGATGAACTGATCAGCAGATATCTGCCATATTGAAATATAGTAGCTTCCAGGTCCTGATCGAATGTCTTTTTATAATTGATTAGTCGCTGAAGGGTTGGCAACGCCATAGTAGCCGCAGAAGTCGTACCCAAATTTAAATGTACACGGCCGTATAATCGCTGGTAATCGGCAATATGCCTTTGCAGCAGTGCGACATAAGTTTTAGCATTAGCTGCTTTTAATATGCTATCGGTCTTGATGGAAGGGGCCTCACCGCGCCAGTGCGTTGTGCGGCTGTTATTGAAATCGGTAGCAGCGCTGAGCAATATTGTTATCGCATCGGCTTTATTGATCTTTAACTGATCGCCTTCTTTATCGTCGGTTTGTTTGCTCAGGGTGCCGCCTTCAAGTTTTACCAAAGCCGTAGCCTGGTATTGCATGCCGTTGGTAAGCTTGCCGCTAAAGGTTAAGCTACTACCATTGGCGATAGCCGTATTAGTGCGGGTATCTGTTAATCGCACTACGCCTGACAAAGCGCCCCTTTTACTTGTGGTATAACGCAGCACCATCACTTTATCCGGAAAACTACAAAAGTATTCACGTTTGTATTTAAGCCCCTCTTTGGTGAACGTAGCGGTATGCACGGAGCGGCTCATGTCCAGCTCGCGGCGATAATCGGCAGGGATGTCGCCACCGCCAGAATTATCAAAATCGATAAACAAATTACCAAAAGCCTGATAGGCGCCTCTATCGTGCTCATCGCCTTTCCAGAGGGTATTATCATTAAACTGGATATGTTCCTGGTTAATCCCGCTAAATATCATCCCGCCAATGCGTCCGTTACCTATCGGGTAAGCATCCGTCATCCAGGCTTTAGCAGGGCGATTGTCCCACATTTTTTGGGCCTCGGCTTTGCCAATAACCGTTAATAACAGACTACCCGTTATGATTAACTTAAGGCTTGTTAGCTTCATACTTGCTCTTGATAAATGGTTACAATCAAAACTAACGGAATATCCCATCCATTTATTAAACCTTTTATTCATATCATTACTTGATTTTGCCCTGGGCCGCGTCAGGGTTTTGTTTCAGGTAGATACGGTATAGTTCAAAGAAATCGGGCGCAGTAAGGAGTTCTATATTAGGGTCCAGCTTTTTCAATTCGGCCACTACCTGCACATACCACGACGGGCTTTTCAAAATATTCCGGAACCAGTGAAAAGGCACATTCCGTGCATGTACCCTATCATAAACCATTTTGGCGGCTACTTTTGGATCGTCCTGGTTCACGTCCGCATCCGACCTGATAACCGGCATATCGCCATGCAGCAAAGTCAAAGGCACTTTCTGCGGTACGATCCCATTCGGACTAAACGCCGCATAAGCATCCAGACCTTTTTGATTCAACCCCGGCGCCTGTCCGTCAATAATAAAACCGGTGATGGTTAGCCCCCATTGTTTGTAGTAGGGTTTGTTGTGCGCTACCCAGGCATCCAATCCATCAGGTAAACCTGAAAGCGGACGTGGTGCCTGCAGCATGCCCGGCATCAGATACCCTGCCCCATTATCCGCGGCAGCGAAATAGTCATTAGGGCTGGCGGTCTCCCGGCGATAATCCAGCGCCATCGGCACACGCTCGGCCAAAACCGGGCTGATACACCACATCATAGGCACCTTACCCCGGTTTGGGTCATCCCACAAAGTAGGCGTAGTTTGCGACACCCATGACGACGCATCGTAATCGCCCACATAAAATACCAGAAAGTTGCGGCCCTTGTAATCGATCTTGCCATCGGCGGTCAGGTACCCTTTTTTTTGCAGCCGGGCAGGCGTTGTCCAGTTTTGTTTGTATTCCTTTTTAAGCGGAAAGTGCTGCCAGAAAGAAGCATTTGCCAAAGCACCATAGCCAATAGCATCCGCATCTTTAAAAGCGTTGTAAGCGCTGATGATACGCGAATATTCCCACTCGGTTGCCACATCCTCATGCCTGCCTTTAGCATGTTTGGTATATTTAAATGCCCAAGGGGGGAAGCCACCCAGGTAAGTATAGTCCGTGCCTTTATTTTGCTTATAAGCTGTTAGCAAGATTTCTTTCAGAGTATTTACATCTGTGCCTGTAGCCTGGCCGGGGTCATCGGTAGCCGGCTCGTCTGCCCAGGGGCTCAGGTCGAAAAAGAAACCACGGCGACTGATAAAGAAATCGTGATTTGATAATGTATGATGATTATGATTAACCAGGAACGGCTGTTTTAACCATTGCTGATCAATATAATAAGCACCATATTTGGTATTAACCCTGCCCGTTTTCATGTACTTTTCCAGGAACCACAGATAGGCGTCATCTTTGGCAGAGCCGCTTGATGCGCGCTTAGTACCGGGTATAATGCCGTTACCTGTAAACATGGACGAACCGTCTTTATTAATCAGACTGACACGCACCGGGATTTTCGGCCCGCCGGTAATAATTTGAGAGTACAAGCTTTGCGGGTCGGTATCATACCGCACCACAATCAAATCATCAACCCCGGCAATTGATGAAGCGACATTACTGGTAGCCGCCACGTTGGGATCATAAACTACAGCACCTTTAATTTTATTTTTATACGCGGATATGATGTCCACTACATTTTTATAAACTATCGTGTCGCGCTTGCTAAGCCATTTACCGGGCGCCCGGTATTTGTTCCACCAGTAGCGGTCAATATCGGCATTGCCATTTTTGATCAGGAAGATATATAGCTGCGGTGTGGCACGGTTGACGATACCTTGTAATGAAGCTATGGTGTGAACATAATCCCAGGCGTTATCGATAGCCCGTTTATCACCGCGTTCAAACTGCAGGGTAAACTGCAAATCTATCATACCGACCGGTGGCAATTTTTTAGTCTGGCTAAAAACAGAATTAAAGCCGATAGTAACCAGCACTAACGCCAGTACAAACACATTCTTTTTCATTGGTTGTAATATAATTGGTGCAGCAAATGTAGCGTTTGCCAACAATTATTTAATGTGGTAATTATTATGAATTGATTAATAAAATTTGTTTTTTTGGCTATAAAATAAACAATTGTCTAACCTGACAATACCGAAACCAATTTTAGCTATTAAACAACTTATTCATAGTACTTATCAATACATCAGACTGCAATAGCTTGCAGCAATTCAACATTAACCAACTAAACAAATGAGCCAAAAAGCAGCATTTACCGAAAAGAAATTCGTTGTCACACTAATTTTCGTCACGTCATTGTTCCTAATGTGGGGCGTATTGCACGCCATGAGTGACGTATTGAACAAACACTTCCAAACCGTATTAAATATTTCAATTGCTGATTCAGGACTGATCCAGTTCTCTGTATTCGGTGCTTATTTTATCATGAGTATTCCTGCGGGTTTATTCATGAAAAAGTATGGCTACAAACCGGGTGTGATATTAGGGTTACTATTATTTGCAGCCGGTTTATTTTTATTTGTTCCGGCGGCTAATGCGGCATCGTTCACGTTTTTCAGGATAGCCCTGTTTATTGTAGGTTGCGGTATGGCGACGCTCGAAACTGTTGCTCACCCATTTGCTGCTTCGCTTGGCGACCAGCGTTCAAGCGACCTGCGCGTAAATTTTGCCCAAACCTTTAATGCAGTAGGTACCATTATCGGGCCGCTTATTGGTGGGTTCTTCTTACTAAGCGGCGACACCGTAAAAAACACCGACTTAACCTCGGTTAAAACGCTGTACGTATGCATAGGTGTGGTGGTTTTGCTAATAGCGCTGGCATTTGTATTCTTAAAAATTCCGGCTTTAACAGATCCGCATGCCGCAACCCATTCTGATGATCCGGATGCATTAAACGTAGATTTAGCGCCGCGGAAACCATTAATTCAGCACCGCCACTTTGTATGGGCTTGTGTAGCGCAATTTTTTAACGTAGCTGCACAAGGCGGTACCTGGGCATTCTTTATTAACTACGGTACTAACGTCATGCACTTCAGTGACACCAAAGCAGCCTACTTTATGAGTTTATTTATGGGGATGATGCTGGCAGGCCGTATTGTTGGCACCTCATTGATGACTGTTATAGCGCCTAACAAATTACTGGCGACGTTTGCTGCCGGCAATATCTTGATGTGTATCATTGTGGCTCAACACCTGGGCTGGCCGTCATACATCGCTTTGCTGATGATCAACTTCTTCTTCAGTATCATGTTCCCAACCATCTTTAGTCTGGGCTTGAAAAACTTAGGCAAACACACGCAACAAGCATCATCATTCATTGCAATGGGCGTAGTTGGTGGTGCATTTTTCCCATACATTATGGGTCAGATTGCAAACCATGATGTAGCTCAAGCTTACTACCTGCCGATTATTTGTTATGTAGTAATCTTCCTTTTCGGATTTAAATTTTATAAAGTTAAAACAGCCAAAGCGTAAGTTTTTAAAATGATATAAGGTGTTTGGCTATTTGCTTCGCCTTTTACGGTTACCCAAAGCTCATAGTGGCCGGCTGATGGCCTCCAGATATATATACCCGTTTTACTGGTATTAGGAGATAGCTTATTTTTTTACAGTCGATTATAAAGCCGATGAAGCTGCGCTTATTTTGCGGACACCTTGTTTATCGAGCAGCTCTCCAATTTTATTTACCATATAGATTGATGCTTCGATTTCGTCTTTTTTAATAGCTACACTTTCAATATTGAACCCGAAAGGGATTGCATGTTGGGCGCAAAATGTCGTTAGCTCGGCGGCAATTTCCAGGCAAACGTTAACAGACTTTTCGAGCATATTTTCGGCGTTCTTAAGCTCCTCTTTCAAGTCGTCAGGTATATGAATGCCCAACCATTCCATAAAACTCAGTGTCTTCGCCGATCCGCAGGCAGTAAGTGTGAATATAATAGTCGGAAACTTCGCGTTTTCCTTTATACAGGTATGGCTAAGGTCTTCGATAACTTGTTTGGCATAAGCTACATTAAAAACGCATTGCGAAATAAAATAAGATACTCCACAACTTACCTTATCCAATATCCGTTTATCTTCATCTCTTAGTACTTCATGTCTTTCAGGAATAGTCACCGCACCCACTACAGAAGCGCTTTTATGCTTGCTCCAGATCTTATAAGCCTCAGGTAAAGTTGTTTTAACCGGGAAGTCGGGCGCGGGCACGCCTACAAACACAGGGTAAAAATGATTCTTTTGCAGATCGTCCAGCCAATCTGATAATTCTTCGTTGGAGAACTTACCTGCCGGGCGGTAGATGATCTTAGGTATCTTCAGGTCTTGGAGGTACCCGCTTGCAAACTCAAACGGATCCAGCGCTTTCAGAAAAGGGAATGGCCGCTCCTCTGCCGTGCGTGCAGCTTCGTCTTGTACGTCGTACACAACCAATGCGTCGATGTCTAATGGAATAAGCCTGGCAATAGTTTTTGCAGCAATTTCAGTAACCCGTTCAGGGGTGGTTTCTGATTTTGGCGGCGTAATACCATAAGTTAAAATACCGGATGCGCCGGATTTGATCTTATTTAAGAACATAAGTATTCAAGTTTCAGAAGCGATAGACTTAAAATTAAATATCTCTTCTTATCAATTATTTATTTTGTAAAAATAATAACTGCAGCCAATATTGCCCGCAGTTATTATTATTAAATGATGCGTTCGGTACCAATTAGCTCACGAGCTTGCCTGGCCGCAGCTACCATGTTTTTCAATGCTGCTTTAGTTTCGGGCCATTTTCGCGTTTTCAAACCGCAATCGGGGTTTACCCACAAGTTTTGCGCAGGCAACAAATCTGCTGCTTTAGCCAATAATGATACCATTTCATCGACGCCTGGTACACGTGGCGAGTGGATGTCATAAACACCCGGTCCAATCTCATTTGGATATTCAAAATGGGCAAAGGCAAGCAGCAGCTCCATTTGCGAACGCGAGGTCTCAATAGTGATCACATCGGCATCCATAGCAGCAATATGCTTTATGATATCATTGAACTCGCTATAACACATGTGCGTATGAATTTGAGTTTTATCCTCTACACCACCTGCAGTTATGCGGAATGCTTTTACCGCCCAATCCAGGTAATGCGGACGTTTGGCTTTGCGTAAGGGTAATCCTTCGCGTATAGCAGCTTCATCGATCTGAATAATGCCTATACCTGCCTGCTCCAAAGCTACAACCTCATCACGAATAGCCAGCGCTATCTGGTTAGTGGTCGCCTCGCGCGGCTGATCATCGCGAACAAACGACCATTGCAGCATAGTTACCGGGCCGGTCAACATGCCTTTCATGGGTTTATCGGTTTGCGCGGCTGCAAATTTACTCCAGCGTACGGTTATGTCTGCCGGTCGGCTAACATCGCCATAAATAACTGGTGGTTTCACACAGCGGCTGCCATAGCTTTGTACCCAGCCGTTTTTAGTGAACAGGAAACCATCCAATTGTTCGCCAAAATATTCCACCATATCATTACGCTCAAACTCACCATGTACCAGCACATCAATGCCGATCTCTTCCTGCCAGCGAATGGCGTCGATAGTGGCCTGTTCAATAGCCTTTTCATACTGTTCAAGGGTTAGTTCACCTTTTTTGTGTCTGGCGCGTAACCGGCGGACGTCATCAGTTTGCGGAAACGAACCTATGGTAGTTGTAGGGAAGGCAGGCAAATTGAAACGTTCGCGATGCAACTGCTGCCGCACCGGAAAAGCACTTTCTCGGGTGGCATATTCTTCAGTGATAGCGGCCACTCTGTCTTTTATCACTTGTTTGTGTGCTTTTCGCGATGAACGTCTGCTTGCAATGGCTTCTTTATTGGATAGCAGCAATTGCTGATTTCCTTCTGCTATCTGCTTTAATTCAGCTACTTCATTAAGTTTCTGTTTGGCAAAAGCCATCCAGTTTTTAATTTCGGGGTCGATAGTTGTTTCAAGATCAAGGTCAATCGGGCTATGAATTAGTGAACAAGATGGCGTAATGATAATTCGGTTGCTGCCTAATTTTTCAACTGCCTTGTTAATCAGTTGTAATGATTTTTCATAATCATTCTTCCAGACATTCCGGCCATCTACTACGCCGACCGAAAGCTGAAGATAATCGGGTATTAAAGCTAAAACTTCCTCTAATTGTTCAGGAGCGCGTACCAGGTCTACGTGCAAAGCAGACACCGGCAGGCTCACAGCCAATTGTGCATTATCTAACAACGCTTCAAAATAGGTGGCCACCAATAATTTAACGCCACTCACACGGTTAGCAATGGCGCAATAAGCTAACTCAAAAGCTTCTTTTGTTGTTTTGGAGAGATCAAGCGCCAGGCAAGGCTCATCTAATTGTATCCAGGTGGCGCCTTCTTGTTTAAGGCGATTGATAATCTCGATATACACGGGCACCAGCTCTTTAATTAGATCGATACGCTCAAAACCTTCTTCTTTTTCTTTACCCAGCAGCAAATAGCTTACCGGGCCGACTAAAACCGGCTTGGCTTTTTTGCCCAATAATTGCTTAGCCATATTGTACTCATTAAAGACCTTTTCTGAGGATAGGCTGAACGTTTGCTTAGCTCTAAATTCAGGCACTATATAGTGGTAGTTGGTATCAAGCCATTTGGTCATTTCCATGGCAGTGATATCCAGGCCGTCTTTTTGGTAGCCGCGGGCCATAGCGAAATAAAGGTCAATTTCGCTGTTGGTTTTTACTGCAGATATCGGCAGATAACGTTGTGGAATAACACCCAGCAGCATACTCATGTCCAGCATCTGATCATAAAAACTAAAGTCATTGCAGGGGATCAGGTCAATACCGGCATCCAATTGTGTTTGCCAGTTGTCTTCCTTGATTTTATGAGCAACGCTATTTAATTCATTCAGATCGATTTTGCCTGCCCAATATTGTTCGCTGGCTTTTTTAAGTTGTCGTTGGCCACCAATGCGTGGATAGCCGAGGTTTTGCGTTAGCATGTCTTTGATATTTTTTCTGAGCAAATCTATAAACAAAGATTTATACACCTGATTTTATTGTATTTTCGGCAATAAAAATCTATATTCGGATATATTTTGGAATATTTAACCGGGTTTATGGTCGGATTGCTGACTTAAAAGAATATTATTCTATGAATGAATTGGACGAGATTGATATAAAATTGTTAAAACTATTAGGAGAAGACTCCAATGTTACTACCAAAGAGCTGGCTGGCAGGGTCAATCTGTCACCGTCGCCGGTTTTTGAAAGAGTGAAAAGACTTGAGGCCGGTGGTTACATTAAAAAATACATCGCTCTGATAGACGCCGAAAAGCTGGATTACGGGTTGATTGTTTTTTGCAATATCAGGCTTAAACAGCATGATAAGAGCATTGGCCATGAGTTTGTTACCGATATTATGCGGCTGAATGAAGTTGTGGAATGCTACAACATTTCGGGCGACTACGACTTTCTGCTAAAAGTGTATGCCAGAAATATGAAGCACTACCAGGATTTTGTATTTAATAAACTTGGGTCTGTAAAAAGCATTGGCAGCACGCATAGCACATTTGTAATGTGCGAGAACAAAAACTCTTATAATATTAATATATAAATATAAGAATGTCTTAACGGCTTTAACAAAATAAAAGTCTGCTTGTAGCAGGGCTTTGATTGGAGTTTTAAAAATATACAATGACGAGTACTATTTCGCCGGAAAGCTGTTTTCTAAAGAAAGTTTTGAACAAATCCTTTAGGGTAAGTGTCAGAATAATTTTAAATTAAAAAAACTTATATTTAGTTTTGCAACGATTAAAATAATTGAAAAACAAATGATTACGTCTCTTTCGCGATAATGTGGCATGCAAATGAGGCTGTTATTTGAAGAAAACTATATTAGCTTAAGGACCGATGGTGATCTCGGACATCACCAGCAGTAGGGTGAACATGAATGTATTTGAGAATACTCTTTTTGTCGACAGTTCATCCGATCTTGCGCAAATCATCAATGCCGCTGATGCGGGTATATGGACTTTCAATGTATCTACTAAAAAGGCGACCTGGTCGCTTGGCTTTTATAAGTGCCTGGGATACGAACCCGACGAAATAGAATGTTCTCATTCCAACTTTGTTGAAAATCTGCTTTATCACGAGGATAAAAACGCTTTCCTGGCCTCTGTCAAAAGCAGCACCGCCCATGGCCAGGCAATTCATATCAGGCTTCTAACTAAAACCGGTTACGAATGGTTTCAAAGCAGCACGTATAAACACGCGGGCTCTATCATTTCAGGTACCCTGATCAACATTCATCCCTACAGATCGCACTTGTTACAAGCAGCGGCGGTTAGTAATGCACTAACTGTCACCGCTGGCCTGGCGAAGTTAGCAGGCTGGGAAATGAATGCCGCCAGTAAAAGGCTGCTTTTAAGCAACGAAGCACTGGAAATATTACAATTACAGCGCCCCGAGGTCACAGCCGATAGGTTTTTAAGTTTTATAGACCCGGCCTACCGCACTATGCTGCATTCAGCGTTTGAAGCCTGCCTGCAGAGCGGCCGGCCCTTTGAACTGGAGGTTAGGTTAAGGACACTCCGAAACAGCGCACTTTGGGTTAAAATAAAAGCGGTAGCAATAATCAGTGATCAAGGGGAATGTCAAATGGTTAAAGGCATCTTACAGGATATACATTTAACTAAACACCGGGAAGACGAGTTGGTGACTATGTTGAAAGGTGTCAGCCATCAAAACAGCCGGTTACAAAACTTTACGCATATCGCCGCGCATAATTTACGCTCGTATGTGGGGAATTTACGGTCTATGATCGATCTTTATGAAGAAGCGGAATGTCGGGATGAGCGCCAGGAGATCTTTGCCCAGATAAAAAAGAGTGGCAATAATTTAAATGCTACTATTGAACATCTCAATGAAATCGCTAAGATCGATTTCGATGCCAGCAATGAAAACACCCCGATCGATCTGGAAGCGCTTTTTAAAAATGTAATCAACGTTCTGCAAAGCACCGTCCAGGCCACTCAGGCTATCATTACTTCAGATTTTACCTGTTGTCCATCGGTGTATTACCTGCCCGCTTATTTAGAAAGTATTTTTCATAACCTGTTATCGAATGCGCTGAAATACCATCATCCGGGTCGCGTTCCTGCGATCCATTGTGAGACTAAAATGGAAAACGGTCATGTTTACCTAACTGTCGAAGACAATGGCCTGGGCATAGATCTGGAGAAATATGGGCATAAAGTATTTGGCATGTACCAGACGTTTCACTCACATGACAGTGCCCAGGGGATCGGGCTTTTTATTACCAGGAACCAGGTGGAGGCCATGGGCGGCAGTATCTATGTAGAAAGCGCGGTCGATGTCGGTACCAAATTCACGATCATGCTTCTATAATAATCAACTATATGGTCGGGCATCGCAATATTAAATGTCCGTGCCTTAACGTAGGACAAGCAATAAATATCGGTCTTTCGTATTATAGATAATTATATCGTTTCGAGGTTAGTAGGAAGGTAATAAAAAAGGCACTTACAATATTTCGTAAGTGCCAATTATCAGGTGGAGAATATCGGAGTCGAACCGATGACCTCTTGCATGCCATGCAAGCGCTCTAGCCAGCTGAGCTAATCCCCCTTTTGCGGATGGCAAATGTAGTAAAAAGTTGTGGATTAGCAAGAGTGAATAGTTAAGGCGTTGTTATACAGGCATATTTAAGCTTGATTAAACTTTTTTCAGTCACAAACCAGTGTATATCACGTCACGTACGCTGTTGTCTTAAAAGTGCATGTGAAATGCATGTAAAAATCTGTATCTGCATGTGATAATTACGGCAAGCCTGATCACTAACAACAGTGATTATGGCATCAATTAAAATGATCCTTGACAAAAGAAAAGTGAAACCAGATGGGAGCTATCCTATATGCTTTTTGATTTGTCACAAAAGAAAGACTACTACGAGAAGTAGCAAAATTTACGTCTTAGAAAGCGAGTGGGACAACGAAACGAAGTGCATTAAGAAATCCAACTCACAACACAAACTATTAAATGTCAAGCTTAAAAAGGCTTATGCGGATATACAATCACAATTGCTCTTAGCCGATGACGAAAAGGTAAAAGAGTTTTTGGCACCCGTTGTACCAATCAAAAAACCGGTGAAAGCTAGAAAAACTGTTTATCAGTTTGCGCAAGATTTGATTGTACAACTGAAAGCAGATAACAAAACGGAAATGCCTGGGTCTATGAATCTACAGTTAACGCGCTAAAATGCTTTCATGCTGAAGACGATATTTACTTTGAAGAGATAAATTACGAATTTTTAACCCTATACAATAGCTTTCAGGTTAAACGAGGCGTTAAGCACAACACAGTGTATTTATATCTTAGAACTATTAGAATATTCTACAATATAAGGTAGTGTATTTAACCGCAGCTGGCCGTTAACGATCAAGATTTATACTGCCTCTATAAACGAAGATTTTTGAGATTTCCTGAATTAATATAGTTGGATTTTCATTATCTTGAACAATTATTAACCAAGCCTTATGTCGTTGAAGATCATGGAGACAGCAATGCACGTTTTTTTTATTAGGTATAGGAAACTAATTTCTACACTATGTATTATAACATTGTTATTCCTTCCTTTTAAAATTTATGAAGCACCGAGCTTTAGTCCTGATCACAAGTTCGAATTCATTGGTTACTGGCTTGATACGTCTATATATGTTGCGATTCCAATATGGATGCTCGTAAAAATCCGCACAGCTGTGAAAGCGTACAGGGACGAGGATAAATGGAAAGAAATGTAGAAAATATATGAAGTTACAAATACAGGAATGTTGATTCATTGACCCTTATCATCAAAAGGTATATAGCTTCTCTTATAAGTGTCCAAACTTAATTCAAGATTTACATGGCCCCTATAAACAGTGATATTTGATAATTCATGAATTGAATGAGTTAGCAGTAATGAGAATTAACATACCTCTGGTGAAACTAACTCTCCCAACTTAGCCGCGATGTCTGACATAGTATTTTCTTTAGTGCTGAGTCCACTTCGTGAACCGAGTAATGGGCTTACCTCTCTTAGTGCCTCATATGTTGTATTATGAACAATTGGAACAAGTAAATCTCGTGCCAGTAATGCCGAAAGTTCTTTCTCTGCTATTCCTTCGTTCTGTACCCTACGCAGAAAATTAGGCGTTACCAAAACAATTCCAACCCGTGACTTCGCTAACCCCTTGTCAATCTCTCGTAGTAAAGACGAACCTAACGCGACGTCTTTTTCACTGAACCAAACAGAAACTCCTTTTGATTCAAGCAAATCATGTAATTCTTTAGCAGCCCCTTTCCGATCATCCCATGCATGGCAAAGGAAAACATCCCGAAGGTCAGGTAAAGATGCTCGTTTCTCCACATTTTCACGTACTGGCGTTAGAGTGACAACCTCAGCAGGTGTATAATAAACTGGAGAACTTGCACGCGACCAACTTGGCTTACTGCTTCTTCCACTACTACGACTACCATAGCTGCTGCTTGATGAAGAATAAGGTGATGAATATGAATCGTACGATGGGTATGAACGGTAACTGCTATAGCGGCTTCTCCCGCTGCATGCAGGGCAGGCTGCTGCTGCACTAGCAGTGCGGTGTCCATAAGTTGGTGCTGTACACCGTGCCATGTTGTTTAAAATTAATTAGGTTTGATAATGTTAACAGAATGCAAAATACGAATTTCACCTACCAACCTCAATTCAACTTTTCAACAACCTCTATAAACAAAGATTTTTGATATTTCTTGAATTGGATAAAGTATCCTTTAAGCAGCGTTCCCTTATAAGAAGTAAGGTTGGACAAAACCTTTCAACATCAATTCAGACTTTTCACTACCTCTATAAACAGTAAAATCTTCAAAATCTTGAATTAGAACCTGAGGTGTGAGAGTGGTATTAGCAAGAGTGAACTAAAAGTCAATTGATTTAATGTTCTTTACAGATCATCTTTCTTTCGTAGCGTGGTTTGCTAATTGGTTAGTATTGAAACTGCGATCAAAAGCGCCGTAAGTTTTCAACTTGCTGACCGGGCGTCTGCGGCCATAAATCTCCATTGACATTTAATTTTAGGTGATCCAAAACTTACTTAAAAGTCAGGAGAAGTGATCCAAAGTGATCCAAACGAAAGTATTAGTTTTCATAAGTAATTGATTTTAAGTTATATATGGTTTCGAAGTGATCCGTTTGATCCAAAGTGATACACATTCACGCGTGGATCAGCGCGCGGGCCGCGTTAGCGATAGAAACGGATACCTGCACTTCGAGAGCCCCGGTGCAGTCGGCGTGGCTAAGGCCTGCAGGCGTATGAGTGTATAGCGCGGGCCGCAGGCAACGCCTATATCAAACACCGCCGGGTATACGATCGCCTCCCCGGCGCGAGTATGCAGCGCTACTATAAGCGCTGTGCATCGTGACGTATAAATTAAATACAGATCGGCTACATTGCTGGTCCCAACAACCTGTTTAGGTATGATTAAAGCATTTCCTATTTAAAAAAAATAGTATCATCCGACTGCTTTATTCAGCGCAATAATAGCCGGTTTAAATTGTTCGCGATCTACTACAAATTGTATGTTTACCCTGCCGCTGGCCATGCCCGTAGCAATAACCGGTATTTCGGCTTTGGCTAATGCAGCGGTAGCGTTAGCCAACAGGCTTGATTGCCCCATGTTTGTACCCAACAGGCAAACCATGGCAATAGGTTTGTAGGTAACTCGCTCGAATTTTGCCTTCAACGCGTTGATGAGTGCGGCTTGCAAATCATTTTCCCATATCACTATACTTATGCTGTTGGCGCTGGTCGTTTTAAATGTGTAGCTAACGCCGTGATCTGCGAAACACTGCATAATAACCAGGTCTGAGCCCACGTTGCCAGTCATCAGCGGATCATAAATATCAATAATTAATTGGCGATCTGTACCGGTAATGACTTCAATACGGCTCAGATCAGATATATAGTCTTTGGTAATCAAAGTTCCGGGGTGCCCGGGTTCAAAAGTGTTTTTAATGCGCAGGTGTATGCCTGCCATCTCTAACGGTTTAGATGCTTTAGGGTGAATGGCCTCCATGCCCACGTCTGCCAGTTGGTCGGCAATATCATAGTTGGTGTTGCCCACAGGCTTTACGTTTTCAACGCCTACCAATCCCGGATCGGCAGTTGACAAGTGGTATTCTTTATGAATGATAGCTTCTTCCGGCTTAAGTATCTCGGCAATCTTGCTGAAGGTAACTTCAGAGTATCCCCGGTCAAATTCGCGCATAATGCCTTCTTTGCCCTTGGCGTAGCCGGTGACAACACAAACACTGCTTTTAAGATCGATGTCCTTAAAAGCGTCTTTTATGCGCTCGTTGATGGTCATGGCGCGGCTATCGTGCAATCCGGCCAGGTCAATCAGGTATGCATTTAAGCCTTGATTTTGTAGGATAGCGGCCAACACATAGGCAGAATGGCTTTCACCAATTGAGGCCAAAATCTCTCGTGCTGCAAGCAGGATGCCCTCATTCAAATAACCGGAAGCCAGCATGGTGGTTGCGCTGTCGAGGTAACGGAGAACTTGTTCAATCTCGGTATCTACAAAATCATCAGCTTTTTTTATATCGAGTCCCAGATCTTTATACTCGGCATTCAATCTTTTTAATTGCGAGGCTACTTCTAACAAAGCGATACCGTAATCCTCGCCGTCTGCCAGTTTTTTGTAAACTCCTGGTGCTTTGGTCTTTTTGTTTTCGAGCAATATATTGGTTACACCTGAAAATGCGGACACGACATATACGCGACCGTAAACTTGTTCAGGGTTAAATAGGATAATGTTATTGATAACATCTTTCAGCGCACTCATTGACGTGCCACCAATCTTCTCTACGGTTAACATGCCGCGAATTTAATGGATTTGTATGAGAACCAGAAGCAACTACCACATGTGGTATATAATCATTATCAACTTGCCAAGAACAGGATGTATCCGGGTATTGACATCGCACAAAAAACAGCTAACTTGTCCTCGTTAAATAAACCAACAATTATAAGCGTTATGAAAGTTTTGGTTTGCAAAGAACCCGGTACACTCATTTATATTGATCGGGCAAAGCCTGAAGCAGGCGTAGGTAATACGCTTTTGCGTATCCGACGCATGGGCATTTGCGGTACCGACCTGCATGCTTTTGAAGGGACGCAACCCTACTTTAATTACCCCCGCGTTTTAGGGCATGAGCTGGCTGCCGAAGTGGTAACATCTGACGGTGATTTTAAAAAAGGCGACCTGGTAACCGTCATCCCATATATTAATTGCCAAACTTGTCTGGCCTGCCGTAACGGCAAACCTAATTGCTGCTCAAACATCAAAGTGCTTGGCGTGCATACTGATGGTGGCATGGCCGAATATTTAGAAGTGCCAACCCGACTACTGCTGCCCGCAAACGGCTTGAGCATGGATGAGCTGGTGCTGGTTGAGCCACTGGCAATAGGCGCACATGGTATAAGGCGTGCATCCGTACAAAAAAATGAATTTGTATTGGTTGTTGGTGCCGGCCCCATTGGGCTGGGTACCATGGAGTTTGCCCGCATTGCCGGCGCTAAAGTTATTGCGCTGGATATCAATGACCGCCGACTGGCTTTTTGCAAAGACAGATTAAATGTTAGTTATGCGATAAATGCTTCGACTGAAGATGTTATGTTGCGCCTGCAGGATATAACTGGTGGCGATATGCCCACCGTAGTTATTGATGCCACGGGTAGCCTTAAAGCTATTAACAACGCATTTCAATATATGGCGCACGGCGCACGGTATGTGTTGATAGGTTTGCAAAAAGGCGACATCAGCTTTAGTCATCCTGAATTTCATAAACGTGAAGCGACTTTGATGAGCAGCCGCAATGCAACACGAGAAGATTTTGACCATGTATTGTGGGCGATGAAAAACAAACTGGTGGATCCGGCTAATTACATCACGCATCGTGTAAAGTTTGATGACGTGGCTACAGAATTTCACAAATGGATTGACCCGGCTAACGGTGTTGTAAAAGCAATGGTTGAATTATGATAATCAGAAAATCAATAACAATTGTAACCTGTTTTTTGCTGCTTTTTAACGCGGAACTGCACGCACAGTCGCCGGTTAAAAAAGGGCTTAAAGATTATTACAAGGCTTACTTCCCCATAGGTGTTGCAGTTTCGCCACGAAACCTGACAGATTCGGCGCAACAACAAATGATCTTAGAGCAATTCAATAGCTTAACACCCGAGAATGCAATGAAAATGCGGCCAATCCATCCGCAGGAGACCACCTACAACTGGAGAGATGCCGATGCTATTGTGAACTTTGCGCAGGCTCATCACATGCGGGTACGCGGCCACAATTTATGCTGGTATAAAGAAACGCCCGACTGGATCATCCATGACAAGGATGGAAAATTAGTAAGTAAAGAGGTTTTATTAAGCCGGCTTAAAGAACATATCTACACGGTTGTAAATCGATACAAAGGAAAAATTTATGCCTGGGATGTGGTGAATGAGGCGGTGGCCGATGGTGGTGATGAACCGCTACGTAATTCAGTATGGTACCAGATATGTGGCGAAGATTATATCTTCAAAGCGTTCCAATATGCTCATGAGGCCGACCCCAAAGCTGTGTTGTTTTATAACGAATACGGTACCGAAAGTCCGGTGAAACGCGAGCGGGTTTACCAGCTTTTAAAGCGGATGCTTGATGCCGGTATCCCGGTTGATGCAGTTGGCCTGCAGGCACATTGGTCGGTCAATAATCCATCGCAAGAGGCTTTAATAGCCAGTATTAAGAGATTCAGCTCATTAGGACTTAAGATCCAGATTACAGAAATGGATGTATCAGTTTATACCAATCCTTATGGAGATATTACCGATGCTGATTTTACGCCAGAGCGCGAGCAGAAACAAGCCGATCTGTATGCGATGGCTTTTAAAGTTTTTCGCGAATACAAGCAATACATAAGCGGCGTCACTTTCTGGAATGTATCAGATAAGGCTTCCTGGCTCGATAATTTCCCCATTCGCGGGCGTAAAAATTATCCGCTGTTATTTGATCAAAATCTGCGACCAAAAAAGGCTTATCAGGGTGTAATTAATTTTTGAGGAACTTTTAAAGTAATTACCAATTGTCGTCATGAACGATATTGAAGGATCTGCCGGATTATTTTCGTTGCGATGATGCTCTTGCAATTAATTTAGGTTTGATGCTGGTAGTTTTAATCTCGATAGCAGTTTCGTCATTCTTATCATCCAGCTCAAAATAAGTTTGGGCGATGGTTTTACCCATATCAACACCATATTGGTCGATAGTAGTAAGCGAAGGCGTGGTGATGCGTGTAAAGTTCTCGTTCGAGTAGCCGCAGATACCCAGTTGTTCAGGCACTTTGATGCCGAGGTCATTGGCGACCTCCAAAACCCCTAAGGCTAAAAAGTCATCCCGCGAAGCGAAAACAGCGTCGGGTGGGTTGGGTAAAGTAAGGAGGCTGCGAATCAATTCAGCATCGTGCTCGTTGTTACTGTCGGCATCCAATATGAGCTCATCAGCAACTGGAACTTTATTGGCTCGTAAGGCCTTCAGGTATCCCGCTTTTCTGTCACGGAAAATATCCAGATTCTGCGGTCCGGCAAGTAAAGCAATTCTTTTGTATCCGGCCTTAATTAGGTGTTCTACTGCCTCCCGGGAGGCTTGTTCATTATTGTTAACTACTTTCAACGATTCGATCTCTTCAACCACTCGGTCAAACTGAATTAGCCGGATATGATGATCAATAACATTTTGCAAATGTGTATAATCGTCGCCTTCGGCAGAAACAGAGATCACAATGCAATCCACATGCTGATTGATCAGCGTATTGACGCATTTGATCTCTTTTTCATGCGATTCATTAGACTGACAAATAATAAGGTTGTAATTTTTTTCGTTGGTGATACTTTCTATGCCTGCAATCACATTCGAAAAGAAGCTTTGATTTATCCGGGGCACCACAATACCAATGGTTTGCGATTTGCCTTTGCGTAGGTTTGAGGCCAGGCTATTAGCGCGATAATTCATCTCGCGCGCCTTGGCAATCACCTGTTTACGGGTTTCTTCGTTAATGCGCGAGTTGTTATTAAGCGAACGCGATACTGTCGAAGCGGTTAAATTGAGCGCGCGTGCAATATCATAAATCGTTACTCTTTTCTTCTTCAGGTCCATTTTAAAGTAATGATACTTAAAAAAATTACAATTTTATTTGGCAATCGATTGCGCAAATCAAAAAATAAATCTAATTTCGGCCAATAGCTTATCTTAGGTGGACCTAAATATTAAACCTGATAATTAAATCATTTGGAAGCAGGCTGTTTCTTATCGGATAGTGCCCGGCTTATCATCACAACACAAACTTAAATTATGAAAGTAATACAAGGCGAAACAGAATTTTTTAAAGGCATTGGCCAGATCAAATACGAAGGTTTAGAGTCTGATAATCCATTGGCTTTCCGTTGGTATGATGCCGACAGGGTAATAGCAGGAAAAACCATGAAAGATCACTTGCGTTTTGCAGGGGCTTACTGGCACTCATTTGTAGGTAACGGTGCCGATCCGTTTGGCGAGCCAACGCATATTTTTGAGTGGAACAAAAAATCGGACCCCGTTGAGCGGGCCAAAGACAAAATGGACGCCGCATTTGAGTTTCTGACTAAAATGAACCTGCCGTTTTACTGCTTCCACGATGTAGACGTGGTTGACTACGGCAATGATGTTATTGAAAACGAACGCCGTTTAGCTGCATTGGTTGATTATGCCAAACAAAAACAAGCGGAAAGCGGTGTAAAGCTACTTTGGGGCACTGCCAACCTGTTCTCGCACCGCAGATATATGAATGGTGCTGCTACTAACCCGGATTTTCATGTACTGAGTCATGCCGCCGCGCAGGTTAAGGCTGCTTTGGATGCGACTATTGCATTAGGGGGGCAGAACTATGTTTTTTGGGGTGGCCGCGAGGGTTACATGACCTTGTTAAATACCGATATGAAACGTGAGCAGGAGCATTTGGCTAAATTCTTACATGCGGCCAAAGACTATGCCCGCAAACAAGGTTTTACCGGCACGTTCTTTATCGAACCTAAACCATGCGAACCAACCAAGCATCAATATGATTATGATGCGGCTACCGTATTTGGTTTTTTACAGAGATATGATCTGTTAAACGATTTTAAATTAAACATCGAAGTTAACCACGCGACTTTGGCGGGCCACACCTTCCAACACGAGCTGCAGGTTGCTGCCGACTCAGGCCTATTAGGTTCTATCGACGCTAACCGTGGTGACGTACAAAATGGCTGGGATACCGACCAGTTCCCGACGGATATCAACGAACTAACCGAAGCCATGCTGGTTATTTTAGGGGCCGGTGGGTTCCAGGGAGGCGGCATTAACTTTGATGCCAAGATCCGTCGTAACTCTACTGATCCGGCTGATTTGTTCTATGCTCACGTTGGTGGTATGGACACTTTTGCCAGGGCCTTGATCACCGCTGATAATATTCTGCAAAAATCTCAATACGAAAAGCTGCGCAAAGACCGCTATTCGTCTTACGACAGCGGCAAAGGAAAAGAGTTTGAACAAGGCAAGCTTTCGTTAGAAGACCTGCGCGCTTATGCTATTGAAAATGGCGAACCGAAAACAATTAGCGGGAAGCAGGAATACGTTGAGAACCTGATTAACCGTTATATCTAAGATTAATAATTTCAACAAACGTAAATCCGCCGGTTGCTGTGAGGTAGCCGGCGGATATTTTTTTGTCTGTATTTTATTTTGTGAGGTAATATTGTTACACGATTGGGTTAATACTTGATTTATATTTGAATTAGTTATAAGAATTTTTAACCCCTTAAATAGTCAATTAATGAAAAAGTTATTAGTACTGGTTTTGACGGTTGCAGCTTTTACGCAGGTTGATGCCCAAGACCAACAGCAACAATCACAACAACAGCAACAGCGGCCGCGCCGTCAACGCTCCAGATGGGATGACGGTAGCGCATTGTCTGTTGATTCGACAACCCGCGATGGATATACCCTGGTTTTCGCCAACAACGATACTACCTTTGAAAAGGAGGGTGCTGACGTTAAAAAACGAATGATCGAAACTTTTTACAAAGTTTATCCGGCAGAAGCGAACACTTACAACAAAAACACGGCTAAACGAGTGGTGTTCTTTGTTGATCGCAATTACAAAGGTGTGGCTGCGACATCAAATATGACGGTGCGCTTTAATCCGCCATGGATGTTAAAAAAACCAACAGACATTGATGTGGTAACTCACGAAGTAATGCACATTGTGCAAGCTTACGGTGGCGGTGCTGGCCCGGGCTGGTTAACCGAGGGTATTGCTGATTATGTCCGCGCGGTTTATGGCGTAGATAATGCAGGTGCCAAATGGACATTGCCAGAGAAGCTTAGAACAGACAAAGACGGAAAACAACAAACTTACACCGCCAGCTATCGTGTAACCGCCCGTTTCTTGCTTTGGATAGAAAAAAACTACAAAAAAGACCTGGTGGTAAATTTGAATCAGGCCATGCGCGAGCATACTTATACCGACGACATCTGGAAACAACAAACCGGCAAAACGCTGGATGAATTGTGGACGGAGTATATTGCTACTTTCCCGAAATCTTAGTCATAGGGTGTGATACAAAAAAAGCCGGTCCAAGCAGACCGGCCTTTTTTTGTATAGTATTAAAGCTGATCTTGGTGATCGAGCCGCTTGATCATAAAACATCAACCTGGATGTCGGCTTTATGAAAGACAATGGCAACGACCGAGATACTTTGCATGGAGATATCAATCAGCTCAAAGCTCCTATAGAAGATATGCAGAATATGTACCCTGCATTCTGTAAGGCTGGCTGACGCCGAAAAAATTATGCTGAATATTGGTGTTTAATTCTTAAATAGATGTCTCCCACCCTAACAAATGTTAATAACTTTTGATTTTTCCACAAAATATATTTACATTGCTTTAAATCCTAAGGCCATGAGAATAAATATTTTACTAAATATCGCACTAATTGTACTGACAGCCGTGGTAGTGGCTGATGTCATACTTACTATTTATAATCCGGTAAAAACCGATTATGCCAAGCTAATTACTCCGGCAACTATACTGTTAAGCCTGTTTTTATTTAGAACAATACATATAAATCGGCAGAAAACGATTAACCAATTAACATCGGTAAAGATCAACAGGTAAGCTACTGATGCCAGGCAGCTTAACTACAATATTGGTAGTTATAAGCATACAGTTTATATTTGTAGCTACATTTGTATCTTTACTCATCTCTTCGGGATGTAGCGTAGCCCGGTATCGCGCCAGCATGGGGTGCTGGAGGTCGTGGGTTCGAATCCCGCCATCCCGACGTTTTGCCTTGTTGACTGCAGCAGGGCTTTTTTTATATGTATACGGTTCTGTATACAGTCACTAAGATGCAACCCACATATTGTCATAACCTACAAGTTATGGCTACAGTAGCAATAGTATTGAATACAACTTACAGGTTGTTAAACAATGAGTATGCCGTTTCTCTGAGAGTAACGCATGAAAGAAAACAGAAATATTATTCTATAAATACTCTTATTGTTGACCAGTCAATTTCATTTAAGTGCTCTATTGAACATTGGAGGCCTGCCGAAGCAGAAGATAATGGACTTGGTAAATTCAGAAAAAGCTTTATTGCATATAAAGAGTGTAACATTGTTTTAAAAGCAAAACTATCTGAAGCTCAAACTATCCTTACCAGGTATGAGGATCAGTGTATTCATTTTAGTTTTAATCAGTTATAAGGTAAAGGAGCATAATCGAGTATCCTAGTGCCTATAATCTCTTCCTTATTATCATAACCCAACAGAGCGACCATAGCCGGGTTGACCTCCAATATCTTCAAATCGGAAGAAATAATTTTGTTGCCCAGCCGTGATAGTTCAAAAACAGTGCTGAATCGAACCTGGCACTCATGGTGCTCATGTTCGTTGGCTTGTATTTTAGCATGCTCTTCTTTAAGTTCCTTTATTTCGGCTTGAAGAGCGGCAACTTGACCAATTAATTCGTTTTTGGAGTTCTCCATTATAGACCACTATTTCAATTGTTTTATAAACTATCAGGGATAACAATGCACACCCGCTTTTGTGCTAATCGAGTCAGCAAATTATAGTTCGTAACGCATACTTTAATTCGGCTGTTGTTCAATATATAACTTTTATTTTAAAAACCGGTGTTTACCAATACTTTTAGCTAGATAAACTAATAATAATAGCGAAATAAAAAACCGGGTTGTAGAATATATATTCTTAACTCACTTAAATAAGTCAACATGAATGGTACTAACAGCAGCTAAGCAAGAAGTGCTTATCTTAGCATCACAGTTCATTAATTTATTAAACAGGTCATGGTTCTTGCAAATAGTTTTTGCAGCTATCAAAAAAAGGGGGGGGAGGTAAAAATGCTACTCGTGAGTAGCCCAGCCGGTTAGAGCATGTGCTCCTAAAAGTATACGGTTTTGTATAAGGTCTTCTATGACTGCATTACAAATACTGCTCAAATTAACAGATTTATTATATTAAGGGACAATATGTGGCATGCATGGGGTGCTGGAGGTCGTGGGTTCGAATCCCGCCATCCCGACAGATTTACAAATTAGGCCGTCAAATAACGCCTGTGCAAGCGTTATTTATTTGCTCTGTGTAAAGTCCCGGCCATCTGAATAATAAAATTCGCTAACCTGTCTGTATGGCCGATGCAGGTTGTTTGGAGAAAATTCACGACGGCACCAGGTCTCGCGATACCATTTTTCAAATGGCGGCCGCTCGGCTTTTAAAATTTCGCCTTCATAAATAAACAAAGGTTCTAAAGCCTTCTTCACCTGAGCCATAATTTCATCTTTTGAATCTTTTTTCAAAGCTTCAGCCAAAATTAATGCAGCCTGTGTCGGGCGCCAGTCAACCAACATCCCCAGCGATATCTGTTCATAAAAATACTGCTGCTGCTGTTGGTTCATGGATTGGGCAGATTTTTGTATCAACTTGTGGAACGAAGCATATTGTTTTTCTCTATCCCTAAACTCCTGGATCTGCGACTCGGCCATAGGCTGCACATCTTTTCCTTTAAGCTTATCCTGCAACTTCCGGAGAATTTCCTGCAGCAAATCAGATCCCTGCCATAAGCTATCTGAGGCATGAATAAGCTTGTAATAAATATCATATGCCTTCGTGGCGGCATCATAAGCCTCAGGCCCGAAATATTCTTTCGTCCACCAGTTAATATATGCCCCCCCGGGGTCTGCATTTTCGATAAGTCCGGAATCTCCCCACGTAATTTCCGCCAACATTCTTGCCTCCATAACATACTCCCTTAGCTCCGAAACATTGGTCAGAACGTATTCTGTCGCTCCCGAATCAATAATAGCCTTAAATTCTTGTGCTATTTTTAAAGGCGATACTACGTGAGTGATCTGTTTGGTAATTTGTTGCGGCCCCATATACGCAAGGTGATAGTAAACCCCGTGTTTCCATTTTCCTGATTCTTTCGGCAAGTCGCGCATATGGCCGTCATTGTCATCAGGCCAGATAATCATAACGTCTTCAGGCAGGTTAAATGCTTCTTTATTCTTGCTATATATATCAAGCATTTCTGTATAAAGCGTAAAATGAAAAAGCGGCTTTTTATCCTTCGGAATCATTTTTTTCACTAGTTGTACCTGAATGTTAATTGCCTCATTGTATACCGCTATTTTTGTGGCATCTGACATACCTTTCGGAAACTGATAAGAACGATCATCTATCCCACGTAATCCCACCGGCCAGATAGCATCCAGATGCTTATTTTCTTCCACTCCGGCCTGCCAATACCTGATCATATTTTCCTTATTTTTAAACCAATCCCATTGTGGTGTTACGCCACGCTGTTCGGCCAGTTTGAAATTTTCAAAACCAAATGGGTTTGATAGTAAAATATCGTAATGATGCGAGGTGTAATACAAGCCCCAATCGCTGGCCATTTTTTGAATCTCGTAGCGGCGATGCACCCTTGTATAAGGCGCAACCATATTCATGCGTAAACGAAGGGCCGTTTCAAAATAGCGTTCGTACCAGACGGTGGCTACATCCCCTGTCCATATAGGTAAGTCAATTACATTAAACGGGCGCGGCAGAATATCTTCATCATCATGAAAAAACCCACGATATTTAAATTTTGGAGGTGCTATAATGTGCGTTGTCTTCTTTAAAATAAGCGGATCATATTGCACCGGCCTGTAGTTAGTCCATATATAAAGCGGATCAATACCCAGCCTTTCACTAAGCGTATAGGCAGCGTAGGCAGTACCACGTGCATCAGCGCCGACTAACCAAATGGTATTTTCGGTGGTTTTAATTTGGTAGGCCTCCCATTTATCTTTTAGTTGGTTGATATCTATTTCATCCGGCAGTTTTATATCGCCCAACGTAACCAGCCTGATATTAACTTTACTTTCATCTGGCGCCTCCATTACCGCAGGTTCATATCCTGATATTTTTTTTATATCACTTGCCAATACCCTGCCCGCCTTTTGTACAATCGAACTCTCCGAGCGATCAATAACTATCTGACAATTTTGTAAAGAGATATCTCCCGGTTGCTTTGTCCCGGTTTGCACCCATGATCCCCATCTGGTGCCGGTGTAGCCTTGAAAATATTCATCAGCATCGCTACTACTTACGGGTTTAATATTTTGCCCCGGTAAGTTTGAAGCAATAAGCAGAGAGCCCAGTGCTGTGGCTCCCGTTTTAAGGAACCCCTTACGTGATATATTGTCTTTCATGTTCAGTTAAATATGGATATCTGCTTACAGATATACCTGGTTCAAAATTGGAAGTTATAATTAGTGCCGGCTTTTAAAAAACCAATAACAGATGTCTCAAATTAACGCAAACGATTGTTTAAATACAAACTTTATTTTTCACGCCAATTCCACTCTATTATATAACCTGCATATTTATAGCTAATAAAGTTTAAAAAATCCACGATTGTCACTTAAACAAACGATTGTTCATAACTTCCATAATTAGTAATCCGGATTTTTATATTTTTGTAGGCAACTATGGAAAAAAAAGCCAACATCATCGATGTCGCCAGATATCTTGGAGTAGCCACATCTACTGTTTCGAGAGCTTTAAAGGACCATCCTTCCATTAGTGCTAAAACCAAAAAGCTCGTATTTAATGCCGTCCGCGAGTTAAACTATTCGCCAAATAAAATTGCAGCAAATCTGCGTAGCGGAAACGGAACGGCTATCGGGGTAATTATCCCTAAGATCAATAGCAATTTCATGTCTAACTGTATTTTCGGAATCGAAAATGTAATTTATCCTTCGGGCTATAACCTGATCATTTGCCAATCCACAGAACATTATGAAAAAGAGCTGAGCAATGTCAAAACATTGATTGACAGCCAGGTTTCGGGAATACTTATTTCTGTGTCAAATGAAACTGTTTCGACAGGTCATTTGGCCATGGTCAAAGCTAATAACATTCCCCTGATCATGTTTGACCGCATCACCGAATCGCTCCAAGTTGATTGTATTGTTAATGACGACACCAGGGGCGCCTATGAAGCAATAGAACATTTAATTGAACAAGGATACAGCAAAATTGCGTTGCTAAACGGGCCGGAGCACATTTACGTTTATAAAAACCGCTATCAGGGCTATAAACAGGCCTTAGCTTCAAACAACCTGGATTTACAACCAGATTGGATAATTCAAAACATCAACACCCAGAGCAACGCTTATCAGGCTACCTGCTTACTATTGGATAGTAAGCATCCGCCCGACGCCATATTTTGTGCAAGCGATACTTTAGCACTTGGCGTATTGGAGGCGCTGAAACAACGAAATATTCAGTCGCCTGAGCAAATAGGTGTAGTTGGGTATGGTAATGATATTTATGGAGATCTGACCACTCCAACATTAACATCTGTCGAACAGTTTCCGCAAGAAATAGGCGCAAGCGCCGCACAAATAATGTTGCAGATCTTAGAAGATAAAAACGTAAAAAGTATTCCGAAAACCATATCGATCAGGCCCCGGCTTATTGTGCGGCGATCTTCATCCCGGAAAGTAAAACCTAGCATTTAAGAAAATGGATAATTCTTCATTAAAAGATAAAGTAATAATAGTTAGCGGGGGCACCGGCATTTTGGGCGAGGCCTTTGTTAAGGGCATAGCCGCTACGGGTGGCATAGTTGGCATTTTGGGCCGTAATGAAAAAGTAGCACAAGAACGTGCGTCTGCAATAACTGAGGCAGGTGGTAAGGCGTTGGCTTTGATAGCTGATGTTATGAAAGAGGATGAATTATTGGCTGCCCGTGATAAAGTATTAGCCAAATTTGGGCAAATTGATGGTCTGGTTAACGCCGCGGGCGGCAATATGCCAGGCGGAATAATACAACCGGAGGCTGATGTTTTCAAACTGAATATGGACGGGTTGCGCCAGGTGATGGAACTTAATTTGTGGGGCACACTCATACCCACCCAGGTTTTTGGCGAGGCAATGGGTAAGGCCGGCAAAGGCAGTATCGTCAATATATCAAGTATGGCATCACAGAGAGTGATTACTAAAGTTTTGGGGTATACGCTGGCTAAAACCGCTATTGATGCTTACACCAGGTGGTTTGCAGTAGAAATGGCCAACCGTTATGGCGATAAATTGCGTATGAATGGTATTGCTCCCGGCTTTTTCCTTACTGAACAAAACCGGGCACTGCTTACACAGCCCGATGGCAGCTATACAGATCGGGGCAATCTGGTGGTAAAGCAAACTCCCTTTAAACGATTTGGCGAACCTGACGAACTTATAGGAGCGCTACTCTGGTTATTAAGCGATGCATCAAAGTTCGTGACCGGAACAGTAATTAATGTTGATGGAGGCTTTGCCGTGAACAGTGGTGTTTAATTAAACAACGTCTTGAAACGTACAAAATTCCCACATTATATATGTAAACTTAAAACAGCTATGCTGGTTCTAATATGCGCGCGCGCCGTAAAATAGCGGCAATAATGAGCATACTTATATAGCTCCAAACCACATTATTTAATAAAAACTCAAAGCTTTGGCCGCGCCAGAATATTTGAAATAAGCCAGAGAACACAAGAGCAGCCCCTAAAATATAACCTCCAAATAGCGACTCTGCCTGCTGACATATGCGTTGCGCCGCCGCACCATATATAAAAAGAAAAATAAATATACCCCACCCGCCCCATGATAAGTAAGCATCAACTATAAAGGGAGGTTTTGCCGATACTCTTGAGTAGGGGTTTATAACGCCGGCATCATATACTCGCTGCATCACCAACTGTTCTGTTACCGGTTTTGACGGCCAAAGAATCCGCGGTACCAAAACAATAAGCGATTGTTTAACCAGTTCAAAATGGTAATAACCCACGTTCTCAGGAGTACTTTCAACAAATGTCGTAAACATCCCAATTTCACTTAAACGACCAACCAGAAATGTCCAGGTACCTTCATCTGCAGTAGCACCCTGATTAATTGCCGCATCCAGGGCTTCTGAGGTAGCCACATCTGCATTTGTATCGCCAGCCCAACTGGTTTGCCTTATTACATTTACATAAGTAGGCAACACTAAAAAAAGCAATAGCAAAGTCGGAACGAAAATTATCAGCACCATCTTTTTATAAATAGGATATAAAAAAACGCCCAGCACCATTACGCTTAATATAATAGGCTCTTTAAAACCTGATGTCATAGCCGCATAAAAGTTGAGCGCATAAAACATTGCACATACCGCGATGTTTACAAATTTCTTTTGCGGAATGGCAAACGCCAATCCCAATGCCGAAGCCATAAAGCTCAAAGCATTAAACTGGTTGGCAAACTGAGATAAGCCGGGAAGTTTTAAAAATAAAATGGCTAATGGGAATGAAAAAATAGCAGCGTAATATAGCAATTGAGCAAACTTGCCCGGCTGTACCCTATATCTGGGAGCTTTTGGATATTGCATAAAAAACAAAATACCTGATACCATTGCTGCGTGTCCTAAACAATAATAGCGTTGACATTGCGCAGCTAAGGCCAGCTTGTATGGGTCTGGAAGGTAAAAAGGCACAGCTGTAAAGTTATTATAACCCAAAAGCGACATAAAATAAAAAATCGAAGTACAACACATGTACCCGGCAAAAATGATCTGAACAAGAACAATTGGGCGCATTATTTGCTCGGCGAAGCTCCGGTCGTCGGGCAGAGGGACAATTCGGCCTGTCAGTGTCATAAAGAAAATATAAAAAGAACCCAACCAGGCAATGAAATAAGAAAATATAGGTTGCTCTTTAAAAATCAGCGCAAATATCCAGGGCAGATAGAGTAAAATAAATTTTTCAAATACAAAACTACGATTCATCTGCGTAACTCTGAATTAGTGTTTCTTCAATAGCCTCAGCTATTGAAATGAAATTCCACGGTTGTATTATTTTTTTTGATTGCGCACCCATTTGCGCTAAACTATCTTTATCAGATGTTAGGCGCAATAAAGCGTCTGTTAACGCCTCAACCGATTGGCTTTTAAAAATTTCTCCATTAATATTATACCTGACTAAATCAACCGCACAGCCAACCTTATTTGAAACCAAAACTGGTTTAGCTGCAGCCATTGCTTCATTAACTGCAAGCCCCCATGTTTCGCCCGGCCCGGCAGAGGGCATACAAAAAAGATCTGCTGCCTGATAAACCACCGGTATTTCAGACTGATTCATGAAATCCATAAAATGAATACGACTTTCAATAGCTGCGGCATTCTTCAATCCTCTTTCTAATTCGCCGTTCCCGACAAATAACAAGTGCAAATTAGGTTTCTTTATTTTTTTAAACGACTCTAATAAAAGGTGTGGATTTTTTTTCGCTTCAAATTTTCCGGCAAATAATAGCAGGATATCATCAGGCTTCAGACTTAGACTATCTCGTAAAGCAAGCACTTCCTGATTGCGGCTAATATAAAAACGCGCATTGTCTACCGCATGCGGGGCGAATATCAATTGGCTATCAATCAATCCAACTGTCTTAAAATATGCTTTATTGTTGGCACCTACATAAAAAGCGTAATCAACCTTACGATATATCCATCGCAAAAAGACATTTTTTATTGCCGACCTGACACCCGGGCCCATATCAAGCATTGTAGAATCGCCTCTAAAAAAAACCGGTAACTTACCCTTAAAATAACGCATAGCCGATAAATGCCCTTTGTACGCCCATCCAAAAATCAATACAGCATCTGGCTTCCAGTCTTCTATTTGCTGATTTAAACCAGGTGTTACAATGCCTTTAAAATGATGCGACCCTTTGTTAGCCGCAGTATTTAACACCCACTCATATGGGTAACCGTCCAGCAGGGGCACATCCCATTGAATATGTTTCTGAAATCCCGGATCATATTTTTGCAGAGCGGCCTCACCCCAGGTATAAAACACTTTAATTGAAATACGCCCCCGTTTATGCAATAGCTTAAATACCGGAGCATAATATTGAATGGGATGTGTTGTAACAATGGCTAAGCGCTTCATCTATTTTTAGCTATCACTTATAGCAATAATACCATATAAATCTATGATTATAAAGCGCATATGTTTAAGATAACAGCACCAGGCAAACAAAACGTATGGATTCGGACGCTACTAACGGTTCATTGGTCAATATCTTTTGATGATCTAAAGGTCTTAAAACAAGTAAGGTCCCTGATGGGCAGGGACCTTTACTAAACCAATTATAAACCTAAATTATGAGAAGACTTTTTCTATTCTGCTATCGGAATCTTGTCCCGTTTGCATGGTGTAAAGGTAACACTAAGTTTTTTACTGTGCAAATTTATTTTTGTAATTTTTTTGTCAAAACGAATAGGCCGCCTATCACATTCTCAATTTATTAAACAAAACGTTAGCATTGTGTTAATTATTTGAGATTTTTTACAATTTACAACCTTCACAGAACAATTTTTACCCAAAATGACTCACCCAGAACACCTTGGACTTATTTTTTAGCCCCTTTTTACACCAAATAGCTAAAAAATGTCAAACATCGTTGCATTTTTATTCTTTTAGACCAATTTTCGATCCATTTGTTACCAAAATTATGTTGCCATGAAAAAAAATATTTTTTCATATTTTTTTGACAGATAATAGGTCTGTTAATATCATTCGACCAACGTATTTAACGCAGCGCTAAATTATTGCTTAGTACTAACATGTATGTTAAAATGGTTTTACATTTTTGTAGCTACCCAACTTTGGCATCTTTATCAATGGAATGGCGTATATTAAGCATGGCCGTTTCGACTATTGCCACGATTTTGCATTTGGCCAATCGCAAAAAGATACAAAACAAGCCTAAAATTGTACACTCTTAAGTACTTTTAAAAATTTCTGAATTCTGGTTTTCTATACACTTTTAAAATTCTGCATATTTTACCACCGTGTTAATATATACTGATTTTCAGCATTTTACACAACATTGTAAAATATTTCAGATTTGTTGATGGCTTTTTATAGAGGATTTTAAATTCTTGGCACTTAATTGGAATAGTGTTTATCAACCATCAACTATTATATGATTGTTGAAGATAAAAAACCCGGCGAGGCTAAAGAAAAAGAATGGGAAAATCCTAAGGATCCGACCGAGCCTACCGACGAGCGCGATAAAGAGCAACTGCTAAGACAATACAAAGAAGCTAAACGTCGCCACGACAATTTAACTGAAGATGATGATCAAAAAGACAAAACAAAATAACAAGACATTAAAACATACATTATGAAAACCATTAACCAGAAACCAGCAGTGAGTAAATTAGTTGCTCAGTTTGACAACCAACTCAGAGAGATCATAATGAATGATCTAAAAATGTTAAAAGGCGCAAAAAGTCAATTTTTAAGAGCGATCAGAAACGAGCAATTGTCTGTTGCTTAGATTATAAATTATTAACCTAGTACACATCTACCTATGAAAACTTCACAGAAACCAGCAACCAGCAAATTGTTAATCCGTTACGATAACGAGTTAAAAGCATTGTTAATGCAAGACCTTAAAGCTTTCAAAGAAAAAGGTCAGTTCATCAGCAACAACCAGCCAGCTGCACAACAAGCTGCCTGATCAATCATATACATCTACCTATAAAAATTTACTACCTATGAAAAAAATAGAGCCCTGCAATTTGTAAGGCTCTATTTTTTTGAATTGGTTTTGCGCCTTTACGGGGTTGCCTTTTTAGATTTTTGCAACAAACTTAACCCTGCGCATACACCGGCCAATAAAGAAAATGCAGCGGCGAAGGAAAAAAAATATACATATTCTGTAAATGCCAGCAATAGTAGAAAAATGGTTAAAAAAGCTATCGGCTTCGCCTGTATACTATAAGAAAAATGCCATAACAGCGCTGCTACCAGCAGCAGCACAAAAATCATACTTATGCCATAGCCCTCGTAAAAGTTTGCAAAAGATACTTGCCGGCCCATAAATTGAAAATGGATGTTTTGCATATCATTAATGACATTGCCTACTTGTGCGTTAGGCGCTTTTTTCCACCCAAGCGTTCCAAAAGTATGGCCAAATGCATGCAGCAGTATTAATACAGCCGCGATACGAAGTGATAATTTTGCGCTCATGCCAATTGATTCGTCAGATCTTTATACAGATTGAAGATCATGCCCCATCCCTCATCCATCATTTGTATGGTTTTGCCGCTGCCAAGTTTATTCAGATCGTGGTGCTGAAGTATGACCCGGGTTGTTGTGGGGCTTTCGGCAATAAATTGGACCTCAACTCTTGTAGTGAGCTGATCATCAAACTTAAAATCTCCATTAATCTGCCAGTTGAGCACTAACAGGTTATAGGGATCCCAAACCAACACATAGCCAATTTCCACCTCGCTTCCATCTTCGTGTGTGGAATACCAACGACCATTGAGCTGGTTTTCTAATGATAATTTAACCATTGGCGCGGTTCCGATATGATGACTCTTCGGCCACCAAAGACCCATTTTTGTAGTAAATACATTAAAGGCTGTCTCCTGTGAGGCCTCTACCAGGAGTTCTTTTCTGATTGATGTCATAGTTTCGGTCATTTTCTTTCGCTTTAATTGTTGTCTAACCTTTCTTCCTTTTCGGCCAGTGCTTTAAAAGCCTCAAGCGCGTCATCCCAAAATTTATCCAGATAATTTCGCATAGCCAATATTCCTTCCTTGTTCAACTCACAAATGCTACGGGTGCCTTGCTGTTGGATACTGATGAGTTTGGCCTCTTTTAGTACCTTAAGGTGTTGCGATACCGCTGGCCGACTAACAGGCAGACCATCTGCAATATGAACAACCGATAACGGGCCCTGTTGTAGCTTTTCGAAGATTGCTCTGCGTGTTGGATCACCGAGTGCATTAAACGCCTGATCATAGTTTTCGGCTGTTTGCATAGTTATTGGTAAGCATTTACTTACCGTAAGTACAAACTTACCAATAGTTTTGATATTTACAATATTTTTTTGTCAGATAAATCAGAAGTCAAAAATCTGCCCGCCTGTAAAAAAGGCCTTGTTACTCCGGGTGTTTTGCTCCGGATTTCGAACAGCAAGAAACCACATAGTCACTTATTTCACAACCACTTAACAGCATTTTGCTAAAGCTTTATTCTGCTCTAAGTGTTTCACTTTAATTAAATAAGTACGTGGTTATTAATATTTAGCCAAAAAGCGTTTTAGATGTTTCAATTAAAGTGAAACATTACTATGTTGGCTTTTAAGCATTAGCATACTTCACGATCAACGCCGCCGTTGTAGCAGAAGCACCGGGTGCGCCCATTTTTTCATCGAGTGCATCGTAATTAGCTAACATTTCGTCGCGGTAATTCTCATCATTCAATATTAAATCCATCTCTGCGCCGATTGCTATTGGGTTGCAATCTTCCTGGATCAGTTCTTTGACGATACCTCTATCAACAATCAAATTCACCAGCGATATAAATTTGATCTTAACCACCATGCGCGCAATGGCTATAGAGATATTGTTTCCCTTATAAACAACCACCTGCGGCACATTAAATAAAGCGGCCTCCAGTGTAGCAGTACCCGACGCTACGATAGCCGCATGTGCGTTGGTCAAGATGTCATAAGTAGCATTGAACAGCACCTGGATGTCACGGCCTTTAACGTATCGCTGATAGTAACCGGCAGTGAATGAAGGCGCGCCGGCTATTATAAACTGGTAATCTGGAAACTGGTCGGCTACTGCCAGCATATCTGGTAGCAAATAATTAATTTCTTGCTTGCGGCTGCCGGGTAGCAAGGCAATGATCCGCTTTTTGCCCAGATTGTTTTTTTCCATAAAGGCAGTATCCGGTTTAAATGCGGCTACTGCATCCAGCAGCGGGTTACCTACATAATCAACCTTCATACCCCAGCCATGGTAAAAGTCAACTTCAAACGGCAGTATGCAAAACAAGTAATCAACAACTTTTTTTATTTTTAGAACGCGCTTCTGGTTCCAGGCCCAAACCTTTGGCGATATATAATAATATACCGGCAATACACGGTCTTTGGCAAAGGCTGCAATCTTTAAATTAAAGCCGGGAAAGTCAATCAGGATCAGTACATCCGGTTGGTAGCCTGCAATATCTTTTTTACAAAAAGCAAGATTTTTCAAGATGGTGCGCAGGTTAGCTATCACCTCAAAAAAACCCATAAAGGACATGTCGGCATAATGTTTAACCAGCGTGCCGCCCTGTGCACGCATCAAGTCGCCGCCAAAAAAGCGAAATTCGGCTTGTGGGTCAAGCTTTTTCAGCTCCTTCATTAAGTTGGCCCCGTGCAAATCGCCCGAAGCCTCGCCGACTACCAGATAGTATCTCATTGCACGCGTCTTTAAGTATTAAACTTCCAGCTATTTAACAAAGGGATGGCATGATGAGCCGTCATATCAAACTGGATAGGGACTACCGACACATAGTTGTTCTCTAAAGCCCACGAGTCAGTATCCTCTCCACGGTCATTCAGTTGAAATACACCGCTAAGCCAATAATATGGACGTTTGTAGGGATCAAGGCGCTCATCAAATTCTTCGGCCCATTTAGCATTGGCCTGGCGGCATATTTTAATACCTTTCACGTGGGCACCTGCAGGGAAATTTACATTAAGTAAAGTTGCGGTTGGCAAGCCGTTAGCCAATACCTGCTGTGCTATTTCTTTTACATATTTGGCGCAGTGGCTGAAATCAGCTTGCATAGTGTAATCATCCAACGAGAAACCAATGGATGGAATACGCTCAATAGCGCCCTCAACTGCTGCAGACATGGTACCCGAATATAATACGTTAATGCCATTGTTCAAACCGTGATTAATACCCGACACACACAAATCAGGCTTTTTACCCTTAAATATTTTGGTGACCGCCAACTTAACACAATCGACCGGAGTGCCCGAGCAGGCGTACATTTCGATACCCTCATAAATGTCAACCTTATCCAATCGTAAAGGTTTACCTATAGTGATAGCGTGCCCCATGCCAGATTGCGGGCTGTCAGGCGCTACTACTACTACACGGCCCAAGTCTTTCATCACGTGCATCAGCACTTTGATACCAGGGGCGGTTATGCCATCGTCGTTTACAACTAATATATTAGGCTTCGTGTTTGTCATTACAATTCAAAATTAAAAAAGCTCCTCGAAAGGAGCCTTTTTATTTACAATTCGTTAAGCCATTTTACCAGTTCATCGCGGCCTTTGCCGGTTTTCTGCTGTAGCTTGCCTAATAGCTCGTCGTCTTTCCCTTCTTCGCGGATCAGGTCATCATCTGTCAAGTCGCCGTAAGCTTGTTTTATTTTTCCTTTCAGCTCGTTCCAGCCGCCTCTTAATTTTAAATCGCTCATATGTTTTTCAATTTGCTATATATAAGCAACAAGCGCAGGCAAGTTAAAGTTTAGAATATTCCAATATCTTCTCTCTTAACCTTGACGCTACAGCGCTCCAGCTTTGATCTCATCGACCACTGCCGGATCAAGCAAAGTCGACACATCACCTAAGTTAGAAGTATCGCCTTCGGCAATTTTTCTCAATATCCGCCGCATAATCTTACCAGAACGTGTCTTAGGCAAACCACTTACAAACTGGATCTTATCCGGTTTGGCAATTGCACCTATAATACGCGATACTGTCATCATGATATCCTTACGGGTTAATTCTTCGTCATCCTTTTTATTAGGCGCTACCACAAATGCATATACACCCTGCCCTTTAATATCATGCGGATAACCAACAACAGCCGACTCAACCACCGTACTATGCATATTAATAGCGTTCTCTACCTCGGCTGTACCAATACGGTGACCGGATACATTCAGTACATCGTCCACACGGCCGGTAATTCGGTAATAACCTTCCTCATCGCGCAAGCAGCCATCGCCTGTAAAATACATATCCGGATAAGCGGCAAAATAGGTTTGACGGCAGCGCTCATGGTCGCCATAAGTAGTGCGCAGCATGCCCGGCCACGGGAATTTGATACAAAGGTTTCCGCTTACACTGTTACCTTCAATCACCTTTCCTGTTTCGTCTACTAATACGGGTTGTACACCGGGTAGCGGCAAACCGGCATAGCCAGGTTTTAACGGTGTCACGCCGGCAATAGCACTTATCATGTGGCCACCGTTTTCTGTTTGCCACCAGGTATCGACCAATGGGCATCGGCCATGACCTATCTTTTCGTCAAACCAATGCCAGGCTTCTTCATTAATAGGTTCGCCTACGGACCCCAGCTTGGTTACCGAGCTCAGGTCTTTAGCCTTTAGCGGATCATCGCCAAAACTCATTAATGAGCGTATAGCCGTTGGGGCGGTATATATAATGTTAACCTTAAATTTATCAACTATATCCCATAATCTGCCCGGGCTTGGATAAGTTGGTATGCCCTCAAACATGAGCGAAGTAGCGCCTTGCGATAGCGGCCCGTAAACAATATACGAGTGGCCGGTTATCCATCCAATATCTGCCGTACAGAAATAAATTTCGTCGGGCTGATATTGAAAAGTGGTGTCGAAAGTAAACCCGGTATATACCATATAACCGCCGCAGGTATGCACCACACCCTTGGGTTTACCTGTTGAACCTGAGGTATAAAGGATAAATAGCATATCCTCAGCGTCCATTTCCTCGGCAGGGCATTCTTTGGTTCCCTGGGTTTCTACTTTTTTTATCTCATCTTCCCACCAAACATCGCGCCCTTTGATCATGGCAACCGGTGTACGTGTACGGGTAAGCACGATAACTCGTTGCACCGACGGGCAAGTTACCAAAGCATCATCAATGATTGATTTCAATGAAATTTCCTTATTACCCCTAAAACTACCATCAGCGGTGATCACGATATTACAATCAGCATCCTGTATTCTGTCGGCTATGGATTGTGCGGAGAATCCACCAAATACCACCGAGTGGATTGCCCCAATCCTGGCGCAGGCTAACAATGCAATAGCCAGTTCGGGTACCATCGGCATATAAATACATATACGGTCGCCTTTCTTTGCGCCATTGTTTTTAAGCACATGAGCAAACTGGCAAACTTTATCATGCAATTGACGATAGGTGAGTATGCGATGATCCTCTTTCGGGTCGTTTGGTTCCCAGATAATGGCAGCTTTATCACCTATAGTATCCAGATGGCGATCAAGGCAGTTCTCCGTAATATTCAATTTAGCACCTTCAAACCATTTAATCCGGGGTTCCTTAAAGTTCCATTCTAAAACCTTATCCCACTTTTTTCTCCATTTGAAAGTATCGGCTATACCGGCCCAAAATGCTTCGGGCTGTTCAACACTATATTTATAAACTTCCTTGTAGTGCTCAAAAGAGGTAATTTTCATAATTGGGTAATTGGTGAGCGAAAATTAGTGATTTATCTATAAAAAATACATTTTATTGGAAATGGTTTGTTTGCAATGGGGTTAAATACCCATTAAATAATGTTGCGCTAAGTGCGGCGCTGCCCCAGATGCGTGTGGCGCAGAGAGCGCATCCCGGCGCAGTAATTAAGCATTCCCGTCAAATTACAATGCCGAATTATATTTTTTCAAAATATTTTAAAAACAGTATTGTCTATTCCACTTAAAATCCTGATATTTGCAATCCCTTTAATAAAAGGGTTTTAAAAACAATTGTCATGTCAAGAATTTGTGATTTAACAGGAAAAGCGTCAATAGTTGGTAACAACGTTTCTAACTCTAACCGCAAAACTAAACGCAGGTTTCATCCAAACCTTAAACTTAAAAAGTTTTATATCCCTGAAGAAGATAAATGGATTACTTTAAAAGTATCTACATCAGCTGTTAAAACTATCAGCAAAAACGGGATAACAGCTTGTATCAACAAGTTTGTAAAAAAAGGATATATATAGTAGAAAGATTAGAGATTGAAGATTGGTGATTAGTTGTGATACACTTCATCAAATCACTCATTCACTCATTCGCTCATTCAATAATTAAAAAGAGATGGCTAAGAAAGGTAATAGAGTTCAGGTAATATTAGAATGTACAGAGCATAAAGCAACTGGTTTGCCAGGTATGTCTCGTTACATCACTACCAAGAATAAAAAGAACACAACTGAAAGATTAGAGTTGAAAAAATTCAACCCGGTTTTAAAGAAAGTTACTGTTCACAAGGAAATTAAGTAAATTGGTTGATTAGGTGATTGGTTTGATTAAGTTTATTAATAAAACCACATTCACCTCATTCAATAATTCACTCATTCAATAATTAAAGAAACATGGCAAAGAAAGTAGTTGCAACCCTAAAAACTGGTCAGGGTAAAGAATATTCAAAAGTTATCACAATGACTAAGTCGCCAAAAACCGGTGCTTATTCATTCAAAGAGGTTATCGTTCATAACGATCACGTAAAAGACGCGATCGCTCAGTCGAAAGCTCAATAATTAACTTTGTTAAAAGCATAAAAGCCGTCTTGTATTAACGAGAGGGCTTTTTTTGTTTACCTCTCCCCGGCCCTCTCTCCAAAAGAGAGGGGGTTAACATGGAGATTTAAAAACAAAAGCTACATTTATACTTAATAAATTAATAAAATATCTCTCCTCCCCCTGGGGAGGTTGGGAGGGGCCGTACGCATGGGACTATTTGATTTTTTTA
This sequence comes from Mucilaginibacter panaciglaebae, assembly GCF_039539265.1. Lineage (NCBI taxonomy): Bacteria > Pseudomonadati > Bacteroidota > Sphingobacteriia > Sphingobacteriales > Sphingobacteriaceae > Mucilaginibacter > Mucilaginibacter panaciglaebae. The sequence continues at coordinate 77,031 of NZ_BAABCV010000008.1, forward strand.
AGAAAAAAGAAAGCACACCGCAAGAGCAGGAGGCGCTTGATACAGGTTTAGAAAAAACCAAGGACAACTTTTTTTCAAAAATTACCAAAGTAATTGCCGGCAAGTCAACCGTCGATGACGACGTGCTTGATGAGCTGGAAGAAGTACTGGTAACATCAGATGTGGGCGTGCAAACCACGCTAAAGATCATCGACCGTATACAGGCACGCGTTGCACGCGATAAATACGTAAGCACTGCCGACTTGAACACTTTACTGCGCGACGAAATACAACAACTGCTGGCCGAAAACAACAGTAATGATTTTTCAAGCTTTGAATACGGCGACCATAAACCTTATGTAATAATGGTTGTGGGTGTTAACGGTGTTGGCAAAACTACAACTATTGGCAAACTGGCTCATAAACTAAAAGCTGCCGGTAACAAGGTAGTGCTTGGCGCGGCTGATACTTTCCGTGCCGCGGCTGTAGATCAGATTAAACTTTGGGGTGAACGCGTGGATGTTAAAGTAGTAGCCCAGGCGATGGGGTCAGACCCGGCGTCTGTGGCTTATGATACTTTAAAATCGGCTACAGCCAATGGTGATGATGTGGCAATAATTGATACGGCAGGCCGTTTGCATAACAAAGTAGGACTGATGAACGAGCTGACCAAAATAAAAAACGTAATGCAAAAGGTAGTACCCGGTGCTCCGCATGAAATATTACTGGTGCTTGATGCATCAACCGGTCAGAACGCTATTGAGCAATGCAAACAATTTACCGAAGCTACCGCCGTTAACGCTCTGGCATTAACCAAACTGGACGGCACCGCTAAAGGTGGTGTAGTAATAGGTATATCAGACCAGTTTAAAATACCCGTAAAATATATCGGCGTCGGCGAAGGCCTTGATCATTTACAATTGTTTGATCGTAAAGCATTTGTTGATAGTCTGTTTAAAAATTAGAATAGTTTGTCATCCTGAGCGATAGCGAAGAATTGCCCAGCGGCGAATCCATAGTTTTCAGCTCTTCGCTATCGCTCAGGATGACAAAAAGTGAAAAAGATACATGAGGACGAAAGAAGTAATCAAGCCTATCCAACCCAAGAAGCCACGCGTAAATGTTGTAACCTTAGGCTGTTCTAAGAACGTGTACGACTCTGAGATTTTGGCTGGCCAATTAAAAGGTAATGCTTTTGATGTGGTGCATGAGGCTAATAAAGTGAGTAAGGATGATATTATTGTCATCAATACCTGCGGGTTTATTGACAACGCTAAACAAGAATCCATAGATACCATTCTGCAATACAGCGAGCTGAAAGATCAGGGCAAAGTGGGTAAGGTTATTGTTACCGGATGCTTATCTGAACGCTATAAACCCGAGTTGGAAGCCGAATTAACCAGTGTCGATGCCTATTTTGGCACTAATGACCTGCAGAACTTACTGTCATCTATAGGTGCCGACTATAAGCATGAACTCATTGGCGAGCGTTTGCTGACCACACCGTCTCACTTTGCTTACTTTAAAATTGCCGAGGGCTGCAACCGCCCTTGCTCGTTCTGCGCTATTCCGTTGATGCGTGGTAAGCACTTGACTACACCGATTGAGGATTTGGTTAAGGATGCACAAAAATTAGCTAAAAATGGCACCAAAGAGTTGATATTGATCGCCCAGGACCTGACGTATTACGGTCTTGACCTATATGGTAAACGAAACCTGGACGAATTGCTTCGTCGCTTGTCAGACGTCAATGGTATTGAATGGATTCGCCTTCAATATGCGTATCCTTCAGGTTTTCCGATGGAAATTCTGGAGGTAATGAACGAGCGCGAAAATATCTGCAAATATATGGACATGCCACTCCAGCATATCAGCGATAACATGCTGAGATCAATGCGCCGCGGCACCACTAAACAAAAAACCATTGACCTGGTCAATGAAATACGCAATCGCGTGCCGGGCATCGCAATGCGTACTACGCTGATTACCGGCTATCCGGGCGAAACCGAACGTGACTTTGAAGAGATGCTGCGGTGGGTTGAAGATACTAAGTTTGACCGCCTGGGGTGCTTTACTTACTCGCACGAAGAGAAAACACATGCTCATTCGTTGATTGACGACGTGCCCGAGGAAATTAAACAACAACGAGCCGATACGATCATGGAAATGCAGCAGGAAATATCGTTCGAAAAAAATCAGGAAAAGATCGGCGAAACGTTCAAAGTATTGATTGACAAAAAAGACGGACCCTACTTTGTTGGCCGTACTGAATTTGATTCGCCGGAAGTTGATAATGAGGTACTGATAGACGCCGCCGTTGACTATGCAACCATCGGCAGTTTTGTAAATGTTAAGGTTGACTCAGCGGAGGATTTCGATCTTTATGGACATATAGTGAGGTAAGAATCGCCGATCTGTGCACGGATAGTCACGCCGGTTTAGCACATGTATAGATTCTTCGCTACGCTCAAGAGAATAGTTCTCCCGTTGGCCGAAGCGACATTTCTTTTATAACTATCCTTCCGTTTCTTTATTGTAAAATAAAACAAACCCATTGTGTATAAAGTTAAATGATTTTACATTTGACCAATGGACGTTGCCTGTATAAGCTATAAAGAAACCGGATACTTTTCTCCAACGGTTGTCGACTACCTGGAAGACAAACCAGAATTAAGACCTTTTTATAACCACCGTCCCACTCTTGAAGGTTTTGCCGAACTGCTAAAAAACAAAAAAGTTATCGCCGACCGCCAGCTATTAGCAGATACGTTAACAGATCAATACCAGATCATTGTTAGATATGCCCGCATCTGGGACCCGCTGTTTGGTATATCTGAACAGGTAAGGCAAAACATTAATAGTTTAAGGCAGGAGAATACTTATACCATTACCACCGGTCACCAGTTAAATATTTTTGCCGGTCCGCTGTATTTTATTTATAAAATAGTTACTGCGATTAAACTGGCGCAGCAGCTCAAAGAAAAATTTCCAGACAAAAACTTTGTACCGGTTTATTGGATGGCGTCAGAGGATCACGATTTTGCAGAGATAAACTACACCACCATAGGCGGTAAAAAAGTTCACTGGTGGCACGATGCTTCCGGTGCCACCGGGCGTATCCACCCGGAAACGATGCGCCAGGCGCTTAATCAATATAAAGGGGTGTTGGGGATCAATGGATTTTCGGCCGATTTAGGTAAGATAGTGGAAACTGCTTACACTAATTTCGATAGACTGGCTGATGCTACCCGCTATTTAGTGAATGAATTGTTTGGTCAATACGGCCTGGTAATTATCGATGCAGATAACCGCGGATTCAAAAAGCAGTTCGCTCAAATTATTGAGAAAGACATTATCGAACAAAATAGCTTCAAAAATATCAGCGCTACTAATGAAGGGTTAGTAAAGTTGGGTGTGCACATACAAGTAAACCCGCGGGAGATCAACTTCTTTTATTTAAAAGGCACATTGCGCGAGCGTTTGATTTTTGAAGACGACCAATATAAAGTTTTAAATACTGAGATCACTTTTACAGAAGCCGAACTGAAACAGGAAATAAAATCTTTCCCCGAAAGGTTTAGTCCGAACGTGGTAATGCGTCCGGTATATCAAGAGTGCATTTTGCCGAATATTGCGTACATCGGCGGTGGTGCAGAAGTGGTTTATTGGTTAGAACTAAAGTCAAACTTCGAACATTATGGGGTTAATTTCCCAATACTGATATTGCGTAATTCCGGATTGGTTATACGTAAAGAATCGGCAGCCAAAATCAAGCGGATGGAGCTCACTCCTGCTGATTTGTTTAAACCTACCGAAGTCCTTAAAAATTATTGGATTAAAAAACACAGCGACCACGAGCTGTCGTTAAAAACCGAATGGGCCGGACTGACCGCTATTTTTGATCAGCTTAAACAAAAAGCCATCCAGATCGACCCAACACTCGGCCCATCAACCGAGGCAGTTCAAACACGCTTAAAAAAATCGATAGATAATTTGGAAAAGAAATTGATCCGTGCCGAAAAGCAAAACTATCATACCCGCTTAGAGCAAATAGATCATATTAAAACCGAATTATTCCCCGGTGGCAGTTTACAGGAGCGTAACGAAAACTTTGGTTTGCTCTACGTTAAGTGGGGGCAGGCTTTTATTGACGAGCTGATCCGCCGTTTTGAGCCTTTGGATTTTGAATTTGCGGTGCTGACCGAGGCGTAATTAGTTTGGCTGGAAGACGATTTTTGTTAGCTTTCTGCCCTGGTACTTCTCAATATCATAGGTTGTTCAAAAACCAACAATCCAAATCCTAACAAATCAGATAATGGCACAGAAACGCCTGTAGATTCAACGCCAACCATAACATCCCTTTATTAATCATGTCACAGGCACAATAAGCATTATCGCAAGGAAGGCTATTGGTAAAAGTCACGAAGACGGCGACCAATTTACAGCAGGCTTTACTACTGGTGGTGCTATAACAGTTGATAATGCGGGCAACGTTTATGTAGCAGACCAATACAGAATCCGGAAAATAACCCTGAAATAACAAAGCACTTAGAGACGATCATACTATATTTGCAGATGATCGTCTCTGAATCTACCTTAAGAAATTTTACCGAGAACGTTTTCCTGGCCATGGGTTGCAGCAAAGAGCATGCTGCGCTGGCTGCGGATGTGTTATTACTGTCTGACATGCGCGGAATTGACTCGCATGGCGTTGCAAGGCTAACCGGTTATGTGCGCCTTTGGCAAAAGCAGCGCATTAATGCCACTCCTGCCATCAAAATAGTACATGAAACACCAACCACTGCTACCATTGATGGCGATGCAGGTTTAGGTTTGGTTGTTGCTCCCTTTGCCATGAAAGTGGCTATCCAAAAAGCTGAGCAGTATGGTTCCGGATGGATATCTATTCGCAATTCTAACCACTTTGGTATCGCGGGTTATCATGCACTAATGGCCGTGCAAAAAGATATGATTGGCTTTGCCATGACCAATGCCAGTCCGCTGGTTGCGCCCACTTTTTCAAACGAACGTATGTTGGGCACCAACCCTATGTGCTACGCCTTTCCGGCAGGTAAATATCCGCCGGTAATTGTGGATATGGCGACATCTGCTGCTGCCAATGGCAAATTAGAGATTGCCCAACGCGCACGCAAACCAGTGCCAGAAGGGTGGGTACAAAACGCAACAGGAGGGTATACTACCGACCCGCACGCCTTAAAAAGCGGGGGCTCACTTCTTCCTTTAGGTAGCGATTATGAACATGGAAGCCACAAGGGGTTTGGCTTGAGCGCTACGGTAGACATTTTATCGGCTGTATTATCGGGTGCTAATTATGGGCCGTGGGTACCGCCATTCGTATCATTCCTCGAACCACCTGCCGACCCGGTGGGCACCGGTATTGGCCACTTTTTAGGTGCTATGCGGGTAGATGGTTTTCGCCCGGTAAATGAGTTTAAGGAGCATATGGATAATTGGGTATCGCGCTTTAAATCAGCGTCTCCTATTAATCCCGATCAAGGGGTAATCATTCCCGGCGAACCTGAATATTACGCTGAACAGGACAGACGAAAAAACGGCATACCTATAGTTGACGCGGTAGTAAAAGATTTACATGAGGTGGCAGACAAATTGAATGTCGCTCCGCTTACCCCGCCCTCCCTCTAAAAGGAGGACTTGGGGAATGTTAGCTTGATTATAGATACAAAAAAAGCGGCTCGGTAATTACCAAGCCGCTTTTTTGTATCTATACTTCCCCTCAGAAGAAGGGGTCTAATGAATTATTTTAAAGAATCTGCTCCATCTGATCTTACCGAGAAATGAAGCCTGATCGTCCAGGCTTAGCCATATAAAAAGGGCCTTTCCTACAATGTGATCCTCCGGTACAAAGCCCCAGAAACGTGAGTCGTCAGAATCATGGCGATTATCGCCCATCATCCAATAATAGTTCATTTTAAAGGTATAGCTATCGGCTTTTTTACCGTTGATCAGAATATCGCTGCCTATAACCTGTACCTTATTATTTTCATAAACAGCAATACACCGCTCATAAAGAGGATAAGTCACACTATCCAATTTTACAGTCCAGCCTTTCTTAGGGATAATAATCGGGCCGTAGTTATCTACGTTCCAATGGTAATCATGAGGCTTGCCCGGCAAATCTAAGCTTGGCGGACCAACCGGATGCTGCGGATTAGTTGGATACACGTAATCCGGTTCTCCCGGTTGTCTGATATTCGGGGTAACAGTAACCCCTGAATAACCCTTAAGTGCATTATAAGAATCCTGAGTCATGAAAGGATACGGATTCTGTTCATACCGCTGAATATGAAGTTCATCTTCCACATCCGGGTTTAAAGGCGTCTTAGAGGTAACTGTGTAATCCAACTGGCTTTCGGGCGGGTTTGGAGCGGCTTTACCATTTATATATACCTGCGCTTTGACAACACTCAACGTATCGCCGGGCGTGCCCTGGCAACGTTTGATATAATTCTCCCGTTTATCGACCGGCCTGAAATATGGAGAATCGGCATCCATCGGATAGTTGAATACGACAACATCGCCCTTTTTCACCTCGCTTAATCCGGGCAAACGGTGATAGCCCAGTTCCCAGCCATCCCAATATGCTTTGGTATTTATCAAAGGCATGGTATGATGTGCAAACGGAAAAGATATAGGTGTCATTGGCGTACGCGCACCATAGTTTATTTTGCTCACAAACAGAAAATCTCCTACAAGTAACGATCTTTCCATTGACGGCGTGGGGATAGTATAAGCCTCAATTAAAAACGTACGTATTATGGTAGCGGCTATTACTGCAAATACAATGGCATCTGCCCATTCGCGGGTTTTTGATTTCTTTTTAGCCTTGGTTTTGGTGTTTTTTTTATTCCAGAATTTCCAGTTCATTATCTTTAAAAATATGCTTAAAGTAGTTTATTATCAGGATAAATCAAACATATCCTCTACCGAGTAAAAGCCGTTCTTGCCTTTTATCCATTCGGCCGCCAAAACTGCGCCCAACGCAAATCCATTGCGATTATGAGCCGTATGTTTGATCTCTATAGTATCAACTTCCGAATCATAAATTACAGTATGAGTGCCTGGCACGCTGTCAATGCGGTGAGACTCGATCAGCACATCCTCTGCCTTGGCATTATCTTCAACCGGGTTATTGGCATCTGTCAAAATATTTATCCATTGCTTCTTCTGATCTAAATTATCTATAATGCCTTCGGCGATGGTAATTGCCGTACCACTGGGCGAGTCCAGTTTTTGCAGGTGATGAATTTCTTCAACCTGCACATCGTAATACGGATGATTATTCATCAGTTTTGCCAAAACCTTATTGACATGGAAAAATATATTTACGCCCACACTAAAGTTGGTACCGTAAATAAATGCGTTATCGCTGTTGTTATATCGTTGTTTTATTTCGGTTATTTGCTGGTGCCAGCCGGTGGTGCCTACTACTATAGGCAACCCTGCATCAAAGCAATGATTTATATTGGCCAGCACAGTACCCGGTGTACTGAACTCAATAGCCACGTCGGCTTTTTGCAGATTTTCGGTAGTTAGGTCTTGCTGGTTATCGTAATCAATTTTCAATACGATCTCATGTTTACGGTCGAGCGCGATTTTTTCGATAATCTTGCCCATTTTGCCGTAACCTAATAATGCAATTTTCATTCTTCGTTGTTTTGACAGGCAAATATAACCTGCTTTATGGAAGTGTAAAGGTAACTTTTAAACCCGGAATAAAAACATCGCCTAAAGTTTGCGCATAAACCGGCGAATTAATCAACGTGGGCCTAAGCTTAACACTGAAATCGCTGTCCATTGAATAAGAATGCTTAAACTTAGCATCCACATACGCGTCAATGGTTTGTATACCCCAGCCGGCAACAAAAATCAATACAGCTAAATCGCGGTAGCGCGCGTAACCTCTGGTTGCATCTGTAATAGACTGATCAGGGTATCCTACATAGTTTTGATAAAGCTGATAATATTTGTCGCCTGGAGCGGGCTGCGTACCGCGGGCGCGATAGCGTGCAATAGCTAAATCCTGCGTATACAGATCCTGGTTAAAGCGGTACATCAATACCAACAAGGTAAAACCGGTATAAATAATAGGCACTTTCCAATACTGCCGGTTATAAACCTGGCCCCATCCGGGAATAATAACCGAGCGATGCCAGGCTTTGGTAGGGCTGTGCAAACTATCGGGATGATATAGTTTTGGGCTTGTCGCTATTTTGGGCACAAAGGGCTTTGACTTTACCGAATCGCGTTTTTCCTGCAAGCTGTCGGCCTTACTTTTTGCCGGCATGGTTGGGTTAACAGGTGTCTGCGCGCGCGCTGAAAAAGCGAAAGCTATTATAAAGCCAGTTATAAAAAGGTATTTCTGCATAAGTTACCAGTCCAACATTTCAAGTATGCGGGCAAGATCATCCTCGGATAAAAAAGGAATTTCAATAATACCTTTACCTTGATTGTTCACCTTTAATTTAACCTGCGAGCTAAACTTAGAGGCAAGATCGTCCTGAATCTTCTGAAACTGAAACGATACCGGCTCGGGTTGCTTTCCTTCCTTTTTTGTACGTCCTTTTTGCAAATCGCGTACCATCTCTTCCACTTTACGAACGGATAAACCCTGCTCAATGATATGTTTATGCAAATATAATTGTTGCGCCGGGTCTTCGACAGTGATCAAAGCCCTGGCGTGGCCCATACTTAACTCGCCATCGCGAATTGAGGCTTGTATGGTTGGCGGTAATTTTAATAAGCGTAAATAGTTATTTACGGTAGACCGGTTTTTGCTGACACGCTCGCCTAATTCTTCCTGCTTAAGCCCTACCTCGTCTAACATCCGTTGAAAGCTAAGCGCTACTTCAATGGCATTCAGGTTTTCGCGCTGAATGTTTTCAATTAGTGCCATTTCCAGCATTTGCTGGTCATTCGCGGTACGCACGTAAGCCGGGATCTGCGTTAGCCCTGCCAGTTTTGAAGCCCGTAACCGGCGTTCGCCCGATATTAGTTGATAATGATTAGCACTAACTTTTCTTAACGTAATAGGTTGGATAAGCCCTTGCAATTTGATCGAAGCCGACAAATCGGCCAGGGCCTGTTCATCAAACTCTGTACGTGGCTGAAAAGGGTTAACCTCAATCTCAGCTATCTTAATTTCATTAACCGAGCCAAGAGGATTAACCTCAGAAGCCACTGCACCTATATTAGCGTTGCTACCGTTTGTGTTATTTGATTTTTTGTAGGGAAGTACATTTTCAGAATCATTTAACAGTGCGCTCAACCCCTTGCCTAAAGCATTCCTTTTTTCTGCACTCATTTTATGCTGTTTCTGTAGTTTCCGCTAATTCATCCTTCACTAAACCATTTTTACGTATCACTTCGCGGGCCAGGTTAAGATAATTGATAGCCCCTTTACACGTTGCATCGTGCATAATTACCGATAAACCAAAACTTGGCGCCTCGCTTAAGCGGGTATTGCGTTGTATGATGGTTTCAAATACCATTTCTTCAAAGTGATTCCTCACCTCTTCGACAACCTGGTTTGAAAGGCGTAGCCTTACATCATACATCGTTAATAATATACCCTCAATCTCTAACTGAGGGTTTAGGCGGTTCTGTACAATTTTTATAGTATTTAACAGCTTGCCCAATCCTTCTAACGCAAAGTATTCGCACTGTACAGGTACAATTACCGAGTTAGCAGCGGTTAAAGCATTAATGGTGATCAAACCTAAAGACGGCGAGCAGTCAATGATGATGAAATCATAATCGTCGCGCACCTTATTAAAAACTTCCTGCATTTTATACTCCCGGTTATCCAGGTTGATCATCTCGATCTCGGCCCCTACCAGGTCAATATGTGCAGGCAGTAGGTCAAGATTTGGAGTATCGGTTTTTATGATAGCCTCGCTCGGATCAACTTCATTAATGATACACTCATAAATACTGTTTTTCACATTGCGCGGATCGAAGCCTATACCAGACGTAGCATTAGCCTGCGGATCTGCATCAACTAACAAGGTTCTGTACTCTAATACGGCTAAACTTGCAGCCAGATTTATGGAAGATGTGGTTTTACCAACACCGCCCTTTTGATTGGCTAATGCAATTATTTTGCTCATTCTAAATCTCTAAAATTTATAACAGTGTCTAGTACAACGAAAAATAGAAAGATAAATTTCTACCTTCGGGGAACTTTTATCAGCGCTAAGATATAGATTTAAACAATGTAGAAATCCACAGTTTTGGCCGATTTACAAACATATTAATGTGGAATGGTTATAGAATGAGCGTTTGAGTAAATATTTTTTACAATTCATTAATTCAAAGCTTTTCCAGGTATCATTCGGCCATGCGATAATTCACTTATTAAAAATGATTACCATCATATCATCTACCAACCGGCCGGGCAGTTCGACACTTAAAGTGGCGCGGTACTATCAAAAAACATTAACTGAAAAAGGTGCCGAAACGCAACTTTTATCGTTAGAACAGTTGCCGCCCAACGTTTTGGCTACAGACTTATATGGAAAACGCAGCGCCGAATTCCAGGTTATTCAGGACATTGTTGACGCTACTGATAAATTCATTTTCATAATTCCCGAATATAACGGCAGCTTCCCGGGAGCATTAAAAGTATTTGTTGATGCCTGTACTTTCCCTTATAGTTTTTATGACAAAAAAGCCGCTTTAGTAGGCATATCATCGGGTAAATATGGGAACATCCGCGGAATAGATCATTTTACCGGCGTGTGCCATTATGTGCATTTAAACATCATGCCGTTAAAACTGCATATAGCTAATATTAAAACCGAGATCAACGAGGAAGGCGACCTATTTAAAGAGGATACAGTAAAGTTCACCAATGAGCAAATAGATAAGTTTGTCAGGTTTTAAGTGCATACTGATAGCTGATAACGCTGATAAGAGTATCTGGTCAATAAGTGTACAATAGTTTTCGTATCTAACATCTTACAATCAGAATAGTCCTTTTTATTAACCGAAGGACTATTTTTGGTTAATATTCAACTCATATTTAACCGTGCTAAAAACTACTCTTGCTGCAATTTTAATTTTGGCAAGCTTCGCTGCCATCGCGCAGAGTGCTCGCCATGCTACAAAACCTGATACTAATAAGTTAAATACAGTAACTGTCCAGGGCTATCTGTCAGAAAAACCATTATTGAGCGTACCTGCATCAGTGAGCGTAATAACTGCCGGGCAACTTAAGTTGCAGCCCGACGCTTCCCTGGTATCGGTAATGAATACAGTTCCCGGCGTACGCATGGAAGAGCGTTCGCCGGGTAGCTATCGTCTTTCTGTGAGGGGCAGTTTGTTAAGGTCGCCATTTGGCATACGCGATGTCAAAATTTATTACGACGAGCTGCCATTAACGGACGCCGGTGGCAATACCTATCTTAATACCATTGATTTTAACAGCGTACAAGGTCTTGAAGTATTGAAAGGACCTGACGGCAGTCTGTTTGGCGCTAATTCTGGTGGAGTAGTTTTGATTAGCCCGGTCAACCGCTTTGATAAGAGCAACTTTGTAACGGCGGGTTTTACCGGCGGATCATACGGCCTGGTGCATGAGAATGCCGGCTTGCAAAATGTCAGCAAAAACAACCAGTTTAATTTTAACCAGTCTTATCAGACTTATCATGGGTACCGAGTGCACAGCGATATGTACCGACATTATTTTCAGCTGAGTGATAAGCTTACTTATGGGGGTGTTAATTCTATAAAAGTGCTTGGTTTTTATTCAGACCTGAATTACGAAACACCCGGCGGACTTACGCTGGCCCAGGTTGCTACCAACCCACGGATGGCTCGGCCTTCTACTCCTTTCGTCCCTGGTGCAATAGCCCAGCATGCCGGCATCACTAATAAAATGACTTATGGCGGCGTAGTGAACGAGTGGCACATTACAGACCGTATCCGCAACGTATTTGCGGTGTATGGTACTTATGTTGATTTTACCAATCCGTTTATAACCAACTACGAGCAGCGCTATGAGCGCACTTACGGCATGCGCACTTACTTTGAGTTTGCCGGCCAGCAAAAAAGCAATTTCAGCTGGAAAGCCAATGTCGGTATGGAGTGGTCGCAAACTAATGCTGACAATAATGATTATGGCAACCGCTTTGGCGTGCGTGATACTGCGCAGAGTTTGGATAAGGTGAACACCGGCACCCATTTCTTTTTCGCACGTTATGAGGAGACTGTAGCTAACCGCCTTCATGTTGAGGCTGCCGCCAGCTTAAACTTTTATGGGTACGATTTCAGAAACGTATACCCACAAATGCAGACGGCGTTTACCAAGCAAACTTTCTCGCCCCAGGTAATGCCGCGTATAGCATTATCATACCAGATCACTAATAACTTTGTGTGGAGGGCATCAACCAGCCGTGGTTATTCAACACCAACTTCGGCAGAGATCAGGCCATCAAACAACATAATTAACACCTCGTTACAAGCACAGTTTGGTTGGAATTATGAAACCGGCTTCCGTCTGCGTAGCAATGATGAAAGCGTTTTACTGGACGTATCTGCATTTTACTATCACCTGAATAACGCCATTGTACGCCGCCTTAACGATGACGGTACCGAGTATTATACCAACTCCGGCGATATCAAACAGCCGGGTTTAGAGTTATATTTCAGCGATTGGATCATCAAGCCTAACGATAGCGGGTTTATACGCGGCCTGCAGATCAGCGAATCATTTACGTTGAGTAAGTTTACTTTCGGCAATTATCATGACGCTACCAGGGGCTATACAGGCAATGAGCTAACCGGTGTACCGCGCGATGTTAGTGTAGCCAGCGCGCAGGTAAAATTTCCGCAATCGTTATATCTGTATGCGCAATACAACGCTACCGCCCGCATACCTTTAAATGAGGCTAATACTTTTTATGCACCGCACTATAACCTGGTGCAGGCAAAAGTTGGCTGGCAGCACCAGATAGGCAATAAAACCCGACTGGAAGTCTTTGCTGGAATAGATAATTTGTTGAATGAATATTATAATCTGGGCGCAGATCTGGATGCGGTGGGTAATCGTTTTTACAACCCATCAGCATTGCGCAACTACTATGGCGGATTTAATGTGAAGTTTTAGATCGTGAATCTGATCCAACCGTTACCTTCATAGCCAAATATGAATTGTTTGGGATAGAGTATCTCAGCCAGTAGTTCCGTGGCTTCTACTCTATTTTCGGTTGAATCGTCCAAGAATATATCCCCGCTAACAATATACAGGCGATTGTTTTTTATTGCCTGTAACTCTGTAAAACCCGGTAATTGCAATAGCCGATCGATATTGGTCATAGTTTGTGCGATGGGCATATCATCGGGCATCAGTATAACAACGTCTGGATTAAGAGCAAACAACGTTTGCTCATCCCCTTCAATCAAACTACCGCCCGCCATATTGACAATCTTCACTATTTCGTCAGCCGCCAGAGCTAACGGCTCCAGGGTTTTTACAAAAGCCACCTTAGGTTTTTGCTCTATAAACTTGAGTTTATGTTTGATGATATCCAGGCGCTCCTGTTGTTCTTCGGTTAATGATGTCATGCTGCAAAGTTGCGCATTTTTTATGTTTGCTAAAACCTGTTGTCAAATCCTTATATTAAATAACAAGGCCTGCATACCCACACATTTGCATATCTGCAGCTGCAAAACTTATCTTTGACGCTTATGATATTTCTGACCGTTTTCCTTGGGCTTATAGCTAACTTTATAGGTTATATCCCGCCAGGAAACATAAACCTTACGCTTGTTCGCATTACCATAAATCGTGGTTTTAAACAAGCTATGCAATTCAGCATTACCTTTTCATGTGTAGAATTCTTTTTCACGTTTTTTATTATGCATGCGGCCAAATGGCTGTCAGAACAGGTACATCTGGATGTGGTAATTGATTGGGTAATGTTTGCGTTATTCTTAGTGTTGGGTATTGTTACCTGGCTTCATCGCAAGAAACCACCCCAAACTAAATACAAAGAGCACGACAGCATTAAATATGGCGTCCTGCTGGGCTTTTTGAATCCTATGCAAATACCATTCTGGATGATATGCGGCACCTATCTTATAACGCACCAATGGATATTAGACGGAAATATGGCGCTTACAATATTCAGCATCGGCTCGGCAGGCGGCGCATTTCTTTGCCTGTTTCTGTATGCCCGTTTTGCACAATATATCCAAAGCAAATTTGCATTAAGTACCAGGATCATTAATACTGCCATCGCCCTTTTGTTTTTCAGTTTTGCCGGATATCACCTGATAAAACGTATTTACCTGTCTGTTAAGCCTGCGCAAGTTGCCGAAGTAAAAGACTAATGATGCGTCGCCCATTTGGCCACAGCTTTTTCGTATCCTTCGGTAATTAACGGAACCATCCTTCTATTATTGAGGGCGGTAACTTTGCATAATTTACTATAAACAGACCGGCGAACGAAACTACTGGGGTAGTCGAAATAAAACTTCCACATCGAAACAATCTCAGGCTTGCTAAATGCGTTTAGTTCGTTTACAAATTGAGCATTATGAGCCTCAGCGAATTCATAACTGCTTCGCTGAAAGCTGCCAATGGCGTCAGGACAATAAATGCCGTTTATTGATATCTCAATGATCTTTTTTATAACTGCCAACTGGCTGTAAGCAGTAGAGTTAAAAATACGCTTAAAATAATTGGGTGGCACACCGGTTAAAGGGCGCCCCATCTGCTTCTTTTCGTCCCACCCGTAATAACTGAAAAAGGTTTTAAAGTTTGACGGAAGGGCTTTAAAAAATAAACGCTGATAATAAATCGAGTCTTTATTAGGCACGACAAAACCCTTGCGGTAAGCATCCTTTAAATAATTTGGATTGAGGGTTTGAGCGTGAAGAAATTGACGGGACGTAAAAAATAAGACCAGGAAAAAAACAAACCTTTTCATTAAAGTACCTAACCAATTATATTATACAGATGAATTTTTACTTTTCAGGTTCCATATCTTTTCGGCTTTGCGGCCAATTAACCAAAATGAGGCTGCAAGTATGGCAAAAAAAACAGTCTTGTTGGTATTGTCCCAAAAATATTCAAAATATTTAGTGTAGATGAATATGATGAGAAAGGTAATACCAAACTCGCGCGATATATCATCGTTATTTTTTAACCCGTATAACAAAAACGCTCCGGCCGCGCATATTGATATAATGCCCCAATAAAATAGCGTGATCTGTTTAATTTGATACCATACATCTAAACTACCCAGGTTGCCAAATATACTGAGTAACCATAATGACATAAACAGGTAGAGTAAACCTACCACGTAGGTATGTTCCCAAAAGTAGGCAAACCATTTACGGTTCTTCAACAGCGCACAGGCTACAATGAGGACCAAACCAAACAGTACAAAGCGCAACGGATAATTCATCCCTAGAAAATAATCTGTCCAATGCGTTTGATAGCCCGTTTCGGTACCGAACCAACTACCCAGTGATATCAGCGAAAATAACCAAATCAGCTTCGACTGCATGCGCCAGCCTAAAAAGCCATACACAAACACCGAAAGAAGGAAAAGCAGCGAATAATGTCCCGAATTACGGTCGAGCGCTTTGCCCAGGTAAGCAATGCAGCAAGCAGTGAATAGTATGCCGGTAAAAATTACCGCCTCATTACTAAATATCTTTTCCGGATAAAACCGCTCTCTGCGGCGCCCCCAATAAAACAGGAAAACAGCCGCAACGGCCGAGATGATGCTGATAACAATATCCGGGGTATAATATAGATGTTTAAGCCATCTGACCACAGCATCATTAACTATAAGAAAAGCAAACGATGCCCCACCGCAAATCAGCGCTATCCAAAACGAATATTTGGCAAGCCGCATCCAGTCGAAACCTTTAACTTCGTACGAACCGCGTAGTTTTTCGGCTGTATCGTCACTCAGCATCCCCTCCTCCTGCCAGTGGGTTATAGTTTTATTCAGAAATTCGCTTTCTACCCTATCAATATTTAGCTTAGGCATATATTATTGGTTTTGCGTGTGCCTTATGCAGAGAACTTTTGCAATAATAGCAAAGTTTGCACCAACGCATCAACTTTTGGCCATTAGCCTTAATACATCTTCTTTATCGCGGGTTATTTGTGCCTTAAGTTCATCAAGGCCATTAAACCTGACATCGCCGCGCACGTAGTGATAAAACGACATCCGGATAACCTCATTGTATATTTCTTTATTAAAATCAAACAGGTTAACTTCTATATTCCGCGTCATGCCATTAATGGTGGGGCGGCTGCCTATATAAGCCATGCCTTTGTAATGCTGCCCGTTGTGCTGCGCTTTAACAGCGAAGATGCCGTCAGCAGGGATGAGTTTATATTTTTCTTCGACCTGGATATTAGCTGTAGGGTAACCAATCTGTCTGCCAATCTGGTCGCCGCGAACAACTTTACCGGTGATAAAAAACGGATAACCCAGGAAGATGTTGGCCAGATCAATGTCAGCAGCCAGCAAAGCCTCACGAATGCGGGTTGAGCTAACGGCTACGTCATTGATATCCTGCTCAGGTATCTCGATCACTTCAAAACCATAAACCGGCGACAGGCGCAGCAGATCATCCAGCCCGCCACTACGGTCTTTGCCGAAATGATGGTCGTAGCCAATTACAATCTTTTTAGTACCTATTTTATTAACCAGTACATCCCTGATATAATCCTCGGCACTTTGGTTTGAGAAATCGCAGGAGAACGGGGTAATAATCAGGTGGTCGACTCCAAGTTGCTCCAGCAATTCGGCTTTTTCATTAATTGTATTGATCAGCTTGATGCTGTCATCCTCGGGATGCAATATCATGCGCGGGTGCGGAAAAAAAGTTAAGATCACCGTCTCACCGCCACAGGCATCAGCCAACTCTTTAATACGCGCTATGATCTTGCGATGGCCGAGATGTACCCCGTCAAACGTGCCAATGGTAACTACGGCACTTTCAACAGGTTTAAAATCATCAATATGATGGTAAATGTTCATTTTTATTAAGCTAAGAGCACAAAGCCTGAAGCTAAAAGCTCTTTATATAAATATCCATTATAAGCTTTCAGCCTTTGGCTTTCCGCTTTCCGCTTTTATAACTGCCACCAGCTCCATCACCTCCCAGGCGTCTGCCAGTTTAAAGTTGCCGCTGCGGGTGCGGGTTAATTTTGACAGGTAAGCGCCATTGTCCAACGCGCGGCCAAAGTCATTTACTAATGAGCGAATGTAAGTACCCTTGCTGCATACTACCCTAAAGTCAACTTCGGGCAGGGCAATGCGGGTAATCTCAAACCTGGTAATGGTTACGTTGCGTAATTTTAGCTCAACTTCCTCGCCGCGGCGGGCTTTTTCATATAGCCTTTCACCGTCGACCTTGATGGCCGAGTGAGCCGGCGGATACTGCTGTATATCGCCGGTGAACTGTTTACAGGCATTACGGATTTGCTGGTCTGTAAGGTTGCTTGTATCAAACTTTTCATTAGCCTCGGTTTCCATATCGTACGAGGGCGTGGCGGCCCCCAGGATCATGGTACCGGTGTACTCTTTTTCTTCGGCCTGAAAGGTGTCTATCTGTTTGGTCATCTTACCGGTACAGATAATCAGCAAACCGGTAGCCAGCGGGTCAAGCGTCCCGGCGTGGCCAACCTTCAGCTTCAGCGGTTTAAATGAGTTGCGCAGTTTGCCTACTACATCAAAACTTGTCCATTTGTAAGGTTTATTTACCAGCAGCAACTCGCCTTCGGCAAATTTAAATTCTTTATCCTTTAGCGGCGTGGTATTCAATGTATCCATGTTCACGCTGCAAAGGTAATAATAAGCTTGGTATGTTGTCGGGACGTTCCGTTTCAGGACGCTGCCTGGCTGATCAATACGTTTTCATCTTTTTTGCTTATTGGTGTTTCATAAAAAAGTGAAACACTTTGAAACACTTGAAACACTTTTTCATATTAACCAGCTGTATATTAAAGGATTACAAAAACGCAGTGAAACACTTTGAAACACTACCAATACTTCAGGTAAACGCACTTAATACACTGATAGCAAACATATTATCCATTTTTTTTGACTTATTGACCAAATGAGATGAAACACCTAAGTGAAACACCTGACCCCAATTTTTACATAGCTGTTTTAAAATGACAATCAATCCACACAAAATAAAATACCACCAACTACCGCCGGCGGATGCTTTTAATGCGGTGAACCAAAGCGCTTAAATTTTTCTACCTTCATGGTATGGTTTAAAAATTATTTTGACGACTTGTCCAATTCTTAAGAAGCGAGTCGTCATTTAGTTTTAAAACATTAAACTGTACTAAAATGAACGATTTCCTATTGATCTTTAGACGCGATGAAAGCATCGAGAACAAATTCACTCCAGAGCAGCTAAAAGAAGCTACTAAACCATGGCAAGATTGGATGGGCAGCCTGGCCGCCCAAAACAAACTGGCCGACCGCGGCAATCGCCTCGATTTTGACGGACGGGTAATTAAACCCGGCGCCGTGGTAACAAATGGCCCTTATGTCGAGGTAAAAGAAGTAATTGGCGGTTACACCGTAATTCGTGCAGCGTCGCTTGAAGAAGCCGCCGAAATTGCAAAAGGCTGTCCTATCCTGAACGCTAATGGCAGCGTTGAGGTAAGGCAGATTGTGCAAATGGCGATGTAATCTCCCCCCCCCTCTCCTTTTGGAGAGAGGGGCTTTTTAATAATTGTATGTCACTCCCTTTCCTTCGGAGGGGCCGGGGAGCGTTCTATGAAAAACAATCAGATCTTACCCCATTTATATCGCACCGAGTACCGCAAGATCATTGCGGTATTGGCCCGGCTGTTTGGTTTTGAACATATCCAGGTTGCTGAAGACATCGCAAGCGATACCTTTTTGCTGGCTTCAGAAACCTGGGCAGATGGTAAGATACCGGTTAACCCGGCGGCCTGGCTTTACACCGTTGCCAAAAACAAAGCGAAAGATTATTTGAAGCACAACACGGTATTTGACCAAAAGGTTAGCCTGCATTTAAGAGCGGAAACCACATACGCTGAGTTAGACATCGATTTATCGGACGCAAACATCAACGACAGCCAGCTACAAATGATGTTTGCCATTTGTCAGCCTGCTATCCCTGCCGAAGCACAGGTAGGCCTGGCTCTGCGCATACTTTGCGGTTTTGGCATTGACGAAATTGCGGATGCTTTTTTATCTAACAAAGAAACCATTAACAAACGCCTGTTTCGCGCCAAAGAGAAACTGCGCGAACAGCAGGTAAAAATTGAATTTCCGGATAATCAAGAGATCAATAAACGGCTGGAGACTGTCTTGCTAACGTTGTATTTGCTTTTTAATGAGGGATATTATTCTACCAGTGGCAACACCAATATGCGCAAAGACCTGTGCCTGGAGGCTATGCGTTTAAATTATCTGCTGATTGAAAACCGCGCTACCGATTTACCGCAGGTAAATGCCCTATTCTCGCTGATGTGTTTTCATGCTTCGCGATTTGAGGCACGTATTGACAAAAATGGCGAAATCATTATTTACGACGAACAAGACAGCAGCCTGTGGAACGACGAATTGATATCGCGTGGTACGCATTACCTGATACGTGCTGCAAAAGGCAACCAACTTACCCGCTATCATCTGGAAGCAGCCATTGCCTACTGGCATACACAAAAAGCCGACAGTGCCGAAAAATGGAAAAATGTATTACAACTTTACAACAAACTACTCATCCTTGAATATTCACCTATGGCAGCATTAAACAGAACTTATGCCCTGGCTAAAGCCGAAGGAAAAGTACAGGCTATTATTGAAGCAGAAAAACTGACGCAGCTAACCGACAGTCATTTGTATCATTCATTACTGGGATATTTATATCGTGATATTGACCATGAAAAAGCGCTGCAACACCTGCAAACCGCTTTAAAGCTGGCTAAAACGTCGCAGGAAAAAAATCAGATAAAGCGGAATATTAAGGACCTGGATGCTACCTAGCAACTTAAAATGTGGGCATTCCCATCAATGAGAAATCTTACATAAATATTCAGACGAGGCTTAGCATAAAGCTTATTTAGCAGTGAATTCGCCAGCTGAGTCATTGGTGCCGATGCGTTCTTTTTCATACTTTGCGCCGGTTTTAATTTATAGTTTGTATATCCAATTTTACTAATGAATAATAATGAACTGGTCACCAAGCCACACTACCCGATATTAGACGGCCTTCGCGGTGTCGCAGCTATTATCGTTGTAACCTTTCATCTGGCAGAGCCATTATCTACCAGTAATTTAGATAAATTGGTTAATCACGGTTACCTGGCTGTCGACTTTTTCTTTTTATTGTCGGGTTTTGTGATCGGCTATGCGTATGACGACAGATGGAATAAAATGACGGCCGGCAGCTTCTTCAAACGCCGTATTGAACGTCTGCAGCCAATGGTGGTTTTAGGCATGACTCTCGGCGCCATAGGTTTCTATTTTACAGATTCTACGCTATGGCCGCTCATTCATACTGTTCCTGTCTGGAAGATGCTCCTGGTGATGCTGATCGGTTATACTATCCTGCCGGTACCATTATCGCTTGATATACGTGGCTGGGAAGAGATGCACCCAATGAATAGCGTGGGCTGGTCATTGTTGTTTGAATACATTGCCAACATTCTGTATGCTGTCTGGATCAGGAAATTCTCCAAAACGGCATTAAGTATCCTGGTCGGCGTCGCAGCAATCGCGCTCGCTCATCTGGCCATCACCAACGGCGATGTCAGCGGCGGCTGGACACTGAATGTACAACACATGCGCATTGGATTCACCCGTGTCCTATACCCTTTCTTTGCCGGTCTGTTACTTTCGCGTGTGGTGAAACCAACCCGGATTAAGCATGCGTTTTTATGGTGCAGCCTTTTGGTTGCCATAGTGCTTTATATGCCCCGCCTTGGCGGCGCTGAGCATCTTTGGATGAACGGTATCTATGAATCTGTTTGCATCATTATCGTTTTTCCGCTTATCGTATACCTCGGGGCCAGCGGCGTCACACAAACCCAAAGAGAGAACAGGATATGCAAATTCTTAGGTGACATATCCTATCCGCTTTACCTGGTACATTACCCGCTGGTATATTTTTACGTTGCCGGCATCAGCAATCATAAAGGGGTAACTATGGTGCAGGCGTTGCCTTATGCATTACTCATTTTAATAAGCAGCATTATTTTGGCCTATGCCGCATTAAAATGGTATGACGAGCCTGTTCGGAAATGGTTGCGGAAAAAGCTTGGGTAGAATCGGAATATTGTACTTATGGTCGCCAAAAGTAACTGATACCACCAAATTATTCTGTTTGATCTGCCATGTATTGATAATTGGCTTGAGAGAAGTAAAAAGAAAAGCCCCTGATGGGCAGGGGCTTTTACTAACCAATTATAAACCAATATATGAGAAAGATATGCTTAGCGAACAATCACATCAACTAAGCACATTACGTTAATTCTGATTGATGTAAAGTATTGTACAAACGCTATGCCGAAGTGAGATATTGTTTACTTTCACAGACATAACACTTTTGTTACTTATACCTAAGTATGCACAAAAAAAAGGGCAGCCTTTTAATATGGCTTGCGGATGCCTAAAATGTAAGTGTCTTAAACTGTGTGCAGTACGTTGCTATAATAGTACAATACAATAATTACTATACCGGCCAGTATACGGTAAACACCGAAAAGCCTGAAGCCCTTTTGCTCTAAAAAGGTAATAAATGACTTAATTGCCGCCATAGCAATAACAAATGCCACCAAACTGCCAATTAAAAGGTACTTAATATCCTGATGAATATCTGCGGCTGTCATGTTGCCATGTTTGTAAAAATCGTACAGATCTTTCAGGGTTGCACCAAACATGGTAGGCACGGCCAGGAAGAACGAAAATTCGGCTGCTGCTTTACGACTTAGCTTTTGGCTCATACCGCCTACGATGGTCGCGCCTGAACGGGACACGCCGGGAATCATCGCCAGACATTGGAAAAAACCGATCTTCAATGCCGTTACATGCGAAATTTGTTTCTCTTCGGTGACGGTTGGCTTATTAAACCATTTGTCTACAAAAAGCAATATAACCCCACCCAATATAAAAGCTACGGCCACTACCAGCGGGCTTTCTAATAATATGTCGATCTTCTTTTTTAGTAATACGCCAAAAATTACCGCCGGAATTACTCCTATAACCAGCTTTACATAAAAATCAACAGAACGGAAAAAGCGTTTAAAGTACAATACCACTACAGCCAGGATGGCGCCCAACTGAATAACAATCTCAAAAAGCTTAACAAACTCGTCTTTACCAATGCCCATAATGGCGCTGGCTACAACCAGGTGCCCGGTTGACGACACAGGCAAGAACTCGGTCAATCCTTCAATTAGTGCAAGGATGAGAACATGAATAATATTCATTTTAAGGGAGGGCTAAGGTTGAAAGGTTTAGCTATTACTTATTGTCAGACTTCTTTAAAATAGCATAAAAACCGATACCGAAACCAGCCAATACGACAATTGGTGCGATCACAATTTTTGTAGTACTGTAGATATCGGTAGTACCAGACATCAGTACAAAGCCCAATGCTACTACTGCAATACTGATAATAAACCAGGTGTAATTGCTTTTATCGAATATAAACTTTACCGGAGTTGTGTTGGCCGCCGGTGTTTTAGCTGATGATTTTGTTTGCGTGGTCTTTGCCATGTTTATTTAATGATTGAATTAGTGATTGAGTGATTAATGAATGTATCAGGAGCGGTTAATAAAGAATTGCAAATGGATTTATATTTATTCATCAACAACTCACTATTTATTACTTACCTATTCATCGCTCTATCTGTATAAATCGTATACTTTTAATCTTAAGAACTTGTTTACTGCCAGGTAAGTACTAAATGCCGATATAAATATCCCCAAACCAATCACACCTAAAAATACGATACCGAACTCGGCGTTATTTTGAAGAATCACTAAATCGGGGATCTCAAGGTTAGCAAAGTACAGCGTAGCTACCAGGATAATAACAGCGATTAAACCGCCCAGTAAGCCGTGCCATATACCATACAAAATAAACGGCTTACGAATGAAAGCTTTTGTTGCCCCTACCAACTGCATAGACTTGATCAGAAATCTTTGCGAGTAAATAGCCAGCCGGATGGTGTTATTAATCAGCGCTACTGATACCACCACAAAAATTGCGGTAAAGGCCAGTATTACCAGGCTTATAGAACCTATGTTGGAGTTCATCTGGTCGACCAATGATTGCTGATATTTAACTTCTTTTACTATGGGGTTCTTTAACAGATTAGCTTTGAACTTGGTGATCTCGGCATTGTTGGCATAGTCGGCATTAAGGTATATATCCAACGATTGCGACAGCGGATTATAACCTAAAAATCGCACAAAATCCTCGCCCAGGTCTTTTTGCAGGTTACGGGCTGCCAGTTCTTTACTTACGTAGACAGCTTGCTTAACTGCAGGGTTGCTCTCCAACTGGTTTTGCAATTGCCTTACATCGGTTTCATGTGCGGCGTCGTCCACAAAAATATTGAGTACGATATTTTCCTTCACATAGCGCGACAGGTTATTAGCATGTACCAATATCAGCCCGAGTAAGCCAACCATCAGCAATACCATAGCAATACCAAATACAGTTGATATGTATATGGTTTTAGTTTTATTGGCCGATTCGCTTACTTCAAATTCTTCCATTGTATACTGTTAGTTTCTGCGAATTTAAGAAACCCTGTCTAAAGGTAAAAGTTTATATTTTTTTAATTGGTTTTTATGGAGGAGTTTAACATTATTTAACGCCTATTACTTTTTGTCATTAAACAAATCTCCCCGCATACCTGTTAAATAACATTATGACAAAACCAGCAAATTCAACAGATAAAGCGTCGCCTTCGGATACACCTACCGACAGACCGAACGACAAAGGCGGCAAAGCTATAGTTCGCTCAGCCGATAAAGAATATGATGCTAAAAAGCCGCATGGTGGCGATATCGCCACGAAACACGAAAGAGACGAGCAACCGGTTAATCCGGGGAAGAAATCTTGAGGGGGGAATCTGGGGTCAAAAGCGTCCCTGGTTATCGTTAACTTAAGACTCACGACTGCAGACTCGCCAACTACCTGGCTATGCCTGTCGAGTTGAACTGCAGGTCGTATAGTTTGCGGTAGTAGCCGTTTTCTATGCGTAGTAGTTCCTGGTGTGTGCCCATCTCTTTGATCTCGCCGTGGTCTAACACGATGATCTTGTCGGCGTTTTGTATGGTTGAAAGGCGGTGGGCAATCACAATGGCTGTGCGCCCCTGCATGAGCTTGTTAATGGCGTTCTGTATCAATAATTCCGTTTCGGTGTCTACAGATGATGTGGCCTCATCCAACACTAATATCGCCGGGTCATAAACCAGTGCACGGATAAACGAAATCAACTGCGCCTGACCTGCAGATAACGTTGAGCCGCGCTCCATTACATTATAATCATAACCGCCAGGTAAGCGCTCAATAAACTCGTGCGCTCCTACATCTTTTGCTGCCGCGATGATCTGCTCGCGGGTTATGGTTTGATTATTCAGGCTGATGTTATTGGCAATGGTATCTGTAAACAAAAATACATCTTGTATCACGGTAGCAATCTGTGCCCGTAGGTAGTTTACATCATACTCAATAATGTTATGACCATCTACTCTCACCTCGCCTTTACCAATCTCATAAAAACGGTTCAGAATGTTTATGGTTGATGACTTGCCCGCGCCGGTTGCGCCTACCAGGGCCAGCGTCTCACCAGGTTTTACATGGATGTTGATATCTTTAAGCACCCAGTTTTCATCGTTATAAGCAAACCAAACGTTGCTAAATTCAATCTCGCCAATTAAACGCTTAGGACGTAGCGTGCCGGGGTTAGGCGCTACCTCATCAGTATCTAATACTTTGAAGATACGATCGGCACCTACCATGCCCATTTGCAACGTGTTAAATTTATCGGCAAGCTGCCTTATTGGCCTGAACAGCATATTGAGCAGCAAAATAAAGCCGGTAATAACACCGGGCGTAATGCCTTTGTTCGACGCAGTAAGATGCGCCAGCTGCTCATCAGACAGCATACGCTTACAACCATACCAAACCAGCAGCCCCATGCAAATAGCGAACAAAATTTCGACAACCGGGAAAAATATCGAATAATACCAGTTGGAGCGAATATTCGCATCGCGGTATTTCAGGTTAACAGCCTTGAACTTACGCATTTCCTGGTCCTCGCGTGCAAAGTTTTGGATAATGCTCATGCCCGAAATATGCTCGGCCAGAAAAGTATTCAGATGCGCCACCTGCGTTCGTACTTCCTGGAAAGATGATTTAATAGCTTCCTTAAAAATATAAGTCGACGCAAACAGCAGCGGCATCGGTATCATGGTAATAAGAGCCAGCTTCCAGTCCTGATACAACATCAGGCCGACAACAGCTACTACAAGAAGCAGATCGCCAATAATGGAAATCAATCCTTCAGAAAAAATATCGGCAATAGTTTCCAGGTCGGATACGGTACGGGTAATGAGCATACCGATAGGTGTGCGGTCAAAATATTTTAGCCGCAAACTGGTAACATGGTTAAAAATATCAATCCGCAAATCGCGGATAACCGATTGACCCAGGGCGTTAGTTAAATAAGTCTGATAATACTGCGCGGCAGTCTGAATAATTAACTGGGCAATCATTAGCTCGACCATAAAGAGCAGGCCGTTGTAATCGTTCAACATAATGTACTCATCCAGTGTTTTCTGAATAAGTATAGGCTGCACCAGCGCGTTAGCCGCCAGAAACACGGTTAAAAATGCAGATATGACAAACGTAGTATTATACGGTTTAACATAGTGCATTACGCGCTTGAGCAGGTTCCAGTCGAATGCTTTACCGGTAACGCCCGCGCCTTTTGAAGGAGGAGTTTTTAAAGTATCTTTTTGAGAGTTGTTTGATTGGTTGCTCACTTAAACAAAGTTACCTTTTTATTGATCTAAATAAAATTTGCCAAGGCTATTATTCGCCTCCGGTCATTGGGTATTTAACCTCGGTCAGATACAATCCGCACGCCGGCACCGATGCCCCTGCGTTGCTCCGGTTTTTGCTGGTAATGATGCCGCGAATATCCTCGGGCGTTATTTCTTTTCTGCCAACCATCAGCAGCGTGCCTACAATAGCGCGCACCATGTTGCGCAGGAACCTGTCGGCAGAAATATAGAACACGAAACCTCCGTCTACCTTAACCCATTCGGCGCGGCTTATTTTGCAGTTGTTGGTTTTTACCTGGGTGTTTGATTTACTGAAGCAGCTAAAATCAGTGTACTCCATAATAATTTTTGCAGCTTCATTCATTAGCTCCAAATCCGGCTCATCGCGCAGCAACCAGGAATAATTATGTCTAAAAGGGTCTTTACAAAAATGGATATGATATTGGTAAGATCGCAACATGGCGCTAAATCGTGCGTGCATTTCGGCATCAACCGTAAAAATATTTTTGATGGCGATATCTGGCCCCAATACCGCGTTAATGCTTCGGACGGCATTATCTACGGACAATGGACTATCGGCTATAGCCTCAAGGTCGAAATGTGCGAAAAATTCTTTGGCATGAACACCGGTATCGGTCCGTCCGCAGCCTACTGTTTCAATTGGCGTCCGCAAAACGGTAGATAGCGCTTTGTCCAAAGCCTGCTGTACAGTTACAGCATTAGGCTGAACCTGCCAGCCATGATAATGGGTGCCGTCATAAGCTAATTCGATAAAATAGCGTTGTAGATTTGCCACGAGGCAAAGGTACGTGGATTTGCGAATTACGAGTTAAGATTTACAATTTAAGCAAAGGTCTTAGTCGGCAAGCCTCTTTTGCAAGCAATATAGGCTGCTATAAACAAGGCAATATTGGGCTGATAAATTGAACCAGTGGCCAAAACTTTAACCAAATCTAACTAATATACTCCTTATGAATAGCTTCAAACAAAAATTTATTCTCCACGGCCAAGTCAAACGGTTGGTCGAGGAAAGTACAATTATAGCCTATCTCCTTAGCGAGATTCTTTAATACCTTGAAATAAGTTACCTCAATACCCTCAATGATTTGCAGGTAAAACAATATAAAAACATCGCGTTCTAGCGGCGTTTTACCCGATTTAATTACCGACAAATAAGCCTCAAGCGTTACCCCTTTAATACCAAGCACACTGATCTTAGAAGGCTCAGCATCTATGGAATGGTAAATATCATCCATGTAGTCTATCTGCTTGTGGGTATCCGTACGTAATTCATCAATAGCCAGTTTAAGTTGTTGCAATGAAGCAATGGTTTCTATCTCGTCAAAAAAAGCCAGTAAATGGTGCTTGCCAAAATAGATGCTATTTAAGTGCTCCAGAAAAATGCTTTTCAAATGGTTATCTCCAAGCTTTACATCTGTAGGGCTCATCGAAGAATCAGGGGTATTTGCCATGTTGTATGTAGTAAATAAGGTGCACTAAAATTACAAATAATTCGCATATTATTAATATTATAACAGTTATAACAATTTATCAATAAGCACAATTATATTTGCTTCTTTAATTTGTTAATAATGATACAACGTATACAAACTTTATATCTGTTATTTGCCGGGCTGGTAATAGCGGGGTTATTTGTTTTCCCGCTGGTACACGGCGTATATGTAAATGGCCAGCCGGAAACCATTACAGTTACCGGCGTTTTTAAAGATGTAAATGGCCAGGCAACCCATACCGAAGTATTTATTCCGCTTATTATTGCCACGGCCTTTGTAGCATTGCTGCCTTTAACGGTTATCTTCTTTTATAAAAATCGTCGCAAGCAAATCAATATGTGTTATGGCCTCGTGCTGGTAATTATTGCTTACAGTTACTGGCTATCGCAAACGGTTAAAAATGCTATCGACGGGGCTTACCTGAATATGAGCAATTATGGTATTGGCATTATATTGGTGTCATTAAGCCTGCTGCTGATTGTCATTGCACAAAAATCAATACAGAAAGACGAGAAACTGGTACGTTCTGCCGACAGGTTAAGATAAGCGTATGAGCACCCGTTTAAAAGTATGTTTATTCTGTTTGATTTGTGTGGCATTTATCGGTGCCGACAGGTGGACCAAGCAACTGGCTAAAGAACATTTGATGTACAGCCAGCCCAAGTCGTATTTTCACGACACCTTTATCCTGGAATACGTAGAAAACACCGGGGCGGCCTTAAGCTTTGGCGACAGCCTGCCCCAGCCCTTTAGCTTTTGGTTGTTAAGCATTCTCCCCTTAGGCGTTATTATTATGTTATTTGTTTATGTAATGAGGCAGCTAAATGATTTTAGCATGTTTAAGTTATTTTGCTTCGCGATGATCATTGCCGGCGGACTGGGTAATATCATCGACCGCATTATTTACGACCGCCATGTTACCGATTTCATGAACATGGGCATTGGCAGCCTGCGCACCGGCATTTTTAATGTAGCTGATGTTTGTATTACCGCCGGGGTAATCGGGTTGTTTTTGGTGTATTTGAATACCAGTAAAGGTTTGTTGAGACCGGACAGAGCTGACCATTAATCCAATGGTTTTGCCTTGCCCCTCTGATATTTGCTGCAATCGTTATTAAATATTAGTTATCAAATGAACACAATTATCACGCCGATGTAAAAGGCTTTGATGCAGCTGTTTGAATTGCGAATAATAACCCGTACCTTTGCGCCCGATTTGGCGATGTAGCCGAATACGTTATTTTAAATCATGAACCCATTTTTAAATCTGGGAATCCGTCATGATATTGTTAATGCCATCTCTGAATTAGGGTTTGAAAACCCTACGCCAATCCAGGAACAGTCAATTCCGGTATTGTTAACAGGCAGCAACGATTTTGTCGGATTAGCCCAAACCGGGACCGGTAAAACTGCTGCCTTTGGCCTGCCGTTATTAGAACTGTTGGATTTCGAAGAGAATCATCCACAGGCACTTGTTTTGTGTCCAACGCGCGAGCTTTGCTTGCAAATCACAAACGACATTAAGAACTACTCCAAAAAAATGCACAACGTTAACGTTGTTGCCGTTTATGGCGGAGCAAGTATCTCTGACCAATTGCGCCAGATACGTCGTGGTGTACAAATTGTTGTAGCCACTCCTGGCCGTATGCTTGACATCATTAACCGTAAGGCTATTGATTTTAGTCAGGTTAAATTTGTAGTGCTGGATGAAGCTGATGAAATGCTCAATATGGGCTTTCAGGAAGATATTGACAGTATCTTGTCCACTACCCCGGACACCAAGAAAACATGGCTGTTTTCTGCAACTATGCCGGCCGAAGTACGCCGTATAGCTAAAAAGTACATGAATGAGCCGTTTGAGCTTACCATGGGCACCAAAAACACAGGCAATGCCAATATCGAGCACGAGTACTATGTAGTACGTGCCCGTGAAAAGTATGCCGCTTTTAAACGTATTGTTGACTTTAACCCTGATATTTTCGGTATTGTATTTTGCCGTACCAAAATTGAAACCCAGGATATTGCTGAAGCTTTAATGAAAGACGGCTATAATGCCGATTCATTACATGGCGACCTTTCGCAGCAACAACGCGATAAGGTAATGAAACGTTACCGCGACCGTAGCCTGCAGTTATTAATTGCAACTGACGTAGCCGCACGTGGTATTGACGTTAACGACGTAACACACGTTATCAATTACTCATTACCAGATGAGGTTGAGAATTACACCCACCGAAGCGGACGTACTGCCCGTGCAGGTAAAACCGGTGTGTCTATTGCTATTGTTCACGCAAAAGAATTAGGCAAGATCCGCCAGATTGAGCGTGTTATCGGTAAGAAATTTGTTAAAGCGGAAATCCCGACAGGCTTTGACGTGTGCGAGAAACAATTGTTTTCTATTGTTCATAAAATACATGATGTTGAAGTGAACGAGCAACAGATCGAACAATATATTCCACGCATCATGGAAGAGTTTAAGGATATTTCTAAAGAAGACTTTATAAAGCGTTTTGCTTCTATCGAGTTTAACCGCTTTTTAGATTACTATAAAAATGCTCCTGATCTGAATGCTCCTGTTGAAGAAAGCAGGTATGAGCGAAGTGAACGTGGAGAACGTTCAGGACGTGAGTCTGGCGGCAAATCTGAATACACCCGCCTGTTTATCAATTTAGGTTCAGTTGATGAGTTTAACCGTGGCGACTTGCTGGGTTATATCTGCAACAATGCCAAGATAAGCGGCCGTGTAATAGGTAAGATCGACGTTAAGGGTGTTTACTCATTCTTTGAAGTTCCGCATGCTGAAACACAAATAGTGATCGACAACTTTAAAGGTGTTCAATTTAAAGGCCGCGAGGTTAGAATTGAGATATCTGGCGAAGGCACCAGCAGCAGCCGTAGCGGCGGGGACCGCAGAGAAGGTAGCTACCGTGGTGGCAGTGATCGCAGAGACGGCGACCGTCGTGAAGGCGGCTATCGTGGTGGCGACCGCAGAGAAGGCGGTAACCGCGGAGGTGATCGCAGAGACAGCGGCAACTCAGGCTTCCGTGATTTTTCCGGCAAACGCCGCGAAGATCGCCCGGAGCGCAAGCGCAGGTTTTAAAGATAGAGTTTGAAGATTAAGGTTGGCTAAATAAATAGCCAATCTTAATACCGACCTCCAATTTTTAAACTCAAAAAATAGTTTTAGTTTAGTTTTTAGTTAACAGAGCCTCTTCGATTGATCGGAGGGGCTTTTGTTTGGAGATAAAGATGGGTATTGGAGAATAAAGATTGGAACCTATCGGCAAACGATATCCAATCTTTATACTTCAATCTTAAAAATCACGCCATACCCGCCAGCAATATCGCAGTGAGTACATGAACGGCTATTAACGCATATGTTTTCATAGTGTAGCACACTGTTGTGACATACCTTACAACCATTTAGTCTTCTATACGTTTAGTACGCATTTGCGCTTGAGTAATAAATTGACGATGACCTTTTTTGTCTACATAAAAATACTTGTGATGCTCGTCGATATAAACATTATCGCCTGTACGTGACCAATGTCCCTCGTATCTGTTATCGCTAACAGCTGCCGCGCCTTTTGAGGCAACCTCTGATGTTTTATGACCTACGTCTCTGGCAGCTGAGCCGGTGGCATGACCTACATTCCTTGCAGCCGAGCCAGTGGCATGGCCCACATCTTTTGCAGCCGACCCGGTGGCATGACCTACATTCCTTGCAGCCGAGCCAGTTGCATGGCCCACATCTTTTGCTGCCGAGCCGGTGGCATGACCTACATTCCTTGCAGCCGAGCCGGTTGCATGGCCTACGTCTTTTGCTGCGTGGCCTATTCTTTTATCGACTGTTTTATGTTCTTGTGCAAAGGTTTGGCTCGCAGCAAACATAGCTGCAGCCAAAAACGATAATTTAAGTGAGTTTTTCATAATAGTATCTATTAGTAAGAACACTACATGCAATTTTGTTGCCAGTTTATTAATGATGTCTATCTTTATAAAGAGCTTAATCCTATAACTATGGAAGCAAATACTATCCTGAAAGCTAAATATATTCATCGTACCAAACACGCGGACGCGTATGTGATCCAGTACAACGGTTGCTTTAACGCCTCTTCTGCCAGATCATTTTAATAAGCGTTAATTCTATCAGGATGTGTCACCAGTGTCATGATACACCATAACGTTTAAATAGATACAAAGGCTTAATTCAACTGTTCAGCTAATTTCCGCATTTCCATAACGGGCGAACGCTTTTCGTAAAGAATAGCGTAAACGGCATCAACTATAGGCATGCTTACCTGGTATTGTTTATTGATCTCGTGCAGGCAGTTTACGGCGTAGTAACCTTCAGCAACCATATTCATTTCCAACTGTGCCGAAGTAACAGTATAACCCTTGCCTATCATGTTACCAAAGGTACGGTTACGGCTAAACTGTGAATAGGCTGTAACCAATAAGTCGCCCAGGTAGGCAGATTCTTTGATATCGCGGGTAATGGGGTGTACGGCGTCTACAAAATGCATTAGCTCGCGTATAGCATTCGATATCAATACCGCCTGAAAGTTATCGCCGTAACCCACACCATGGCAGATACCGCCTGCAATAGCGTAAATGTTTTTGAGTACGGCGGCATATTCGGTGCCGTAAATATCGTCAGACACAATAGTTTTGATGTAGCGGGTATTGAGCATACCCGCAAACTCTGTGGCTAGTGCCGGGTCGCCGGAGGCTATGGTGAGGTATGATAGCTTTTCCAATGCAACTTCTTCAGCATGGCAAGGCCCGCTGATCACCACAAAATTATCGAAAGATATCTCATATTTTTTATTTAGGAATTCACCAATGATCAGGTTTTCATCAGGCACAATACCTTTTATGGCCGATACTACTTTTTTGTCTTTAAAATCATCGGCAGTTATTTTGATC
The DNA here is from genome assembly GCF_039539265.1 of Mucilaginibacter panaciglaebae. Lineage (NCBI taxonomy): Bacteria > Pseudomonadati > Bacteroidota > Sphingobacteriia > Sphingobacteriales > Sphingobacteriaceae > Mucilaginibacter > Mucilaginibacter panaciglaebae. Next base: position 109,534 of record NZ_BAABCV010000008.1, read on the forward strand.
AGGGCTTCTTTTAAAAAGGCGGCTGGTACGTTTAACAAGATGACATCTGCCCTGGCTATTAATGCTTTCAGATCGGTCGAGATGTTTTGGGCAGGCACCTTTATTTCAACTGAACTCAGGTAGTTGGGGTTATGACCAAATTTATGCACGTGTTCAACAGCTTGTTCATTGCGCATCCACCAAAAAACTTCTTTTTCAATGATATTATCAGTCAGCATTTTAATATTGGCCGTAGCCCAGCTACCCCCGCCAACAACTAGTATTTTGTTGTTTTTATATTGCATTAACAGTACGGCCGGCTTATCCGGCAAACAAAGTTAGAAATTTAACTAAAAATGTTATTTGCCATCCTTGGCATCAAACAACTTCGACTTGTCTACCTTATCAACCAGCGATCCGTCTTTCAACGTTTTAGATATGGCAGGATATGGAGCTGATACTACCTCGTCGCCAGCCTTAAGGCCACTTAATATTCGGATGTACATATCATCTTGTATGCCGGTGGTAACCTGCACCTGTTTAACTTTGCCCCCATTGTAAACAAATACGTATTCTTTTGCAGGGGCATTGTTTGCAGTTTTATTGTTAGCATCGTCTTTTTTTATAACGTTGTCTGTTTTCTTTTCATCGCGGGTAGTAACCGCCTGGATGGGTACCGATAAACCTTTATCATGATTGGTCATGATGTCAACGGTAGCAGTTAACCCGGGGCGGAATGGAGACGGATTGCCGCTGCCCTTTTTCAACAAATCCATATACGAATTTGGGTCTATTCTAACCTTTACAGTGAAGTTAGTTACCTGGTCGGCCGTGGTACCTACTACATTGGCCGAGCTGCCAATTTCGGTCACCACGCCTTTAAACTTCTTGCCTAAAAAAGCATCTACTTCAATTTTTGATGAGTCGCCAATGGTAATACGATTAATGTCGTTTTCGTTAACATCGACATTTACATCCATCTGGCTTAGGTCTGATATAGTCATGATCTCGGTACCGGCAAACTGGGCAGTACCCAAAACACGTTCACCTTTTTCTATCGACAGTTTTGATATAACCCCATCAACCGGTGAGTAAATAGTAGTTTTGTATAAATTATCCTGCGCTTCTTTTACTGATGCAGATGATTGGGCCAGCCCATATTTTGAACCAATTACGTTTTGTTTGGCAGCTTCTAAGGCAGCTTTGGCACCTTCATAGCTTGCTTTGGCATTGTCAAACTCGGCAGCGGTTAACACTTTGTTATCGAACAACTCCTTACTTCTTTTATAGTTAGATGCCTGGTTGTTAAAGGTAGCCTCGGCTTGTTTAAGCATTTGAGCCGAGTTGCCTACACTGGCTTTTTGTGAGTTATATGATGCCACAGCACGCTCATACCCAGACTTTAAAATATCCGGACGAATACGACAGATCAATTCGCCTTTTTTTACTACATCACCTTCTTTGACAGGTAGTTCAACCACCTCGCCCGATACTTCGGGGCTGATCTTTACCTCAACATGTGGTTTTATCTTTCCGCTGGCTGATACAGTTTCGTTAATATCGCGCTCGGCAGCTTTTTCGGTAGCTACCTGGATGTTGGTTGATTTACCTATGATACCCGTTGCCTTGCCAATTAACAGCAATACAATTAAAGCGGCAACTGTAATTAATATATATTTAGTAGTCTTTCCCATGATATGGATTGATTTGGTATTTAAAGTGTGATGGTATTGCCCAGGTAGTAATCAATGATCTTGCTTCTGAAGATGACAGCATACCGGGCCTCGATCATGTCATTTTCTGATTTATTAAAATTGGTAACCGCGGTGTTGTAGTCTAACGAGTTTACCAGGCCAACATCATAACGTTGTTTGGTAACATTCAGCGCGGCTTTGTTGGCATCGTAAGTTTGTTGGGCGGATTGATATTGCTTTTCGGCTGCAGACAGATCTAAAACCGCCTGTATGATGGTTTTACTCAAATTGTTTTTGGCTATCTGCGTGTTTAACTGTGCGCTTTCATAATTAAGCCGCGCTTTGCGTACGGCAGTACGAGCGTTAAAACGGTTAAAGATCGGGATCTGGATACTCAGCCCAATATTTTGATTAAAATTATCCCGAATCTGCTCGAACGCCGAATATGGGCCGTAAACACCCTGTTGATAGGATGACACCACTTTTTCTTGTGTGATTTGGGTAATACCGATCTGTTGAATGACCGTACTATATCCCGTCAGCTTTGTATCAAGCCGATTTGAATAGCTGGAAGCTAAGCCCCCATATAGACTTACCGTAGGGTAATAATAACCTTTGGCCAGATCAATCGCCTGCTGATAAGTTTTCTGTTGTAGCTCGGCCAATAACACATCCGGATTAACGGTTAATGCCGTCTTTACTACTTCGTTTGCATCATAAACGGTTTTAATATCAGTTAATTTGCTGACATCCGGACGTTCCACTATAATCGGTGTATTAGGATCCATCTCCATATACTGTTTCAAAACCAGGATAGAAAGATCCAACTGGTTCTGGGCCGTAGTTAAATTTAGCGTTGCTGTGGATACCTGGGCTTTAGCCTGCGACAGATCGGCCAGGGTTTGATTACCCACCTTAAAGCTGATATTTGATTTCTCTAAATTCTGATTAGCAATATCAACTTGTTGTTTGGCTGCATCCACCAGGTCCTGGTTAGTAAGTATCTGCAGGTAATCGGTCACCACATTTAAGATCAGGTCATTTTTAATTTTTGATGTCTGGCCTTTGCTAACATCCAGCAATAATTTATTCTGAATGATTTGATTATGTAATTGCCCGCCCTGGTATAATGTAAATTGCAATTGTGCGTTACCGTTGACGTTTAATGAGGTTGATGACGTATAAGTAAAAGCCCCGGCTACCTGGCTGCGGCCAAAGTTATAGCCACCCTGAGTGCCCGCATTTAAGCTTGGCAGCCGGTTATTTTTTGCCTGTTCTAAATCGGCCAGGCCTAATGATTCGTTTATTTGTGCCTGCTTTATGGTAAGGTTGTTGGCTAACGTGCGGTCGACCGCCATTTGTAAGGTGATCTTTTCCTGGGCGTTGACATCTAATGATATCAATGTAAGAACCAGGCCTAAAAAAATACTTATTCGTCCGAAAATATGTTTTATCATAAACTTTATTAGTGCAACAGTTTGAGATATAGCTATTAGGTATTAGATTTGATATCCTGATTATCAATTCCTCAAATCTATCATCAATTAGTTAAAAAAAGTAAATGTACCTGGTAAAAACTCCCTGGCTTCTTAAAAAGCTGTATCCCCTGTTAACCTGGGATACAGGCAATGCCAACCGCTGCATTTATCTGACGTTTGACGATGGGCCTATACCTATTGTTACACCTTTTGTGTTAAATATTTTAAAGCAATATAACGCTAAAGCTACGTTTTTTTGCATTGGCGATAACATACGCAAACACCCCGACATTTTTGAACAGGTAAAGGCTGGAGGTCACGCCATAGGCAATCATACGTATAATCATTTAAAAGGTTGGGATACTGACGACTGGACTTACCTTGATAACTTTCTTTTGGCCGATGAAATAATTGGCAGCAAGCTTTTCAGGCCGCCGCACGGCCGCATTAAAAGATCGCAGGCCGCCTTATTAAAAAAGGCTAAACCCGATTTGAAAGTAATCATGTGGAACGTTTTGAGTGCGGATTTTGATACTACTGTAAAACCTGAGCAATGTTTAAAAAACGTTACTAAACACACTCAGCGCGGCGATATTGTGCTGTTTCATGACAGCCTAAAAGCTTTTGATCGCCTGCAGTATGCTTTGCCTAAAGCAATGGAGTATTGGAGTAAACAGGGCTATACTTTTAGTTCGCTGGCTGCTGAGTAACGTTTGCATCTTGTTTACCATCGTTTTTTACAATAGTATAAACTACCGCGCCAACTACAATAACCGCCAGCACCACTAATCCTATCCATCCTTTGCGTTTGTCCTGACGCATAAGCCAGATCAAAAATGCCACCAGGGGGATTACAAAAATTATCCAGAAAATAAGTGAGGGTCCTGTCATACGGCCTCCAGTTCCCTAAAGGGAGTATTAAAAGTCAATACTATATTTATTTTTTTCATTGTTGAAATTTATTCTCTCTATTGGAATTGGCCTGGCCTTACATCGGCATACGCGCCAGCGGGACCACACTTTGCGACGCGAATTCCCCTTTTAAATATTTGTGATAACCGGCAATAGCAATCATACCGGCGTTGTCTGTACAATATTGCATTTCAGGAATAAAACAGTTCCAGCCATTTTGGTCGCACATGGCTTTTGTGCCTAACCTTAAACCTGTATTAGCCGAAACTCCACCCGCCAAAGCAATGTCCTTTATGCCGTAGTGTGCAGCCGCCCTTTTTAGTTTATTAAGCAGGATAGTCACGATCCTGTTTTCAACAGAGGCACAGATATCGTTGATATTTTCTGCAATAAAGTCAGGGGTTTGTGCAACGTTGTCTCGGATAAAATAAAGTATCGATGTTTTTAATCCGCTGAAACTAAAATCAAAGCCTGGTATTTGTGGCTCAGGAAATTTGTATGCCTCAGGATTACCCAGGCGTGCATTTTTGTCAATGAGCGGCCCGCCGGGATACGGCAGCCCCAATATTTTGCTGGTTTTATCCATTGCCTCGCCGGCCGCATCATCTAACGTCTGGCCCACAACTTCCATATCAAAATAATCTTTTACCAAAACAATCTGGGTATGTCCGCCTGATACGGTAAGGCACAGAAAGGGGAATGATGGCTTATTGTCGCCAATAAAATGCGCTAAAACGTGCGCCTGCATGTGGTTAACCTCAATAAGGGGAATATTTTTTGCCAGCGCAAAAGCCTTGGCAAATGATACCCCTACCAGCAACGAACCTAAAAGTCCCGGTCCGCGTGTAAAAGCTACCGCATCAACCGCATTTTTGCTTACTTTTGCCCTCGCGAGGGCCTGTTGCACAGCCGGAACAATGTTTTGCTGATGTACCCTTGAGGCAAGCTCAGGGACAACGCCGCCATAAGCTTCGTGGATGGATTGATTGGCAATAACATTGCTTAATACTTTTCCGTCAACACAAACTGATGCTGAGGTATCATCACATGAAGATTCGATGGCTAAAATTACAGGCACTTGTATAATGATTGAATGAGTGATTTAGTGAATGAGTGAATTTGAATTGGTAATTAAACCAGGCAATGGTCATGTCACCCAATAAATTAATTTATAAAAAACTATTTGGCAGAATTATTGGTTTAGCCGACAGGTGCAAAGTCCGATTCGATAAATCAGTAATTCAATAATCCAATAATTAAACCGCAAAGTTATTAAAAAAGTAATAAAAATAGCGCTTGGCATTGTACTGTTCCTGCTGTTAATGGCGAGTGTATTGGTATTGGTGTTCCAGTATAAACCTGTACAAACCTGGGCTGCCAAAAAAGCCACTGCTTACCTTTCCAAAAGGCTCGGCACCGAAGTTAATGTTAAAAGCCTCTATATTAAACCTTTTACCTCAGTAGTTTTAGAAGATTTTTATGTTTTAGACAAAGTGCGCGACACACTGGTGCGCACGCCCAGGTTAACTGTCGAGCTGAGCGGGTTTTCCATATTCCATAGTATCCAGCAACATAAACTTAACTTTAAGCTGATACAATTGGACAACGGCTCGGTTTACCTGAAAAAACAAACTAATGGTATTACCAACATGCAGTTTGTTATTGATAGCCTAAAATCAAAAGATACCAGCAAAACCGTTCCAGGCAAGCCCTGGATCATGACTTTTGAAAAATCGGTGATTAATAATTTTCATTTCCGATATAAAAACCTGAAAAAGCATGAGGTAGTTAACGGTATAAACTTTGACGACCTCGACGTTTATAACCTGAGTGTTACTGTTAACAATATCGATTTAATACATCACACCTTCGCCGGCAATGTGCAGCATCTTACCCTGAAAGAAAAGGGTGGTTTTTATTTAAAAAATTATTCCGCGTTAACTACTATTGACAGCAACCGTATATTGGCCAGGCATTTGTTTATCCAAACGCCGCATTCATTGCTACGTAATTATTTGAATATGCGCTTTAATGCGTTCGCTGATTTCAATGATTTTACCGGTAAGATTAATATGGACGGCCATTTCCGCGAATCGCATATATCATCAACAGATATCGCCTATTTTACAAGTGGACTTGAAAAAATCAATTTCGAACTTGGCGTTAACGGCCGTATACAAGGCCTTGTAAATAACTTAAAAGCTACTGATTTAACGGTTACAGCCGGACAGGCAACTTTTATGAAAGGTAATTTCAGCATAAAGGGCCTGCCACATTGGGACCATACCTATCTTGACCTTAACTTTGAACAAATAGCTACCAACAAAAAAGACCTCGACTTTTTATATGCCCATTTTACAGGCCAACCAAAAGCTGCCATCCCTGAAGTTGTAAGTAATTTTGGCAACGTAAACTTTACCGGCACTTTTAAAGGTTTGCAAAACGACTTTACTGTAGCAGGCATTTTTAAAACCCGATTAGGCCGTTTTGACCCCAATATAAAACTTAAAACAAACCGGGCAGGAATGCCTGCCTATAGCGGCACTTTAGACGCCTATAATTTTGATTTAGGGAGTTTATTAGGTGACAACACCTTCGGCCGTACCTCATTTAAAGCAAATATTAATGGCAGCGGCAACGAGCTTAAAAACCTGAATGCCAATATTAGCGCCAACATCGCTTATTTTGACCTGAAAGGTTACAACTATAAAAACATCGCTGTAAACGGCAACTACGCGGGTAAGAAGATAAACGCCAAACTAACCATCAACGATAAAAATATTAAGTTTGATGGTAATGGGCGCGTCGACCTTAACCCTGCTTTACCAGTTTATTCGTTTGTAGCAAACCTGCATGATGCTAACCTGAATAAGTTAAAATTGATGCGGGATACAATTACCATTAGTGCACAGCTTAATACTACATTTTCTGGTAATAATCTGAAAAATCTGGAAGGCAGGGTGATGCTATCGCCCATACGTATTGTCGACCCACGCAATAATTACCTTTTAGATTCGGTTTATTTTTCGGCCAGCGGCAAAGGCAGTTCAAGGAGTATTACGCTACGCTCTGATGCTTTGGATGGCACACTTAAAGGCAGTTACGACCTGGCTACGTTACCATCGTACTTTAAGACCATAGCCAAAAAGTACATTCCGTCTTTACAATTAGATATTACGCCGCCTAAGCCGCAAAATTTTGAGCTGAATTTAAAAATCAAAAACCTGGATCCGTTAACTGCTATTTTTCTTCCGGATTTAAAAATACCCGAGCAGGGTACTTTTATCGGCACATTTAATTCGGTCGAAAAAACGGCTACCATCAACGGCTATATTAAGACCATCAATTATAAAAAAATCATTTTCCATGATTTTATTTTGGACGAAAGCACCAACGACAATAACCTGAGTTTGAACGTATCTTTAAGGCAAATCGACCTGAGTAAGGACTTATTAATTAAGAATATTGGAATTACCAACTTTGTTAATAACGATAGCCTTAAATTTAACGTCAAGCTAGCCGATAAAGATGCGACTAACCAGTTAGACCTTTATGGCCTGGTTGAGTTTGGCCGCGATACTACAGCCAAACTAAAATTGCTTCCATCGGATATTATTATAGAGCATCAAAAGTGGCGCTTGAGGGAACAGGTACGAATCAGGTTGCTTGATGGAAAAACACAAATTTCAGGCTTTGAGCTTTCAAACGGTGAGCAGGTGGCCCGCATCAATGGTTTTATTTCTGAAAACGCCGCAGATCAATTAAAGGTATCGTTCAACAAATTCAGAATGTCGACGCTCAACGAATTGACTAAAGCTGCCGATATCCAGATGAATGGCACCATGAATGGCGATGTAGTTTTAAGTTCTATCCTGAAATCGCCGGGTGTTGACGCACAATTGGCTATAGATTCATTCAAAATGAATAATACGGAGGTCGGTAATATAAAGGTGGTATCAAGCCTTGACAATAAAAGAAGCCGGGCCAACATGAAAGTCAATATCCTTAACAAGGGACTTGAAACATTAAACATTGCCGGGGCTTACTACCTGGGTAAAGGCACTGATGATAAACTTGATTTTGATGTAAAGATGACCCAAACGGAGGCTGTCATTTTCGAGCCATTTATTAAAAACCTGGTATCTGATTTAAAAGGAACTGTATCGACAGATCTTAAACTTACCGGCTCACTGGCCAAGCCCGAGCTAAACGGCAATATTACACTGGATAATACCGGCCTTACAGTAAACTATCTGAAAACTCCATATACGGTTAGCAATAAGCTGAGTGTAAAAAACAGCATCATCAATATCAACAATATGATATTGAAAGATAGCAGAGGCGGCACAGGTATAGCTAATGGTAAGGTAGATCTTAATAATCTGTCAGACCCTACAATCGACATATCGTTACACGCCACCAACCTTTTGGCGCTGAACACCAACTTTAAAGATAATCACCTGTATTTTGGTACCGCTTATGCCACCGGCGATTTTAGCTTTGTTGGGCCAATTGATAATATGAATATTAATATCAATGCGTCAACCCAGGCGGGCACTGTATTTAATATCCCATTAAATACATCGACTACGGCAAGCGATTACGACTTTATCAACTTTGTAAGCCATAAAGATACAGCGACGGCCAGGTTTGACAAAACGAAAGCTTTTAACGGGGTTACACTAAATTTTAACCTCAATGTTGATGAGAAAACCGTTGTAAAAATAACGACAGACTATGGTGTGCTTCAAGGCAGCGGACAAGCCAGAAACCTGAGCTTGCGCATAAATAGCCTGGGCGATTTTGATATGTTTGGCGAGTTTACCATTACATCGGGTAAGTTTGATTTTACAGCCAAGAATTTCATTAGTAAAAACTTTACGGTAAATCAGGGCGGTACCATTCGCTGGACAGGTAATCCAAGCAATGCTCAAATTAATCTTAGCGCTATTTATGAGGTACGGGCCGAGGTTAAACCCCTATATGACGCCGCAGGTTATCCAAGCCCGAAGGGCTCCAACCCTGAATTGGTACAAGCTGAGTTGCTGATCACTAATTCACTGATTCAGCCGGACATCAATTTTGACTTTAACTTTCCTACCGACCCATCAATTAAGGACGAACTGGCCACTTACCTGGCCGACAATAACAACCGCAACCGGCAGGCGCTGAGCGTTATTGTTACCAGAAGTTTCGCTTCCGGTGCAGGTACCAACAACCTTACAGACCAGGTGGCAGGAACCGCAAAAAGCGCAGCCTTAGAGTTTGCGTTTAATAAACTAAATAACCTGATAGCACAATCTCATGTGGTGAAAAATCTGGATTTGAATATACGCTCGTTCAACGACGTAAGTGCATCATTAAAACTGGCCCATGAAAGGATAATACTTGACGGAAGCTTGTTTAACACTACAGGCAGTAGTTCATTATCTCTTAACAGCACATTATTTAATTCAAACTTCAACGCCCTCACCAAAGATTTTCAGGCATCTTACCTGATTAAAAAAGATGGTTCGCTGAGCGGTCGCTATTCATACCGCGCCTTGAATACAACTTTGGGTGCCATTGATCAAAACTCAATACAGTATGTAAATGGCCTGGGCCTGGTTTACCAGCGCGATTTTGACACCTTCGGCGAGTTTTTACGATATATTTTCACACGTCGCCGCGCACTTCCCAATAATCAGGTAGCACCAATGGCAACACCGATAACCACGCCGTTATCAAATGGCAATACTCCGCCTCCGCCTACTACAGTGCAGCCGGCAAAGAAGGATGAAGAAGAAGAATATTAATGATTGCGCATAATGGTATGATCCATCTTGTCGCGCTTGGTTTTCAGGTACGCCTCGTTATGCGGATTAGCTGCAATTTCAATTGGAATATTCTCGACCACTTCAAGCCCATAGCCAATTAAACCCGCACGTTTTTTAGGATTATTACTCATTAACCGCATTTTGGTAACCCCCAGATTACGCAATATCTGAGCACCAATACCATAATCGCGCTGATCCATTTTAAAACCTAATTTCAAATTAGCCTCTACCGTATCAAAGCCGTTTTCCTGCAGGTTATAAGCTTTCAGCTTGTTTACCAGCCCAATGCCTCTACCTTCCTGGTTCATATACACAATTACGCCCTTACCTTCTTTCTCAATCATCTCCATAGCCCTATGTAACTGAGGGCCGCAATCGCAACGGCATGAGCCAAAAATGTCACCGGTGACGCATGAGCTGTGTACGCGTACCAATATAGGCTCGCCCGGCTCCCAGGTTCCTTTTACCAGTGCAATGTGGTTTTCGCCAGTATTGAGTTGGGTATAAGCTGTCATTTCAAAATCGCCCCACTCTGTTGGCAGTTTAACAGATACTTCTTTTTTTACTAGTGTCTCGGTATCCAAACGATAGGCTATCAAATCTTTTATTGATACAATTTTTAAATCAAAATCCCTGGCCATCTGTAAAAGGTCAGGTAAACGAGCCATATCGCCATTTTCGGTCATGATCTCGCAAATCACACCTGCGGGCTCCAATCCAGCTAATACAGCCAAGTCAACTGTAGCTTCGGTATGTCCTGCCCTACGCAATACGCCGCCATTTTTGGCTATCAGCGGAAAGATATGTCCCGGACGGCCCAAATCCTCAGGCTTGGTGGCCGGATCAATAAGTGCCAGTATAGTCTTTGAACGGTCGGTAGCAGATATCCCGGTAGTACATCCTTCCAGTAAATCAATTGAAACGGTAAAATTGGTTTCGTAAGAGGTAGTATTGTTACTTACCATTGGCTCCAGTTCCAGCTCAGATGCGCGTTGTTGAGTAATGGGAGCACAAACCAAACCACGGCCATGACGTACCATGAAGTTTACAGCCCCGGGCGTGGCATATCGTGCCGCGACTAAAAAGTCGCCTTCATTTTCCCTATCCTCATCATCAACCACAATAATTATTTTGCCGGCTTTTATTGCTTCAATAGCTTCTGGTATGGTGTTTAGCATTTTATTTCCTGGTGGCTTATTAATATAACGTACCTTTTAACAACAAAGTTAACTCATAACAAAAATATTCCGGTCTGTACACTGTAATGTTTAATTAACCTTACAGTGATAGATATTACTATTAAAGCCGACGCCGATATGCTGTTTGGCTACAACAGAGAACTGATATCGATAACTGCCGGGCGGCGGTGCTTTGAAAGTTAATTTAAAAGGCTTGCCATTTATGGGCTCTAATAGTGGATATGTGTAATAAGCAGGCACTTGAGTTTTGTTATTTGTGAATGTTAATATTAGAAAGGCCTCTGTTGATTTTAATCGCTCTATCTCAGGTTGAGAAGCATCGATCGACACATGGAACGTGGCTTTTTCATTACTCTTTAAATCGCTTACCGTATTTAATATGCGCACATTCACGCCGGTAAATGAAGTAAAATGGTTGATAAACGTCAGGTAATATTTTTTTTCCCTGGGAATTACGATCGGACGGCTGGTTTTATCTACCGCACCGTCTGAAACATAAGCTACTGTCTTATCTTGAAATTTCTGTTCTAAGCCGGGCAGATAATTATACTGCGTCTTTTTATACCATATATCGTTTACAGCAAAGCACTCCTGACCGGTATAAAAGGCATAATATGACGGCTCGTTATAAGTATTGTCAAAAACCAGGGGGCGGCCATTAGCTTCCCCCTTTAATATCGAGGCCATCATCTTCGGGTTTTTATCATTAAAATTAGGTATTCGGAACCAATCCAAACTCAGGTTAAGTCTGAGTACAATTACCGCTACCAGGTTAATGACCAGTAGACCGTAAACCAATTTGGTAACAGTTGTAAGCTTGTCTATATACAAGTAACTCAAACATAACATTGGCGGCCAGGCAATAGCTGTCCAGTGCACATTTACCATTGCCTTAACAGATGATATCAGGAAAAAAATAAAAACCCCGATCACATTATACTTCAAAGTTTTTTGAAACTGGTTTTTAGGCCGGTATAAAATACTGAACAGCAACAAAATCACCGGACCGGTAACTGCCGCCTGCTCGCCCAGGTAACTCAAGGTGTGCTGAATGCCTAATGCTTCCGTCCGCCCTGCAAATTGAAACCTGATAGTGGGGTAATCATGCTGCATCTCCCAGTAAATATGCGGTGCGTACAACACCAATGCAATTATCGCTATTAAATAAAACGAACGCCTGCGTAGCAATTGCGGGTTTGACATCACCGTGAATAATACTATTAATATACCATGATATTTGGCGTATAACAGTAAAGCCGTAATCAAACCCAACAAGGCAGCATTAGCTATATTATCCCGGTCTAAATATCTGCGATACAAATAGAGAAATAATGTCCCGAAGAAAAGCAAGGGCGTATCGGGAATAGCCAGGAAAGAATACAGATTAAGAAATAACGACGAAAACAAGAGCAGTGCCAGCAACTTAAAATTTATTTCGGCTTCGCCGGCTATAATTTTACAGATCAGGTAGAAAGTGCCGCTGCCCAGTAACAGCGGGAATAATCTGACACCAATCTCGCCACCGACAATTGTACTACCAAGCTTGATCAAAAATGCAATCATCGGCGGATGATCAAAATACCCCCAGCTTAGATATTTGGCATAAATCCAATAATAAGGTTCATCATTCAGCAATGCTGAGGAGCAGGCCTGAACAATGTTTACAACCAAAATACAACCCAGCAACCACATAAATTTATTAACCAAAAACGGTTTTTTTATGTGATTAGCGAGCATGTGCTTTGGTGCAATTAAGCTTTACTTTTTTTAAACTTATTGGCTATGTTTTCAAAGAACCTTCTATAGATTTCCATGTCAAACAGTGCCGAATCGGTAGCAGCCTTATAGGAAAGAAAAAGGCCAACCGGTGTTATTACGATAATTGATATCCAGGCGCCGAATAAGCCCGACATACTACCTTCGTGCGCGGCTTTTTCGCCTATAGTTTTGACAATATAGAAGATCAGGAAAAAAATTACCGAAATAACCACCGGTAAACCCAACCCACCCTTGCGAATGATAGCGCCCATTGGCGCGCCAATTAAAAACAATGCGATACAAGACACCGACAATGTAAACTTAACCTGGTACTGTGCAAATGCACTTCTAAAGTTTTTAACTAGTTCATTCATGCGGTCGCCGCGAACCTTTAACAGATCATGAATGGAACGAGCCTCGCCTAAAGCTATAGTGATATAATTTGACTTGGCTACATTATCGCCATAGGCCATTACTCCAAGTTGATATTTTTGATAGGTTTTAAAGTTATCAGATTTTAAAGGAAGAGAAAAATATTTAATATAGGCTGCAACTAATGGCAGGTTAGCACGGCCGGCACTATCTATCGATTTGTCGGTGTGCGCCATGTAATCTTTCAGTTGCCGTCTGTCCATCATGGGGAAAGCTCCACTAAACTCCTTCTCGTCGGTACGGGTAAACGCTAACCCTTTCAGATCAAGTTTATTTTGGGCCGATTTAAAGCGGAAACGGGTAAATATCTGGCGAGGATTAGGGTTAAAGTTTGATCCGGTGCTGGGTGTTTCAGAATAACGTACACCATCTTCAAGCTCAATGATCAGGTAACGGTTATCGTTTGAGCGATACATTCGGCCTGATTTAGCTTTCATTACATAAGACGGGTTATTGGCAATGGCTTTGGCATAAAGAGTAATGCCATGCAGGGTTTGCCCATCCTTATCCTTTTTATCTACCCGGATGGTATAATCCGGAAAACTGTTGCTGAATACGCCCTCAGGTAAAAAGTTGGCCGACTTTTGCTGACGCGCATCGTACAGCAATGAGTAATATTTAAGATAAGCGCGCGGTAGCATATTGTCAGAAAAGAAAAATGCTGCAATACTTAAGGTAATTACCACCAAAAGCATAGGCGCTACGGCCCGGGTTAATGAAATACCTGCCGACTTAATAGCCACCAGCTCATAATTTTCGCCAAGGCTGCCGTAAGTCATGATGGATGAAAGAAGCACCGACAAAGGTAGCGCCATAGCCACGTTGGTGGCCGACGCATATAACATCAGTTCGGCAATAACGTACCACTCAAAACCTTTGCCTATCAGGTCGTCAATATATTTCCAGAGAAACAGCATTAACAACACAAACATCACGATCAAAAAGGTGACGATGAATGGCCTGATAAATGATTTAAGCAATAAAAGGTGCAGTTTCTTCACAATACAAAATTAACGAAAAAATCGACGCTTTATGCGCCAAGCACGCTAATAAGGTATTGGATTTGATTGTCCCAGATCAGTCTGCGCTCGCCAACGGCGTCTTCAGTTGCAAAGTCGGTAATGCCCAGGGCCACGTCATTGGTAAGTTCATCCTGCAGAATTTCCATTTCAAAATAACACTGCGGCTCGTCGTCAACCCATTTAAATCTAACCAGTTTATTTTCTTTTGCGGCAATCAATTTGGCTTTTTGCTGCTCGTCGTCCCAGGTAAAGGTGTAAATCTGATCGCGAATACTTACGTCATCAGCAAACCACTGCGACAACCCGTTAGGTTCATTTAAAAACGTGTATAATATGCGAGGCGACGATTTTATTTCATACTCAATAGTAAACTTCTTTTTCTCGGACATGGGGTTATAATTCAGGCTTAAGCCACAATGTTAACATTTTTTCTAAAGGAAACGAATTAATCCTATATTTGCAAACCTTTTTTAAGGACACCTATTACGGCGGGGTAGCTCAGATGGTTAGAGCGTAGGATTCATAACCCTAAGGTCGGCAGTTCGATCCTGCTCCCCGCTACATGGAATCAAAAGCCTCAAGTTGAAAGACTTGGGGCTTTTTTGTTATAGAATTGCAGACTCATTGAAAGGGATATTCAAACTATAGGGATAACTTGTTACACAAACCCCGGGGACAGGCATACTCCCACGAAATTTAAACTGACGACAACTACACACGCTATCTGCAAAGGTTGCCTGTGAATGAAAGCTTGCCAGCTAATAAACAAATTGGTTAGGCATGGCTATTGTACAATGTCAGCCATGAAACTACTGAAAAACATTATAGGCGGACTGGCAGGTGCAGCCGCTCTAAATTTACTACATGAAACCGCCAGACGCCTTGACCCGGAAACACCCCGGGTTGATTTGGTTGGTGAAGAAGCACTAAGTAAAGGCTTAGAAACGCTCGGTATAGAACCGCTAACCGGCAATGCTTTGTATACTGCTACATTGGCCGGCGACTTGCTCAGCAATGCCTTTTACTATAGCATGATAGGCGCCGGAAAAAGGAAATATCTGGTGGCCCGCGGTCTTGCTTATGGTGTGGCAGCGGGCATTGGCGCGCTGAAACTAACCGAACCCCTTGGTTTAAATGATGTACCTGTTACCCGGACACAGAAAACACAGTTACTTACTATAGCGTATTACGCTTTCGGCGGCCTGGTGACAGCATGGGTGATTAACGGCCTACGTAAAAAGGTTTAGCTGTCTGATTAATAGCAATGAAGATAAACCGCGTATTATGGATATTAATTTTTGTTTGCATCATCGACTCGATGGGTTTCGGGATGATGATTCCGCTAATTTATAGCTATGGAAAACAGTTTGGCTTGACCAAACAGAGTCTTGGCTGGCTAACGGCTTCATTTTCTGTCGCGCAGTTTTTTGCCACCCCGGTTTTAGGAGCGTTGTCTGATAAGTATGGACGTAAATTATTATTGGTGATTTGCCTTTTCGGTACGGCACTGTCGTTTGCCCTGTTTGGCCTGGCAGGTAGCTTGATTATGCTTTTTACTGCCCGAATAATGGACGGGATTACGGGCGGCGATATATCAGTTGCCCAAGCTATGGTAACCGATATGTCATCCTCAGAAAACCGTTCGAAATATTTTGGATTACTTGGCTCGGCCTTTGGTTTGGGTTATGTGATAGGGCCCGCAGCCGGTGGTTTACTAAGCCGTTTTGGTATGACTGTTCCATTTTTTGTTGCTGCCGGGTTATCGCTAACGGCTGCCGTTCTGAGTCTTATTTTCCTGAAAGAAACCAACAATAAAAAGAGGAAACAGGCCAGGAAAAAAACATTTACTTATCGCTCGTTAATCGATGTACTAAAATGGCCGGTAATTGGTTCGGCGGTGTTTACGGGCTTTCTGCTGACTACTGCCCAGTTCGTTATGCTGATTGGCTTCCAAACCTACTGTACAGATGCGCTAAAATTATCGCCGACGCAAGTAGGCTTATTTTATGCCGGCTTCGGCATTACCGGAATATTGATGCAATTAGCTATACCGCTTATCAACAAAGTAATCTCTTCGAGATCTGTAGTGTTACTTATTTCTACAGCAATTTGTTTAGGGGCTATGATCTTTTCCGGCTTTGCAGGCACTATTATTCCTTTCGCTATTGGCATAGGTGTGTATGGATTATTCAATGGCCTGCGTAACCCAATGCTAAATGCAATCATAGCCGACCATAGTGAGGAGTCTAAGCAAGGCGAGATCATGGGTATTAATCAATCTTATGTATCTATTGGGCAGGCGGTGGGCCCGGCGATAGCTGGTTTGGCGGCGGCGGTTTCATTACATGCCGCGTTTTACCTTGCAGGGTTACTTATCCTGATAGCGTTTGCAATGTGTACCCGGCTTAAACGGCAGGAATCGCCATCTTAAAATCGTATCTACATGCTCCGTTTGAAATTACAGCTAACCAATCTGGCACAACCATTGGGTTCTAAATATTTCTTAAGTCTTAATTAATTTCTTATTTGTAAAAATTTCAAACCTATAGGTGGTATTTCGAGTTATAACTAAACTATGCGCACCACAAAAGAAGAAACTAAACGAGACGGCTTATTGGAAAGCCCCTGGCAGCAAGCCGGAAATGGAGTATCGTCAGGTGTGCTTACAGATCAAGTTTATGATTGCCTCATTGTTGGTGCTGGGATTACCGGGCTGACGGCAGGTTTAATATTGCAACAAGCTGGAAAACGCGTAATTATAGCCGACCTGCGCACTGTTGGCTTCGGTACAACTGGCGGCACAAGCGCTCATATTAATAATTTCGCCGATACTACCTATGCCGAGGCCGAAAGTGCCTTTGGAGAGAAGGGGGCGCAACTATTTGCCGATGCAATACAAGAAGGTGCCGCATTAATCAAAACCAACGTAGACCGCCTTGGAATAGATTGCGATTACGAATACAAAACCGGTTACATCTATGCCGAAACAGACCAGGAGGTAAAGCAACTGGATGATATTTATCAGGGTATGCTAAAAGTTGGCATACCCGCCGTTTATAACGAAGAAGCCCCAATACCTGTACCTTTCAAAAAAGTTCTTGAAATAACAGGGCAGGCGCAATTTCACCCCATCAAATATTTAATGGCTCTAAGAGATGCTTTCTTTAAAGCTGGTGGTATGTTGTCAGAAAACACCTTGATCGACAAATTGGAAAGCGAGGGTAATATTCATTCGGTGCTTATAAATGATAAACGGATATCTGCCAAAAGGGTGATCTATGCTACGCATATGCCACCTGGTATCAATGTATTCAGCTTCCGCTGTGCGCCCTACCGTAGTTATGTTTTAGCTGTTAAACTAAAGGACGACAAATATCCTGACGCCGTCGTTTATGACTTGCAGGAACCCTATCATTATGTACGTACGCATGTGATAAATGGCGAGCCATTGTTATTGGTAGGCGGTAATGATCATAAAACCGGCCATGACGACCCCGCAAAAGCCTTTTCGGATCTTGAAGAATATACCCGCAAGTTTTATAATGTATCATCGGTTAAGTATCGTTGGTCATCCCAATATTACGTTCCTGCCGATGGCTTCCCTTATATCGGCCAAATCCCTTTTATGGCTGACGGTATTTTGACCGCAACCGGATTTAACGGGAACGGCATGATGCTGGGCACTATATCAGCAAAAATTTTGGCCGATCAGGCAATAGGCGTTGCAAACCGTTACAGCGAGATATTTTCAACCAGCCGAATAAAACCGATTGATGGCTTTACCGAATTTGTCAAAGAAAACGCTGATGTAGCCTACCATTTGGTCGCAGATCGTTTTGGCATTCCGGAAACTGATTCGTTGGAACGACTTGTCCCAGGCACTGGTAAAGTGCTGGAGTATGATGGGAAAAAACTGGCTGTATATCGAGATGAGCAAGGCAACATTCAGGCATTAAGCCCTGTGTGTACCCATGCCGGCTGTATCGTAAACTTTAATACCAGCGAGAAAACCTGGGATTGCCCTTGTCACGGCGGGCGTTATAACACTGACGGCTCGGTAATTACCGGGCCACCTACTAAAGCTTTACAACAAATCCAAATAAATTAAAAACAAATTCTATCATGCCTACAACGAAAAACAAAACAGCTGCTAAGACAGCGTCCAATCGCTCTCCCGAGGCGGAAAGCGCATTGAAAGAACTATTTATGGACGAACTGAAAGACATTTATTGGGCCGAACAGCACCTGGTAAAAGCGCTGCCTAAAATGATTAAGGGCGCTACGTCTGATGAGCTAAAAAATACGATCCAGCAACATTTAACTGAAACTGAGGGCCATGTTACACGCCTGGAACAGGTTTTTGAATCTCTGGGCGAAAAAGCTAAAGCCGTAAAATGCGAAGCCATGGAAGGCTTACTCAAAGAAGCCGATGAACTATTGAAAGAAACCGACAAAGGTACCGAAGTACGCGACGTAGCTATTATTTCTGCCGCACAAAAAGTAGAACACTATGAGATCGCATCTTATGGCACCCTACGCACATTGGCGGGCACATTAGGTTATGAAGAAGCGCAAGGTTTACTGCAACAAACGCTGGATGAAGAAAAGAATGCTGATAAATTGTTAAGTGTAGCTGCCGATACGATCAATGAATTGGCCGCTACTGAAGTTGAATAGTTAGTTTGATTAACAGGAGAGCCGCTTAATTAAGCGGCTTTTTTATTTTCCAGGCATCGCGGTGATCAGGACTTTCCCTTGTTATCCCAATGGTCTTTAATAACCTGCCCGGTTTGGTCTGTTACTATCCGCCGTGCAAATCGCTCGCCTTTAATAATGCCATTGGGACCTTTATTACCAATAAATGCCAATATCGGCCTGCCTTGATCGTCGGTTTTAAATGTAAGGTCATATTTATTAAATACAGTTTCAATTGTCGACGAAGGTTCGTATCTCTTATTAAGTAGAGTTATTAACTGCGGGCCGAGTTTCATAATACTGCGTTTACATTAAAAACAGTCCGGCCTGTCAGTTGTTCTTTATTTGATGATATTAACAATATTAAATTAAACTTTATGAAACTATATAAAATTATTCTTCCGGCTGTAATTGTTTACACATTAGGAGCATGTACGTCAGGCAACAGTGATAAAGCCAAATCAAGTGGGCCTGATACGGTACGTACAGATACCTCGGCATTGCATGGTGGCAACAGCACCAATGATTCCACAAGTCGTAATACGGCTTCAAAAACTAATCAAAACGCTGATCCAAGCGGTAGAAATAAATAAAGTTGCCTCTAAGGCGTAGGTGAAAATTTACCGTAGAGTTTTGTACAGACAATCTGCGGGGGAATATTCCGCTAGTTGTGCTACGTTTGCTAGAACTTGAAGCAGGAGCACTTTTACCGCGACAGCTTATGTTTTTGACCGCATGAAATATGGCTACCACGCTTCTGATACCAATTAAGTAGTTTTTAAAATACCGGACAGCTAATTCCACCATCAAACCTGCGGTTTACCGCAAAACCGCTTAAATAAATACTGTTTTTTGGTATTTATTCAATCTAAACCATTCCTGCTTTGTTTATACAGGAAAACAAAGCCTTTACAAAATCATATAGATGGAACAAAGAATAGCCGATTGCGCCCGTGTGCTGGCAGACCATAAACTAACTATAGCATTTGTAGAAAGTGCCACCGCCGGCTGGCTATGTTCTGAATTCGCGCTTACCGATGAATCTGGTCAGATATTGAAAGGCGGAATTACCTGTTATGATGCTTCACTTAAAGAAAGCTTGCTGGGCGTTCCGCATAAAATAATTGAGCAATTTACGCCCGAGTCCAAACAAGTTACTAATGAACTTGCCCAACGTTTAGGGAAATTGATTCCCGCAGATATATACGTTGCAGTAACCGGGCTTACCACACCCGGCGGAAGCGAAACCCCGGAAAAACCGGTTGGTACTATGTTCGTTTCGGCAATTATAAAGGAGCGGCTGGTATCAAAGCGATATGTTTTCGACGGGTCATGCGAAGAAATCATCAAGAAGGCTATTATTGCTGCAGCCGAATTGCTGATACAAGAAACGTCATCAGGCTGACAAACAATAGAAGCACATTAGCTTGTCGCACATCAAAAATCAATCATTTTTATCTATATAAATATTTAATCAAACTAATACAACCTAAAATGTCAAATGCAATATCGCCATGGGCAGCCGCTACAGGCTCATATTTTGAGTATAAAGACCAACCGGAAATATTCCGGTTTGAGCGGCAGGGCTATACATTTACCGGCCACCTTAGTGAAGATTCTTTTTTTATAAAGGCCACCTGGAGCGGCGGCGGGCAACTTGCCTTCCGGCCTGTTTTTGCTCCGGCTTATGATTTAGAAATTGGCAGTCAAAAAAATATCAATAATAACCAAATTCACATCGTACTAAATTCGGCTATCGGAAAATATGACCTTGAAATCAACCTACCCGAAAATGATACTGTCTTACTAAATTATAAAACCACCCTTACACCTGCCTACGATTTGCTAATTCCCTTTTGGCCACGGGATATCATAGCGACGGGCACGACCGGTAACATTGAAAATACCGCCGGACAAGTAATTGTCAAGCAAGTTGGCACGCGCTCGGGTCAGCTCTATTTTCACATGACAAGACCAAAAGCCGGGGCTGTGTTTTATCTGCAAAATTTAACCGCATTGGCCGACTATTGTGAGCAGACGCAAACCTCGGCTGCAAATGTGGTTGGCGGAGAATGGCCGGAGTTAGGTATGGCCTTACCACCTACCACAAAGGGCACACCGTTAAAGGCAAATCAGGCGGTAGTTATATCAGATGCGTTTGTAGCTTTTGATCCCAATGTACCTGCAGACGAGGCAGAGACTGTGCGACAATATTTGAATTTTTTAAGCACGCTCTATTTACAGTTGCCAAAACCTGATACGAACTATACACACTGGCCTGATATTTTAGAAAAGGGACTGAAAGACCTTATTGACAGCCCTGGCTGTTGGGCGCAGGTTGGCGGCAATCATTATTTTAACGCTTATGTATGCGATTACGTGACACCGCCCGAAATTATGGTGCAATTAGCCATCATATTACCGCTGATAGACTATGCAGAATGGAGCGGCAAAACGCTGGATGTTATAGATCGTGTAAAAAAAGGCATCCCGGTTTTTTATGACAAAAAGTTGGGCACTCTTATGCGTTGGCATCCAAAATTGGTCGAGGATATGGAGGCTGATGAAGAGCAAAAGAAACCTATGGTAATGGACTCCTGGTACCTGCATCACCCGCTGCACAATTTATCGCGACTTGCTTTAAAGGGCGACAAGGTTGCTGAAAAACTTTTTTTGGATTCTATTGAGTTCTCCATCAAGGTGGCTCATCATTTTAACTATGAATGGCCGGTATTTTACAAGATCGATACACTGGAAGTTGTTAAAGCAGAAACAGAGCCCGGCGCAGGTGGAGAGAAAGATGTACCCGGCTTGTATGCGTTGATAATGCTTCAGGCCTGGGAACTAACGGGCAACAAACGTTACCTGACTGAAGCTGAAAAAGCAGCACAACACCTTCAAGGCAAAGGCTTTGAGTTGCTTTATCAGGCTAATAACACTGCATTTTCTGCCGGTGCTTTATTAAGACTATACAAGATCACCAAAAAAAACGTATACCTGGAGCTGAGTTACTTATGCCTGGCAAACATTTTCAAGAATGTACAGCTATGGGATTGCAATTACGGTTATGGAAAAAACTTCCCGTCTTTCTTTACCCTTTTCCCGCTTGACAATGCGCCGTATGCCGCTGTTTATGAGGAACAGGAAGTGTTCTGCGCTTTTCATGACTATCTTCACAATGCGCAGCATATCGAGCTTTTTGAACCGGTTCGCCTGCTGATGACCGAATATATAAGATATCTGGTAGACAGAGCGCCATATTATTACCCCCCAATGCTACCGAAGGAAATGTTACAGGAAGATCCTAAAACCGGCGAAATTGACCCAAATCTTTGGATAGCGTTAGAGGATTTACATGACGGCTGGGAAAAATCTGGCCAGGTAGGCCAGGAGGTTTATGGGGCAGGTAATGCTTTTGGGATTCTGCCAAGACATTATATGCGGGTGCCCGAAGCTCATTTTTTAGTATACACTGACTATCCTATATATAATTTTGAACCTGTAAAACAAAAGCCTGTTAAATTTAAACTTGCAGGTGATGGTCGTTTAACCAGTCGTTTGATGGTGGTAAAAGACAGCGCGCATAAGCTGCCGCCTTTAAAAATATCATGTAAAGGGCAAGAACAAGCGCTCAAAGGGAAAACTGTTAAAGATGGCAATCAGGAGTATCTGGTGCCAGGCGATGCAGAATTAACGATTGAATGGTAAATAGCTAACAAATAACCATATGAACACAAACTTTCAAAAAGGCCAAAAAGTGTTAACCCCCGATGGTGAGGGATTGATTGAAGATATAATTGGCGACAAAATAATGGTCAAGCTAAACTCAGGCCAATTAACAACTTATCTTTCAGATCAAATTGAAGATGACTCAGATCAGGGCTAAGACTCAGATCAGGGCTAAATGACAAATAAACCTATGAAAGCAAAAGATGTTTTAGTTGCGGGGATAACCGGCACCACATTTATGACGGCTTTTAGCTACCTGGTTTCTGAACTGGATGGCGAAAATTTCAGCGAACCTGAACGCTTGGGCCAGTTGGCTAAGCGGCTATTACCCCTGTTGAACAAAGAAGAAAAACTAACAACCGGCTGGACCGCTCATTATATGGTAGGTATGCTGTTCGCATTGGCTTATGTAGAACTTTGGACCAGGGGAAAAATTAAACCCACCCTTGGTCAAACCCTGCTGTTAGGCGGCGTCAGTGGCATCCTGGCAGTAGCCATCTGGAAAACAACTTTTAAAATGCACCCACTACCGCCTATGCTTAGCTTTAATAAATATTACCTGCAACTGGTTCCGGCTCATGTTGTTTTTGCCTTGTTTGCTGCTTTGGGTTACCGCTTATTAAACGGCGCCAAAGCAAGCAAACAAAGCATTAATTAATGGGCACTGATATGCATTTTGGCTGCGATAGCTTTGATTCTTTGAAGGTGGTCTTTTAATATCGGTAGCGTTTGGCTGGCAAACATCCTAACGTCTTTATCCGGAATGGTAGTCGACGCTTTCTCAAATAAGGCTACATCCTCTTCATGGTCTTTCACCATCATTTGTACATAATTGTGATCAAAAGTTGCGCCGCTCGCATTGGTAAGCATATCATCGTTCATGGGTGTTGGTACAATAGACGGTATACTCTTAGATCGTATTATATTCTTCAGTTTAGCGTTGGCTTTAGAGTGATCTGCGATCATTCTTGCACCAAAAGCTTTCACATCTGCTCTTTGGGCTTTACTTACAGCCAACTTTCCAGCCGCTACTTCCATTTGGCCGCCACGGGCCGCCTTACTTACAAAATTTACGGTACCGCTGTCTGCCATTGTAGGCTTGTCCACCTGGGCAAATATGTCAGGTACATTCAAAGAACCAATCATAGCTAATAAAATAATTCCCTTTTTCATAATTTAATGAGATTAATGGTTAAACAAAGATTGATTATAAGATCAGTTATCATTATCGCCTTCTTTTTTCAACTTGTCTAATGAAAGATTAGTAATACCACCAAGCTCTTCGCCGGCGTTATTATCAGATGTTTGTTGTTCCGCTCGGTCTGCTGCATTTGTATTTATACCGTCGCCCGAAGATGTACCTTGCGGGGTCTCATCAGCTCGCTGTTCACCCACTTTTACGTTCTTTTCTATTTTGTCAAGTTGATTTTGACTATATGCACCCGCGATGATCTCATCGACCGGCAAAATATTGCTCTGTGCTTGTTGAGGTGTCTTTTGTTGATCTTGTTCCATGGTTATGTTTATTACAACACATATGGCAATTACAAAAGTTTATTACAAAACAAAAACAGGTGTTTTACACATCGTCAGTGAACATATATCAATCTTTTGCTGCGAATCACGTATTTATACGTTAAGCGACATCTGCAGAACTGCTTGTAAAAAACCGACTAAAAGCAAAGGCCAGGCAGACGAAGATCTACCTGGCTTTAACATGAAAAGTCAACAGTTCGACTTGCCTTTCTTTACTTCAAATCAAACCTATCTAACTCCATAACTTTAGCCCACGCGGTAACGAAGTCATTTACAAATTTATCCTGAGAGTCCGCACTTCCGTATACTTCGGCTATAGCTCTTAGTTCGGCGTTTGAGCCCAATACCAGGTCGGCTCGGGTAGCGGTCCATTTTAGCTGACCGGTAGTGCGATCGATACCCTGATAAAGTTCGCGATCGTCTCCAATGGCTTTCCATGCTGTGCTCATGTCTAACAAATTTACAAAGAAATCATTAGTCAGTTCTCCGGGGCGTGAGGTAAACACACCGTGTTTTGAACCGTCGAAATTAGTATTTAGCACACGCAAGCCGCCTATCAATACAGTAAGCTCAGGCGGAGTAAGCGTAAGCAGGTTAGCCTTGTCAATCAGCAACTCTTCGGTAGATACCGGAACTTTTGATCTCCGGTAGTTACGGAAACCGTCGGCAATAGGCTCCAGGTAACCAAATGATTCTACATCGGTCTCCTCCTGCGAAGCATCCATCCGGCCTGGGGCAAAAGGAACCGTCACGGGGTGACCGGCGTCTCTGGCGGCTTTTTCAATACCGGCATTTCCGGCAAGCACGATCAAATCTGCCAATGACACCCGCTTATTACCCCCATGTGTACCGTTAAACTCCTTTTGAATATCCTCAAGCACACTTAATACACTTTGCAGTTGCGCTGGATTATTAACCTGCCAATATCGCTGCGGAGCCAACCGGATACGTGCCCCATTGGCACCACCGCGTTTATCTGAACCGCGGAAAGTTGAGGCCGATGCCCACGCTGTTGAAACCAGTTCTGTTACACTCAGACCGGAGGCCAGGATTTTTGACTTCAGGCTTTGGGCATCCCCTTCACTTATAACTTCATGATCAAGCTCAGGGATCGGATCCTGCCATACCATTACCTCGGCGGGGACGTCAGCTCCCAGATAGCGGGCCCGCGGGCCCATATCACGATGGGTTAATTTAAACCAGGCACGGGCAAAAGCATCCGCAAAGGCATCCTGATCATTTAAAAAGCGCCTGGAAATTTTTTCATATACCGGGTCCAACCTTAAAGCAAGATCGGTGGTTAGCATACGCGGCTTATGTTTCCTGGCGCCGTCAAAAGCGTCGGGGATGGATTCTGGTGCATCTTTAGCCACCCATTGATGAGCGCCGCCCGGACTTTTGGTCAATTCCCACTCAAAACCAAATAAGTTCTCAAAAAAACTATTGCTCCATTGGGTTGGTGTTTTTGACCAAATCACTTCCAACCCGCTGGTAATAGTATCGGCACCTTTGCCTGAGCCATATTTATTGTGCCAGCCAAAGCCCTGTGCACTTAGGTCAGATGCCTCCGGTTCCTTGCCTACGTGGTCGGCAGTGGCGGCACCGTGGGTTTTGCCAAAGCTGTGACCACCGGCTATAAGTGCTACAGTTTCTTCATCATCCATTGCCATACGGCCAAAGGTATCGCGGATATCCTTAGCGGCCATTATCGGGTCAGGGTTACCATCCGGCCCTTCCGGGTTTACATAGATCAAACCCATCTGAACAGCGGCCAACGGTTTTTCTAAGTTACGCGTGTGGATATCACCGTCGGCATCGTCGTCTGATACCAAAACACCATGGCCTTCAACCACACCGGGCGAACCATGCGCATAACGCAGATCGCCGCCTAACCAGGTGGTTTCTGCGCCCCAGTAAACCGACTCATCAGCTTCCCAGGCATCTTCGCGTCCGCCGGCAAAGCCAAAGGTCTTAAAGCCCATTGATTCAAGCGCTACGTTGCCTGCCAAAATCAGTAAATCGGCCCATGAAATTTTACGACCATATTTTTGCTTGACAGGCCAGAGCAGCCTGCGGGCTTTATCCAGGCTAACGTTGTCTGGCCAGCTGTTTAATGGCGCAAAGCGCTGCAAACCTTGCCCGCCGCCGCCGCGCCCATCGGTTATCCTGTAGGTGCCCGCGCTATGCCAGGCCATACGGATAAACAAGCCGCCATAATGGCCAAAATCTGCCGGCCACCAATCCTGCGAATCGGTCATAAGCGCATGCAAATCGCTTTTCAGGCCTTCAAGGTCAAGGCTTTTAAATTCTTCGGCATAGTTGAAACCCGGCTCCATTGGGTTTGATAATGGCGAGTGTTGACGCAGAATATTTAACTTCAATTGGTTTGGCCACCAGTCGCGATTGCGGGCACCGCCACCGCCTGTGTTATGTTTCATACTGCCGTTATGAAACGGGCATTTGCTGATATCATTTGAATCGTTTTCCATAGTCTTAAGTTTATAAATTGATTGGTTTACCGGCGCCTTAATGGCACATCAATATAAAGTTAAGACATCCGCCAAGCAGTTCATAATCATTTAGTTCTATAACCAATAGGCAAAAACTATATATGTTGACCATTTATATAGAGCTATTAAATTACATTAACTTGAATTATTGGAGATTATAGCACAAAGAGTTTATCTGACGATAGCTACCCACCCCGTAATTGGCGTTTCGCCATTTTTAAGATCGATAATGTAATAGTAGGTACCGTCCGGCAAGTCAGCACCGTTAAGTTTACCGTCCCAGGGTACAGCGTAACTGACCGAATAAAAAACAGAAGCTCCATATCGACTGTAAACTTGCACCACGCTATTTGGAAAGCCTTCGATATTTTTGACGACCCAAGTGTCATTCAGACCGTCGCCATTAGGTGTGAAAGTATTGCTCATGGCAATGCTTATGGGCTGAGGTTTAACGGTCATTACCCCATCTACATAACTAATGACATAATTAGCTGATAGCGCGCCGGTAACAGTTATGGGGTACTGACCCGGCGGCGACTCTAAAACAGCAGTAGTGCTTATAGTCGGTTGGGTTGTCAGTGCCGACGATGCTTCATCATTTACAAAACCATTGTAATTAACGGTAAGCGAAGGGTTTGGTGTACCGGTTATCTTGCTTTTATTTACGGCGGTTATGGTTAACGGAGCAGGCGATACAATGTTATTGTTGTCGACGCTGATCTTGCTATCATTGCTTCCGGTGCTGCTCAATATAACCTCGCCGGCATAAGTGCCTGCGGGCGTGATTTTTTCTAGCCGGATGTAAATCGTGGTTGGCGGGATAGTTCCGGCCGACCCGATGGTGGCTATCTTACTGAATGTTGTATTGTTGGCGCTTACTTCAAAGCCTGAAGGAGGGCTTACCGTTATACCCGCCTTCAAGTTATCGCCCGAAATTGTAAACGTGCCTGATGTGGAAGGTGTGCCATAAACGGTACTCAATTGTGGTAAATTGCCAGAAACATTAATAACACCCGGCAAAGCGGGCATAATCGTTATAGTAAAAATAACAGGCAAGCCGTTACAACCGGTGGGGTTGGCCGGCGTTGCGGTTATAGTTGCAGTGAGCGGGGTAGTCCCGTTGTTTGTGGCAATAAATGCAGGTATGGTACCCGAGCCTCCGGCAGGCAACCCTATAGCCGGATTACTATTTGTCCAATTGACCGTCGTGGCTGTGCCGGCAAAGTTTATAGAAGGGGTGGTTTCGCCTGCAACAAAGATTTTATTAGCGATGGAATTTAAATTGTCGGGAGATTTATTGTTCCGAAAGCTGCTATCGTCCGGACAAAAGAGCCTGATGAAATACGTACACCTTCGGATATCGGGCCTGCGGATGCGGTAGCTGCAGAACGTATATAAATAGCGGTATTGGGTACTGTTCCGGCAGCCTGCCCAAGTACTAAACTGTTGCTATAGCCGTTTGCCGCCGTAAGTGAAACTTCCAGATGAGGGCCGGGTTGAATAACGATGTCATTAGTTAAATGGGCGCCGGATAGGATAAATTGCTGAATATTGGGGCTCACTGATGCCACACCCATACATGCATTTATACTGCCGGTTGGGATGCTAATGTTAAATGCCGGGCCCGTTGACGCTGCCGGCACCCTGATCGTAAAATGAATTGGTACCCCATTACAACCGGTGGGATTGGCGGGAGTAACCGTTATGGTTGAAACAAGGTCGTTAGCAGTATTATTTACTGGTGAAAATGAAGCTATATCACCCGATCCGCCGGCCGGTAAGCCAATAGCTGTATTGTCGTTTGTCCAGGTAACAGCAGTAGCGGTACCGGCAAAGTTTATAGGGCTGGTTGGTATACCGGCAACAAATGTTTTATTAGGAACAGAATTAACATTGCCGGGAATAAATATAGTTCCGTTAACTGCTTCATTTTGGATGTATGAACCCGATTGAACACGCACCGTACCATTTAATGGCCCACCTGGCGCAGTGGCTGCCGAACGCACATAAATAATTGTATTTATCGCGCCCCCTACGGGTGTTATGGTTATGCTATTGCTGTAGCCGGTACCTGACGCTAATGATATTTCGAAAAAATTAGAAGTCGGCGTTAAAACAACATCGTTTGTTAAATTAGTTCCCGAAATAGTAAATTGCTGAATATCGGGGCCGACCGATGCTACACCCATGCAAGCGGTTATAGCGCCGGTGGCCGTGCCAAGCAGAATAGAAGGTGTCGCAGCCCCTGCCGGTGCTACTGCAATGTTAAAATGCATAGCTGCACCATTACAGCCGTTAGCATTTACAGGGGTAACGGTAATATGTGTTATAATGGGCGTACTACCGTTATTAATAGCAGTAAATTGCGCAATAGTGTTAGTACCTGAGGGCACCGTCCCGATTGCTGGGTTATCAATTACCCAGTTATAGGAATTGGCGGTGCCCGTAAATGTAATAGCGGGAACCACCTGACCCGGAGAGTAAGATATGTTACCCATTTGATTGACCGTAGGGGTTGCTTTAACCGTACCCGAAACCGCTACGTTTTGCGTTGCAGCGCCCGGAGAACTTAATGTTACATTGCCTGTAATATTGCCCGGCGCAGCGTTTGCTGCAGCTCTGACATATATAATTGCCGAAGCGCTGCCCGGCAAGCCCGGAGTTGACGGCACACCAAACGTAGTTGTATAACCGAAAACCGGATCAAGAGATATTTCGAAACCCGCAGGGGCGGTTGCCGTAAGCGTATTTGTCAAACTGCTTGCGGTAACCGTAAATTGCTCGATATTTGGGTCGGCAGATGCGGTGCCTGCACAGGTAATAATGATGCCGGTAACTGTGCCTGCTGTAATCGCATTAGCTCCCTGCCCTTTGATAATACCGGCAAATGCCATAAATACAATAAGGATTAGGAGGCGCTTCATGCAGTAACTAATGGTAAATCAGGCTACTAATATAACCATATCCGCCAATTATCTAATAGATAGTAGTGTCTCAGTTTGTTTTTATTCTTTAAAAGCTTTACCATCGCATAGACGATACCGCCAACTACAATAAATGGTGCGCAACAAATAAAATGCGTTAACAAACCCAAAATCAAAAAATTGCCCAGCAAAGTGCAAAGCGGTAGTACGGCAATGGTTTTCCATCTTCTTCCTGGCCTTCGATATCAAACGATTGACTGCTGAATGAAAACTTTTAACAGATAACTAAGCCCAGGCATTGCGCAGAAAGCGCAGCCAATTGCCATGCATCATATTTTCTATGTCGTAATTAGTATGGCCGCGTTTGGCTAATAATGCAGGTATGTTATGCAGATCGGCAATAGTTTCCAGATCGTAAGGGCATTGCTCGCGCCCGAAGGCTCCATCTAAATCAGAGCCTATACCTATGTGAAGGGTATTGCCGGCTAGCTGACAAATATGGTCGATATGATCAATCATCACCTCTAAATTACAGTTCATACCTTCGGGCGTTGATACCCCGCGCACCCAACCGGGTACCATCATCCAGGCATCTAAAGCGGCACCAATCACGGCGCCGCGGTCTATCAGCGCTTTGATCTGCTCATCGCTGTATTGGCGGTTATGATTTACCAATGCACGGCAATTATTGTGGCTTGCCCAAACGTTACCATTGAAGTGGTCAAGGGCTTCCCAAAAGCTGTCATCGCATAAGTGGGTGGCATCCAAAATGATATTCAGCCGCTCCATTTCCTTTAAAAGCGCGTGCCCTTGGAGGCCCATAAAGCCGGTGGCGTCCGTCCCTTGCGCGTATCGGCCCGGCCCATAGTGGGCCGGGCCAACAGCGCGCAGGCCAGACTGGTACGCCCGCTCTAAATGCCCTATAGTAACCAGCGAATCGGCACCTTCTAAACTCAAAATATAGCCTATAGGTTTGTGGGTGTTGTCACCGTCATCGCCCCAAACCTTTAAATGATTTTCAAGGGTGTGCAAATCATGAACCTGTGTCATCTCGCCGGCATCTTCCATAGCCTTGTACCAGGCCCGTTGCCCCTGCGTTTGCGCCCAGGCTTGCTCTGGCGAATGCCAGCCTGGCAGCGGGTTGCCGGGTGCCACATAACGGGCTATTTGCGTAGCCACCACCAAACCTATGTTGCCGCGACGCAAATCAGGCAGTGACACTACAGCCCTGGCACGGTCGGGTTTATCATTGAGGCCAACCTCGCGGTCATTAATCGCAGCAACCGGCTGGGTCAGATCACGGTTCCATTCCAGCGCGTTCATACTTAGGTCCAGGTGGGCGTCGATGATAAACATAATTTAGATATTGATCTTGCGGTCGCGGGCTATATTAAGCCACTCGCCGCTTATTTGATTATTTTGGATAGTGATGGCACGCTCATAAAGCGCAACCGTAGGGCAAATATGGTGCGGCACGCCATACAACACATCGCCCACTTTGTAATGATGATTGGCGCCGGCTTCGAGTACCAAATGTTCTTCGCTATGACTTATCGGCTTCAGTTGGCTTGCATTAAGAAACGTCACCCGCTTGTCCAATACATTTTCGGAGGCGATAGATTTATGTCCTAAATCGATACAAATTTTAGTTTCGCCGGGCAGTGAAACTACCCTTGCTACAACCAGAGCCGCGGGTAAAAATTGCTGCTCGTCAAATGCTTCACCATAACCGCTATCCCAATAAACAAATGTACCCGGGCTGCATTCTACGCCTTTACGTTTAGCATGTATCGGGAAAGTGGGCGAGCCGCCGGCTATTACAACAGGGTTAATACCCGAAGCCTGGAACTCAGCCATTAATTCATTTACGGGCTTAAACGCGGCATCGCATTGTTGCTTGCGGATGTTCAGGTCATTATGATGAATATGGCCGTCATAAACATGCAGCCCACTAACTTTTACCGCTTCCAATAGTTCACATCGCCCGTACAACACAAAAGCCTCTTGCGGAGCGATGCCCGAGCGATTCATGCCGACGTTCAGGTCAATAAAGACGTTCAATGTTACCTGCCCGGCCAAAGCAATCTGATCTATTTGGCTGGCGGCTTCATAATTATCTGCCAGGCAACTAAATTTGGTATCTGGATATTGTTTGATGAGCGCCACCAGCCGTTTTATTTTAGGGCCGATGGGTTGGTAGGCCAACAGCACATCCGGGGCTTTGCAGCGGGCCAGCATTTCGGCCTCTGCAATAGTAGCGCATTTAAACTTTCGGATACCCGCGTCCATGCATAACTGCGTAACCTCTTTGCATTTATGCGTTTTTACATGCGGCCGCAGCCGGTCGGTACTATCAATGGCAGTTACCAGCGTGGCAATGTTTTTCTTTACCCTATCGGGATAAACAACCAGCGCCGGGGTGTCAAGCTCGTTGATGTCAGTTATATCGAACCAGGCGGCCATATATTATTCTTCCAGTTCAAACATGGCTTCAATCTCTACCGGGATATTGTCGGGGAGTGAACCAAAACCCACTGCGCTGCGTACGCCTATGCCATTCTCGGTGCCCCAAACCTGTGCAAACAATTCGCTGCACCCGTTGATAATATATGGGTGCTTTTCAAACCCGGGCGTGCAGTTAACCATGCCTAATACCTTGATTACGCGTTTTACTTTATTCAGGCTACCTAAGTTGGTTTTGATGGTGGACAGGATAGCCAGACCAACCTGCCTTGCGGCCAGTTTACCTTGCTCCATATCAATGTCGGCGCCAATACGACCAATGATCAGACTTTTATCGTCCTGCACCGTTCCGTGCCCGGATACGTACAAATATTTTCCGTCTATCAGGTACGGTTTGTAAACCCCTACCGGTGCAGGTGCCGGTGGCAGGCTCAATCCGGTTTTCGCAAAGTTCTCGTCAGCTGTATTCATATTTGTTGATGTTTCATTGTTTGCCGCTTTATTGGCAGCAACGCGAAGTTAGTTATTTTGGCTAAAGCCGGATCGGTTTATTTGTTATCCGCTTGGCTTAAAGCCAACGGCAATGAAATTAAAGAACCGGTCTTTGCGCAGCAGAGAAGAGGGCCGAACAAAGCGATGACCGGTACGGCTACGTGATCCACGTGAATGTGTATCACTTTGGATCAGTTAAAATAACAACTACTTGTAAATAAGATGATTAACAATCTTAATACTGAAATTTGGATCAATTTGGATCAATTTTTATGACTTTTAAGTCATGTTTTTTGGATCAGTTCCCAAGGCTTTTTCTGATTGACATTTTCAAAGCAGGTTTTCTGCTTGTTGCTTAAGCTGGAAGCTTAATACATTTTGGAACGAAGTTACGCTTTGCTAAACTTCGACCAGTGGAAAAAATGACAAGGATGCAATTCAGATAACCTGTCAAATTCAGTGTACCAAGACAGTACAGGATGGATTTACGCTTCAGTAACACTATGTTTGTTAAAACCAATGCTGCGCACAGCGGCTATACATAAATCCTACTTCATACAACAATGAGCTTGAAATGCTTCTTTGCCGCCCTGTTTTTATCGGGCGTTGTGATATTTGACGCTGCTGCGCAGGTTATACCTGTGCCCGACGCTTCGCTGCCCAATTTTAAATCTATTGAAACCGGTTTCATAACCGTACCCGATAATATCCAGACCAGCGTATACTGGTACTGGCTGTCAGACAATATCTCGAAGGAAGGCGTGGTAAAGGATCTCGAGGCTATGAAACGCGTGGGCATTAACCGCGCCTTTATCGGCAATATTGGTATTGACAATATGCCTTTTGGTAAAGTAAAGATCTTTACACCCGAGTGGTGGGATATCTTGCACACCGCCTTGAAAACTGCCACCCGTTTAAACATCGACATTGGTTTGTTTAACAGCCCCGGTTGGAGCCAGTCGGGTGGGCCCTGGGTTAAGCCGGAGCAGGCCATGCGTTATTTAACTTCATCGCAAACTACGGTTAGGGGGCCACAGGTTTTTGGCCAGGTATTGCCAAAGCCTATTGATGTTTTTCAGGATGTCAGGGTGATTGCTTACCCGGTGGCGGCCGAATATAATGCTTCTATTGCTGATTTGAAACCCACCCTTTCGTCAACTCCGCAAGTTGACGGCCTTACTCGTTTAATTGATAACAACGAGGCCTCTACAATAACTATCCCACGTGGTCAGCCGTTTTCTTTCAGTATAGCCGCATCGCAGCGATTTACAACGCGTAGTATAACCATCGTTCCGGGTCATGAGGGCTTCAGTTTCTCGGGAGACATTCAGGCCAAAATTAACGGTGCTTACACTTCCATAAAACATTTTTCTATCGACCGGGGCAACACTGCACTTAACGTAGGCTTTGCACCATTCGGGCCGGTTGCTGTATCTATTCCGGCAACTACCACCACCGATTTTAGGATTGTTTTCACTCATGTATCCAACAATTGCAAGATTGCCGAAATAAAACTATCAGCCACCCCGGTAGTTGAAAATTATATTGAAAAAACCGAGGCTAAAATGTGGCCCACACCGCACCCATTCTGGGAGGCTTATCAATGGCCGCAGCAGCCGGTTATTGACAATAGCAATTACATCGTCGACCCGACAAAAGTTATCGATATCAGCAAATATATGGCTGCTGATGGTACGCTGAAATGGGATGTACCGCCAGGTAACTGGATCATTGAGCGTACAGGCATGACACCTACGGGCGTTAAAAATTCGCCGGCTACCCCGGAAGGCACCGGTTTAGAGGCCGATAAGATGAGCATTAAACACATCGAATCGCACTTTGATGCTTTTTTAGGCGAAATTATGCGCCGCATCCCGGCAGAGGACCGCAAGAGCTGGAAAGTTGCTGTAGAGGATAGTTATGAAACCGGGGGCCAAAACTGGACTGACCAGCTGATCAACGAATTTAAGCAGGCGTATCATTATGACCCGGTGCCATACATCCCGGTAATGCAAGGTAAAGTGGTCGGCAGCGCTGATCAGTCGGATCGTTTTCTGTGGGATCTGCGCCGCCTGATAGCCGATGACGTATCCTATAAATATGTGGGCGGCTTGCGCGACATCAGCCATAAATATGGCCTGACTACCTGGCTTGAAAACTATGGACACTGGGGCTATCCGGGTGAGTTTTTACAATACGGCGGCCAGAGTGACGAAATAGGTGGCGAGTTTTGGAGCGAGGGCGATCTGGGTGATATCGAGAACAAGGCAGCTTCGTCATCGGCACATATTTATGGCAAAACCAAAGTTTCTGCCGAATCGTTCACCGCTTCGGGCGATGCCTTTTGGCGCTACCCGGCCATGTTTAAAAAACGTGGCGACCGCTTCTTTACCGAAGGTATCAACAATACGCTGCTG
Organism: Mucilaginibacter panaciglaebae; assembly: GCF_039539265.1. Taxonomy (NCBI): domain Bacteria; kingdom Pseudomonadati; phylum Bacteroidota; class Sphingobacteriia; order Sphingobacteriales; family Sphingobacteriaceae; genus Mucilaginibacter; species Mucilaginibacter panaciglaebae. The sequence goes on from NZ_BAABCV010000008.1 coordinate 144,590, forward strand.
CATGTGTACATAGAACAACCCGACGAAAAACTACCCGGACTGGATACCTGGTTTGGTGTAGAGTTTAACCGCCACAATACATGGTTTTATGACATGGATATATTTCTAAAATATAGCAAGCGTTGTAACATGATGCTGCAGCAAGGTGTTTATACGGCCGATGTAGCTTATTTCATTGGCGAGGACGCACCAAAGATGACCGGTGTTACCGACCCCGCGCTACCGCAAGGTTACTCATTCGATTACATCAATGGCGAAGTAATTAAATCGCGCCTTACCGTTAAGAATGGTAAACTAACGTTACCAAACGGCATTAATTACAGCATCCTGGTGCTGCCAAAATTGGAAACTATGCGCCCTGAGCTATTAGCTAAACTGAAAGAGTTGGTTTCGCAAGGCGCTGTAATTTTAGGGCCAAAACCAAAACGGTCGCCCAGTTTAACAGACTATCCGCAAGCAGATAAAAAGGTACAAGCTTTGGCTGATGAGCTTTGGGGCAAGATAGATGGCACCACTGTTAAGATAAATCATTACGGCAAGGGGCTGGTATTGTCCGGCTTGGACATGCAGCAGGCTTTAGATCTGGTAAAAGTTATTCCGGATTGTAAGATTACGCAAAGCGATTCTGTTCTGTTCATCCATCGACAATTGAAAGAAGGCTCGATCTATTTTATATCTAACCAAAAAACAAGTACAGTAAACATTTCGCCCGCTTTCCGCATTATTGGCAAACAGCCCGAATTATGGGACGCCATTACCGGCGACAGACGTTCCTTACCGTCATACTATCAATCAAATGGTACAACTACGGTTCCGCTTAAACTGGCACCTTATGAAAGCGCTTTCATTGTGTTCCGCAAACCTGGGATGAAAAAAGACACCAGCAGATCAAATTATCCGTATGCCACACAAAGCATCGTCATAAACAAACCCTGGACGGTAAACTTTGATAGCAAAATGCGCGGGCCGTCAAAACCGGTTATTTTTAAAGAATTAACCGATTGGTCAAAAAGTGATAACGACAGCATTAAATATTATTCGGGAACGGCCTATTACCACAATAATTTCAATATTGTTACTTTAGCAAAAGGAACCAATTATATACTCGACCTGGGATTGGCCCGGGCCATTGCTAAAGTTAAAATTAACGGTGTTGATGTTGGCGGTGTATGGACGCCGCCGTACCAATTAGATATTACGCGGGCTTTAAAACACGGCGTTAATAAAATTGAGGTAAAGGTAGTGAATACCTGGGTTAACCGTTTAATTGGCGATAGCAAATTGCCAAAGGCTGAGCGCAGCGTAGAAGCCATTGTTATGCCGAATATGAGCAAAGGCCTGGAGTCGTCGGGTTTATTAGGGCCGGTTAAAGTTTCGGTGGTTAAATATTAACCAGCGCGGTCTGGTATGTCGTCCCGGCCATAGGGAGAGATCTATACACGGCCACGCTTGGCCGGTATGTATAAGGTATAGATTTCTCACTATCGTTCGAAATGGCATCGGTATTAATTGGTTCCGGCCCGTTTTGTGCGTAATTTGATTGCCCAATATTTTGCTTTACCTTGCGTATTGGAGCGTTTAAACGATCATCACCAAAAATAAATCTGAATGACCAAAAACAGCCGCAGGCAATTTCTGCAAAAAGCCGGATTGCTGACCACCGCTGCCGGACTAAGCTATGTGGCCCCGGCTGCTGCAAACCCGGCCCGCAAGCCGGAACCGGCAGGCGAAGGCGGCAAAGTGTTTGCCTCGGCCAATAATGCGGTGGCGGATACGCGTTACGGCAAAGTGCGCGGCTACACCCGCAACAACATTTTAACTTTTAAGGGAATACCTTATGGAGCACCAACCGGCGGCGACAATCGCTTTATGCTACCTCAGAAACCAAAGAAGTGGAAGGACGTACGTGACTGTTTGGTATATGGCCCTATCTGCCCGCAGAAACCTGATACCGGCTGGCTCCAGCAGGAATATGGCTTTTTATACCAATGGATAGACGGCATGCAGGATGAAGATTGCCTGCGCCTTAATATTTGGACCCCTGCACTCGATAATAAGAAACGCCCGGTGATGTTCTGGATCCACGGAGGTGGTTTTTCCAGCGGATCGGGTCAGGAACATCCCTCGTATGATGGCGAGAACCTGGCAAAATTGGGCGATGTAGTGGTGGTATCAATTAACCATCGGCTAAATGCTTATGGCTTTTTGGATTTGTCTGATTATGGCAGCAAGTATGCGTCGTCAGGGAATGTTGGAATGCTCGATATTGTGTTTGCCTTACAATGGGTACGCGATAACATCAGCAATTTTGGAGGCGACAAAAATAATATCACCATATTCGGCCAAAGTGGCGGTGGCAGTAAAGTGATCACGCTGATGGCCATGCCTTCGGCGAGGGGTTTGTTTCACCGGGCTATTTCGCAAAGTAATTCTATTGTGCAGATGTCGACACCGGCTTATGCCAAACAAGTTACTGAATTGGTTTTAGAATATCTGAGTATTTCAAAAGATAACATCACCGATTTGCATAAGATAAAAAACGACCGCCTGCAAGACGCGCTTGATGCAGCCAATAACAAATTAGGCAATAAAGTACCTGCTGATGTTGGCCGCGCAGGTTTGCAGCCTGTGGTTGATGGTAAAATATTGCCCGTACACCCTTTTGACCCTACCGCACCAACGCTAAGCGCCAGCATACCGTTTATGGTGGGCACCTGCCGCAATGAGGCATCGTACAGCATTAATAATGCGCCTTTAGAAAGGCTGGACGACCAGGGCCTGGTGAAACTATTGGCAGAGAAATACGGAGCTAAAGCCAACGGTATGGTACAAACCCTGCGACGCTCGCACCCTAACGACAAAGCGGTTGAACTGCTAAGCTACATAAGCGCACAAAACCCAATGGCCTATTTGCAAGCCAGTCGTAAAGCCGCGCAAAAAGCTGCTCCGGTATTTCTTTACATGTTTGCATGGCATACCCCACAGTTGGATGGCAGGCCGCGGGCATTCCATTGCAGCGAAATACCATTTGCCTTTGCTAATACAGATAAAGCCGAAAATTATACCGGCTCGAGCGATGAAGCAAGACAGTTAGCGGATAAAGTTGCTAAGGCCTGGATAAACTTTGCCCGGCACGGCGACCCTAACCATGACAGCTTGCCCCAATGGCCTGCGTTCACAGACGACAATGGCTCCATGATGATATTTAATAATACCTGCGAGGTACAGCATGACCCGGACGGTGAGTCGCGGAAAATGTTAACCAGGATATTTTATAATAAAGAAGTATGAGTAAAAAGTTCTACGGCTTAAGCGGAGTTTTATGGCTGTCGACAATATCGCTTTGGGCACAAAGCATCCAGAGCTTTAAGCAGCTTAATACCAATCCCACACTATACACTAAAACCGAGTTTGACATCCGCCTTACGGCCGACTGGCAAAACCCTTACCTGCAGGAAGATGTGGCGCTGGATATGGTGATGTACACGCCGTCAGGTAAGCGGCTGGTATTGCCTTGTTTTTATGAGGAAGGCGAAAGCGGCAAACAATCGCTTTGGAAGGCTCGCTTTGCTCCGCAGGAAAAAGGCAAATACGAGTATGCTTTTGAATTGAGCAAAGCTGGCAGTGTAGTTGCAAGATCAAAGGATGCGACGTTCATCGCTGCGGCGTCTGATAAAAGTGGGTTCCTCCATCCAAAAAACAACTGGGAGTTTCAATTTGACAATGGCAAGCCTTTTCGCGGTATCGGGGAGAACATAGGCTGGGAATCGCGTAAGAGCGATGACTCCAAATTTTTCCGCGAACTGCAGCAAAAACCCAAGTACGATTACGAATATATGCTACCTGCACTGGCGCATCATGGCGGCAATTTTTTCCGCACGTGGGTCTGTTCGTTTAATTTGCCTCTCGACTGGCATCGCAACTTTAACAGCACCCGTTATGAGGAATCAGATGCTTATTATAATCCAAGCGCCATCCGCAAAACCGACCGCCTGTTTAACCTGTGTGATTCATTGGGTTTATATGTGATGCTGACTTTAGGGCCGGGTAATTACAGTCCGCGCGATGGCGGTTTTTCACCCTCGGCGGCCGATTTTTTTGTTAATCCAAAATCAAAAGCGCGGTATAAAAACCGGCTGCGCTATTTTGTAGCACGCTGGGGTTACAGCACCAGTGTAGGCGCCTGGGAGTTTTTCAACGAAGTAGATAATGTGCAGTTCGGTAATAAAAATAAACCTATTAGTGCAGATTCAATTGTAGCCTGGCATGATGAGATGAGTAAGTATCTGAAAGGCATCGACCCATATAATCACCTGGTTACTACGAGCATTTCGCACCGTGATTTAAAAGGCATGGACGAACTCCGGCATATGGATTTTAATCAAAAACACATCTACAAAAATACGACCTCAATACCGGCGGCTATTGTTCGTTATGAGCGTGATTTTAAAAAACCTTATGTTATTGGTGAGTATAGTTATGAGTGGGACTGGTCGAAAAACTTTGATGACTTTGCTGACGAGATGGATAGCGATTACAAGCGCGGATTGTGGTACGGCTTATTTACGCCTACGCCTATTTTACCTATGAGCTGGTGGTGGGAATATTTCGACAGCCGCAAAACCGACGAGTATATGAAAAAGGTACGCCTGGTATCAGACCAAATGCTGGCAACGGGCAAAGGCTCATTTGAAAAAATTGAAATACATGCGTCCGACTCAACAGTGATCACTTATGCCGTAAAATGCGGCGGTAAAACTTTTGTTTATGCTTATAATCCAACATCCGCAGTAAAAAATATTAGTTTGACTTTCAAAGGCAGTGGTGGCTCTGCCGAGCTTTTTGATTGTGAAAGCGGAGCAACTAAAAAGGTGATGGTTCCAAAAAGTATCCTACTTAAAGCAAAACAAGATGTGGTATTAATAAGTGGCAAATAGTAATTTGATTGTAAGATGAAAAGGAAAATCAGTCTGTTAGTTCTTTTTATTACGGCATTTAAATTCAACTGCTTTTGTCAGCAAAAGCCAAATCGTCCCAACATCATTTTTATTCTGGCTGACGACCACGCGTACCAGGCTATCAGCGCTTATGGCTCAAAATTTATTAAGACGCCTAATATAGACAAGATTGCGCGCCAGGGCGCTTTAATGCGGTCGGCTTTTGTGACCAACTCGGTTTGCAGCCCCAGCCGGGCGGTTATCCTGACCGGCAGATATTCTCACCTAAACGGCATGAAAGACAACGGCACTTACTTTAATGGTGCCCAACAGACCTTACCCAAGATTTTTAAGCAATATGGCTACCAAACCGCTATTGTCGGCAAATGGCACCTGTTCAGTACACCAACCGGCTTTGATTATTGGGATATTCTGCCCGACCAGGGTAATTACTATCATCCCAGATTCATCAATATGGGTAAGGATACGATGTACAATGGTTATGTAACAGATATTATTACCAATTTGGCACTGAACTGGGTTGAGGCAAATAAAAACAAACCTTTTTTTCTGATGCTGCATCATAAGGCACCACATCGTAATGCCATGCCGCCTATTAAATACCTGGACAAGTTTAATAATGTACAGTTCCCGCTTCCATATAGTTTTTATGACGATTATGCAAACAAACCCGGCCTGCAGCGCCAAACCATTACAGTAAAAAATGATCTGGATATCCGTTATGACAGCAAGATCCCTTGCGATACCTGCGAAGTAACTAAAATAAACGCCTGGGCACCGGGCGAGTATCAAAAGGAGCTATCTGGCTTAACACCCGCCGAGCGGAAGATATGGGATACTGCCTATCAAAAAAAATATGAGATATTTAAAACGCTGCATACCAAGTCAGAGATCAGCCGCTTTCAATATCAACGTTATATGGAAGATTATTTGCGTTGTGTGATGTCGCTGGACGATAACGTAGGACGCGTATTGAAATATCTGGATAGTACCGGCCTGGCAAAGAACACCATTGTGGTTTACATGTCTGATCAGGGGTTTTACCTGGGCGAACATGGCTTATATGACAAGCGTTTTATGTACGAAGAATCGTTCAGAACGCCGATGATGATACGGTATCCGGCCAAAATAAAACCGGGTTTGAAATTAGATCAGTTTGTCCTGAATTTAGACGTTGCGCCAACATTGTTAGACATGGCCGGCATTAAACCGCCCACCGATATGCAGGGCGAATCTATGAAACCACTGTTAACTCGCCAGCCGCTGGTCAAAAAATGGCGCGACGAAATATATTACCATTATTACGAATTGTCATTTAACCTCACGGCTCATTATGGTATCCGCACCAAACGGTATGCCCTGATGCATTTTTATAACCCGGTTGACGGCTGGGAATTGTATGATCTGCAAAATGACCCGCACGAAATGACGAATGTTTATTTTGAGCCGGAGTATAAGCAAACCATTGTCTACCTCAAAAAACATTTAACCGCACTGCAGGTAAAATATGGCGATGAGGAAAAGGATTTCTTAAAGAAAAAATAACATCGGTTCCAGCCGTCTTGTCCACAACATTTCGACCGGGCAGGTGTTGTCATGGTAGGATATTTGCATTTATATCAATTATCAATAACACACTTATGAACATCAACCCAAAAGCCCCTGTTATTACCAACGAGGACATCATAATCAATGCGCCGCTAATTGATGTTTGGAACATCCACACTGATATTAACAGCTGGAGCGATTGGCACCCGGATATATCGGCCTCAAAAATTGACGCACCGACGACCATCGGCAAAACCTTTAGCTGGACCATCGGTGGTATGGACATCGTATCTACTATCAGCGAACTGATCCCCGGCCAAAAGATCTCGTGGTCGGGCACCATTAATGGTGTATTGGGCATACACGTCTGGCTGTTTCGCGATATGGGCGACGGCGTACTGGTAAGCACTGCCGAATCATTAGACGGCGACCCGGTAAACGAACAGGTAGATTTTTACCAGGAGGGACTTGACAAAACCTTACGTACCTGGCTGGAGAATTTGAAGAAGAGAGCAGAAGGGATGAATAAATAATCGTCTCCGCACGGTCTGCGAGAGACCCAGGAACATAGCCATATTATTTACCTGTCATGCCGGCACGACAGGATAAGCAAGGTTACTTAGCGTGCGTCATGCTGAAACAAGGGAAGCATGACGGAATTTCCAATGCAAGTTTCCCCTTCGACGCACATTGCGAGGAGGGATGAGCTGTCAGTATAGACATATAGAAAGCAAAAGCGCCGCTACAAACTGCAGCGGCGCTTTCTATTGGTAAGTCAAAAGGGCTCTTAATTCTTTTCTGAAGTTAATTTCCTGATCAGCTCCACTTCATCAGTTTTATAGGGTGTGCCATCCTTACGGAAGATGTCATGGAACCACAATTTCGGCTCCTCGCCACCCGGCATGGGCGTATCCCAGGCGTAAATAGTGTTGGTTTTACCTGCTACAAAACCCCAGTTAATGGCGCCTACATGTTCTTTTTTGAGCATTGGCATAACGGTACCAAAAGTACTGTTACGCGGACGAGCCATATATTCAGTACAAATTAACGGTTTGCCGTGCGTTTTTAGCAGTTGTACCACGCGCAAATGAGCCGCCTCTTCGTCGTAATTATGATAAGTGATCACGTCTGAGTTTAGTACCTGGTAAGTATTCAGCTTCTCGAAAGTCCAGTCCCATAAACCCGCCGACACCGGCTGGTCCGGACGAACCTGATGCGCCCAGCTAAATACATTAACCAGCAAAGGCATAGACGAATCTTTTTTACCGCTGTTACCTGGTTCGTTAAATAAGTCCCAAAGTAAAATGCGTTTGTCGTGTGCAAAGGTGGTTAGCACATCTTTTACATAGTGCTCTAAAATGCTCATTTCTTTCGGATTTTTAAGTGCAGGCACGCCTGGGTCCTGCATCCAGCCCGAATTGTGGACACCTACTTTAACGGCAGGCTGCCTGCCCGGTTTAGGATCGTTATTCCAGCAATCATCAAAAAACACAAAAATGGGTTGAATGTGGTGTTTGTCGGCGATAGTCAGAAATTGATTAACACGCGATTTAAACCCTTTTGGATCTTGTGTATAAGCTACGCTATGCAAGAATACGCGCATCGTATTAAAGCCAATACCTTCGGCGTAACCCAGTTCGCGGTCTATAGTTTTCGGATCGAAAGTATCAGCCTGCCACATTTCTAATTGGTTAATGGCATTACTTGGTATAAAGTTAGCCCCTGCAATCCAACGATGCTGGGCGTACCATCGGTTAGCTTTAGCGGCTGACCATATTTTCTCTTTAACCGCAGATTTCGATTGGGCGTTTACCGTTACCGCGCCTAATACGCATAGGGCACCGGTTAATACCAGATTTTTTATTGCTTTCATTATATGTATCTGTTTATAAATGGTCTGCTAATATAGTTTAAGTGTACACCAAGTAAAAGCTTTATTTATTAAAGCTGATCTTTGAGTATCGCAAAATATCAGGACAGTGGAGGATGGCTTATAATCCAACTTGTGTTATGTTTGTTAAACCAATTATAATACGTCAGCTTTATGAATAACATCGGCAACAAACTGATAGCGTGCCTGCTATGTTTAAGTAGTCTTTCAGCGTCAGCACAACGTGCTAAAACTGCGCAGCCTGCGCCAAAGATTGTCAACATTGTCAACTTCATTCGGCTGCTGGAGCCGCGCGATGCAAAGATAACGGAAGACGTTTTATATCAAACCGTAGTAAAACAGGTGGAAATGCTGAAGAAGTATCACCTGTCCGGCACGTTTTTGTTGCAGTATGACGCTTTGATGGATAAACGCTATCAAACGTTATTATCGTCGTTACCCAAAGGCACTTTTGAAATTGGCGCCTGGTGGGAAATTCCGCAGCCGCTGGTCGAAAATTCAGGCATGAAATGGCGGGGCCGCTATCCGTGGGACTGGCGTGCTAATATTGGTTTCTCTACCGGCTTCACTCCTGCTGAACGCGAAAAGCTTATTGATACTTATTTTACTGACTTTAAAAAGATATTTGGTTATTATCCTAAAACAGTCGCTTCATGGTTTATTGATGCTTACAGTTTAAACTATATGTACCAGAAATACCACATTGTAGCCTCGGCCAATTGCAAGGATCAATATGGCACCGATGGTTATACACTTTGGGGTGGTTACTGGAACCAGGCATATTATCCGAGTAAGATTAACTCTTACATGCCGGCACAACATGCCGATAAGCAAATCCCGGTGCCTATTTTCAGACTATTAGGCAGTGATCCGGTTCGCCAGTATGATACCGGTATCAGCTCAAGCCGCCAGGGGGTTATTACACTGGAGCCGGTTTATCATTTTGGAGGTGGCGACTCAACCTGGGTTAACTGGTTCTTTAAAACTTTGGTAGATGATAAATCCGTAAACTTTAATTATACCCAGGCTGGCCAGGAAAACTCATTTACCTGGGACGCCATGAAAAAAGGCTTTGAGATACAAATGCCACTGATTGCCAAACTCCGCGATCAGCATAAATTGCGTGTTGAAACCATGGAACAATCGGGCACCTGGTTTAAGAAGAATTATAAAGTTACACCGCCTACCTCATTTTCAGTAAGTAAAGATATCGAGGGAAGTGATTTAAAGACCGCCTGGTACGATAGCCGGTTTTACCGGATAAATTTATTGTGGGAGCATAATAACCTGCGTATTCGTGATATTCATCTATTTGATGAGGAGTTCCCATCGGTTTATGAAACTGAACCGGTTACTTCGAATGAGTGTACTTTCTTTACTCTGCCTATTGTGGATGGTTACATCTGGAGCAAACGCAATGACCTGGCCGGTTTGCGCTTTAAAGCCAAAACTGATGCCGGCGAGGTGGTGTTGTTAGCAGGCAGAGACCCTAAATTCAGTAAAACCGCAGCTGGCGCATTGCATATTTCCTGGCCATTAACAACTTCCAAAAGTTCGTTAGAGATTGATTTATCAGAAGGACAGATCAAAATCAACCTGATCGGCAAAACTAAACTTGACTGGTACCTGGAACTTAACACACCACCAACAGACAAACTGCCTTTTGAAAAAATCGACGGCAAAGAATTGGATTGCAAGTTTGAGAATACCGACTACAAGTTGAAAACTGCAAAGGGCACGTTTAGCAAACCAGGCAATAGTTCAATATTCAGGTTGACGCCCGATGGCAATAGCATTGTGTTGAATATGGCTGATATTAAATAGCTAATGAATAAAAACAAGCAAGGCGCAGAATCCGCGCCTTGCTTGTTTTTATTTCTTTTGGTTTATATCCCAAATCTTCAAGGCTTTTATGATGGCCTTCCCTTCGGCAAATACCGACAGATTAGTGGCATTGATATCGGGATAGATCATAGTAGAGATTACTTTTTCGCCGTCATTGCCAAATGCTTCCAAAGACGAATTATCTACCAATACCTGGATTTTTACCACGCCGTTTATAGGCTTCATCGGTGCTAACTGAGTTAAGTTGCGGCGTGACTTATTGCCAATCTCTGATATAGTACAATCAATATACAGTTGTCCGTTTTCGGCATCATAGCCCACAGTTACGTTCTTGGTGATATCAGGATTTTCTACAATATTAAAGCCCACTTTTTTAGTGTCTTTAGTAACTGCGAACTCTGCGCTCAACCAATAAGAATTGCCACTATATGGGCGCTCTTTATTCAGACTGATCCGAGTATCACTAATACGCAGGTTTTTCTTCAGCAGCGGCTTTTCATCAGCGTATTTACGCATTGCTTTAGTTACTACGGATGACGGTTCCTGTATTAACCTTAAACCTTCTTCAGTGGTTTTCAATGAAAGATCGTGCGGTATTGACATCTGCCCTTTCCACGGATAGGTTTCGCGGCGGCCATCCTGCAGCCAGCCTAATAATATCTTTTTATTTTGCGGAGCATCACGCCAGGCTATAGCCGCATAAAAGCAATCGCCATAATCAACCGGCAATACTTTGCTGCCGTTGTTATCGTCCTTGAAAGTTTGCCCGTCAAAATCGCCCACAAAATATTGAATCAGCGGGCCGTGATCACCGCCTGATGATACAAACATTACCCACTTGATTTTATTCGGATCATTATCGACCACCAATGGTAACATTGACGGGCACTCCCAACCATTACGGGTATAGCCGGCAGGGCCAAAGTCGCTCAATTTAGTCCATTCCTTTAAGTTTGACGAACCATAGATACGTACCATATGCTCATTAACCATTGACACGGTCATGATCCACTGTTTGGTGGGCTCATACCAAAACACGTTAGGGTCTCTGAAATCGCTTTTGTTTAAGTCGATAACCGGGTTATTGCTGTATTGCTTAAAGGTCATGCCGTTATCATTACTATAGGCAATAAACTGCGACTCTTTATGCTGCTTAGGCTGGTCGGCTGTAAAAACAGCTACAACCGGCGGGTTTTTTTTCGTACCAAACCCGCTGGTGTTGTCTTTATCCAGTACTGCTGATCCTGAATATATCCAGGTTGTGGTATCTTTGGTTACTATTTCAGGTATGGCAACCGGCAGGTGCTTCCACGATATCAGATCTTTACTGGCAGCGTGACCCCAGCTCATATGTCCCCATTTATTTTCAAATGGATTGTGCTGATAGTATAATTGAAATTCGCCATTCAAAAACAGCAAACCGTTCGGATCATTTGTCCAGTTTTTATCAGGTGTGAAATGATATTTAGGACGCCATTGCGGGCTGGGTACCGCTTGCTTTTGGCTATACCCTTTTATTGCAGGCAACAAAAATAAAATAGCGATCAGTTTATTACGCAGCATGGTTTATTGGTTAATACGTAAATAGGTTGTTTGTTGGCAGGTGATAACACCTTCAGTTTTTAAAGATAGTACATTGAAATATAAAACAGAAGCAACGATAAACAGAAAAGGGCGCAAAATGCGCCCTTTTCTGTTTATCGTTGTATATACAACTAATAATTGTGCTTATTTTTTCTTTTTAGACAGGTCAAGCTCGTAACTGAAGCTGCTTGGCTGGGCATGCACCTGGAACTGCTCTAATGGCCGCGGCCCGCAACCGTTTGAGCCCACGCCTAAAGTTTTATGGTCTATACAAAGCACTGTGCCCTTGCTTTTCGGTAAATCTATTTTATACTCAACAGGTTCCATTTCCTCATCGCTATAAGGCAGGGCGCTTACCTGCATTACCGAATCAACCTGTTTAACATTCAGGCTAAGGCCATTTGCGGCAGTAAGGTTTGCCCAGCGTACATCTTCGTGGTTACCTTGCTCCATTGGTTTTTCATAGCCTGTCATCTGGTTAAGTACACTGCTTGCATAATGGCCTATATCTGAGCCCTGTTTGCGGTCGGCATAGTTTTCCATCGGGCCTCGGCCTAAATAATCAAACTGGTTCATGTCTTTATTCAGTAACAAGCGTACACCAATACGGGCCAGTACCAGTTTAGGGTCGCTAAAGCTGACCTTGTTTTCAGATTTGATCTCGCCTTTACCGTTAATGGTATAAACCACATTGTGGCGCACTACAAAGTCTTGCTGGCCTACACCGGTTAAATTAGCGCTGATCTGTACTACGTTTGGTGACAGTTGCACGGCTTTAACATCGTTGGCGGTCCATTTAATTTCGCGCAGGCCATTTTTAACCCAGCCGTCATAAGCCCACATATCATCTTTTTGGTGAGGCGCGCGCCACAAGTGTAGCATCGGGCCGCCTCCATCTCTTAAAATGTTATCGCCGTCTTTTTCTATTTTAGTAAATGTGCCTTTGTTTTTATCAAACACCAGGTTAAAGTCGGCACCTTTTACTTTGATATCGCTGCTGCCGTCGTTTAAGCTCAGGTTAGGCCCTTGCAATTTATTTGCAATTGCAGGTACCGGTGTACCTAACTCAAACTGCTGTTCGGCAATTTCAAAGCCGCGTTTAGCCCAAAGCTTGTCAGCACCTAACTGGAATGATATACGTAAAAAATATTCGGCACCCGGTTTATTAGGAATAACATAAGGTAAGGTCACATCTTTGTCCTGACCGGGGTTGATCAAACCGTAAGCAACATTGCCTGACGATATAACGGTGCCGTTTTCACTCAGTTCCCATTTAGCATCCATGTTATTGAGATTGATAAACTGGTAGCGATTTTTGATAGTGAAGACCTTTCTGTTCAGGTCTTTAGCTTTGATTGATATCCATTGGTAAGCATGTTTCAGTTCCGGGAAATGCGGTTTTGGCCTGCGGTCAGAGAAAACAACACCTTTATGGATAAAGTAGCGGTCGTTAGGATATTCGCCAAAACCGCCACCAAAAGCCGTGATAGGATGTTTAGGATCGCGGTTATTATAAATACCCTGATCTTGCCACTCCCATATTGCGCCGCCTAACAGGCTTGGATACTTATCAAATAAATCGTTATAAATATCAACCGAACCCATTGAGTTAAACATAGCATGCGCATACTCGCACAGGTAAAATGGTTTGGTTAATTTCGGATCGGTTGCGTGTTTTTCCAGGTCACGGACATTGGTATACATTTCGCTGTCCATATCGGCAGGGTTTTTAGTGCCTATGCCGAAGCCCTGATAATGCGTAGGCCGGGCCGGGTCAATATCCTTTATTGCTTTTAATATGGCCCTGAAATTGCTTCCACCACTGCCGCACTCGTTTCCTAACGACCAAATAATTACCGAGGGATGATTTTTAAAATTCTCTACGTTAGCAACGTTTCTATCAATCAACGCCGCTTTTATTCTTGGCTCTTCATTAAACTGATCCCAGGCGCCGTGACATTCTAAATTGGCTTCGGCTACCAGGTAGATACCATACTCGTCGCAAAGCTCATACCAGCGCGGGTCGTCAGAGTAATGGCAGGTACGTACGTGGTTGCTATTGGTTTGTTTGATGAGCACTATATCGCGGATCATTTGCTGCTCGGTAATTGCATGACCGTCATCAGGCCAGTTTTCGTGGCGGTTAACGCCTTTTAATTTAATAGGCACACCGTTAACCAGGAACAGGCGGCCTTTTATTTCAATTGAGCGGAAACCTGTACGCTGAGATATGGTCTCGACAGTTTTAGCACCTTGATTTAGATTAATTACCGTGGTATATAATTTTGGTGTCTCTGCAGTCCATTTTTGCGGATTGTTTACGTGAAAGCTGGTTGTAACAATAACTTCCTCACCAGGTTTTAAAGCAGGCACATTTTTCTTAGCAGCAGCGCCAGGCACTTTTACGTTACCATTGTAAAGGGTTACTAATAGTTGGCGTGCCGGTACAGTAACGTTGCCATAGTTTTTTACTTTGGACGATACGACCAGGTCGGCGTCCTTATATTGAGCATCCAGATTAGTATGGATAAAAAAGTCGCGGATGTGTTCCTGCGGTGCGCTCCATAAAGTTACATTACGGAAAATGCCGCTTAAGCGCCACATATCCTGATCTTCCAAATAACTGCCAACAGTAAATCGATATACCTCAACAGCCAGCATGTTTTTACCCGGATGGACATATTTAGTTAAATCAAACTCGGCAGCGTTACGGCTGTTTACGCTGTAACCTACTTTTTTGCCATTAACCCAGATAAAGAAACCGGCATCCACTCCATCAAAAGTGATAAATATACGGCGGCCGCTCCAGTTTGCAGGCACGTTAAAATCGCGGCGGTAGCTGCCTACCGGGTTACGTTCTTTTACAGCCGTGTATTTCTTATTTTTAGGCTCGGTCATTACATGCGGGAAATCTTTCTGGAAGATGTAAGTAAAGTTGCTGTAATATGGCGTTCCGTAACCTTCAACCTGGAAATTTGAGGGCACTTTAATATCTTTCCATTTTGATACATCATAACTGGTTTTATAGAAATTTACCGGGCGTTTTTGAGGCCAGTCAACCCAGTTAAACTTCCATAAGCCATTAAGGTTTATAGCCAGCGACGATGCGCGGCGATTCGCTTTTAACGCTTCGGCCAAATTAGCGTAAGGCATCAGTGTGGCATGGGACGGTTCTTTATTTATACCGATATTTTCAGGATCCTCGATCTCTTTCGGAACCGACGCCGTATCAGAGGCCGACAAATAGTTGCTTGCATCTTGCTGCGCTTTACTTGTTTTAAAGCCAAATACAAGCATCAGCAACATTATTACAACTTCTTTTTTAAGTAAGACTTTGCTATTCATAATTGTGTGTAATTTTAGTTTTGGGAGTATAATTGTTATACGGCCACCTAAACCGACCATACTTAACCTATTCATGGTATCGGTGTTAAAAGTATAGCTTTTCAACGAAATTTGCCTCCTTTTATCGGGTATGTTTCGTAATAATTTTATTATGGTTTGATAATCGGTTATACCAGACATTTCGGGGCTAAAGTATTTATTTTGACAAATATTGGCAGGTATATTCTACGCAAACGTTTGCAAGCCCAGCCGTATGCCCCCAAACAAAAAGAAGAGAACATTACGACAATACTTTTTCGTAGCAGTTAAAGCGCATACCGGGGCGACCGGCCAGGGATATTTCGCCGGCGTAAATATAGCCAAGCCTGGGGAACAGCTTATTGGTTGCCTGGTTTATTACATTAGTATCTACCCTAACTTTACTTAACCCGCGTTGGTGCGCTACCACTTCGGCCTGGTGCATCATTTGTGCGGCAATACCCTTGCCCTGATAATGTATGCTCACAGCCAATCTATGCACCACGATAGTAATTTCATTGACATCCCAACCTGCATCTGCATATTCAGGATCCTGATCTGTGGTAATGGCTACAACGCCAGCCACACTTTCGGTACTTTCCGCAAGCCAAAGTTGTTTTTTTGCAATATCGGCCTCAAACACTTTGGCATCAGGATAAAGGCTATCCCATTGGTAGTTGCCGGCTGCATTCATCACCGGCACCACTTCGTTAATTAACTGCATTATTTGAGGAATGTCTTCAAGACCCGCCCGACGGATAATCATAACTCCAAAAATAGCGCTTTAACGGCTGGTTTGTATATCTTTACCTGCTTAGTTAAGTTAAAACTCAAATTTATAACCCGCGTATTTCGCTGTGATGAGATATTTCTTCGTAATTTTTACGTGCATTGCCTTGCAAGCTACTGCACAAAAAGACTTAAACTTTGATAAACGATTTGTAGAAAGCGTAAACCACTGGACGGCTCTTTATACGGGCAAAGACAGCGTTTATAACTATGGCTATATTTATATGGACCCAAAGCTGGGGCTTGCCGTCCATAACGAGGGCACTTTTAAAATAACAGGCAATAACGCCTATGTGCCAACAAAGCGGCCTTTCGGCGCCATTAATACGCTAAGGCTGCAAAACAATAAAACGAAAGTAGCCTGGATACCCGAAAATAGATTCCCTGAACTGCAAATCACAGCAAACCCCGATTGGCTTAGCGCTTTGAAAATTGACACGGCATCAGCCGCTTATCTGTTAAAATGGGCCTTCACTTATAATGATGGGCATGAAAGTAACAAAGCCCTGCCTTATCTGGAGCGCGTTAAACAAATAGACCCCAACTATCCGGGGCTTGATTTCGAGTTTGCGTATTATTACAATGCCAATCGTCAGTTTAATGAATCTGAAGCGCTTTTGCGTAAGTCGCTCGCGGTACGGCCGGATGACTTCAGAGTTTATAAGGAGCTTATTTATGAAGAGGTATTTTCGAATAACTTAGCTATGGCCGAAAAAACATATCAACTTGCGCTGCCACACAGCAACACAGAGCAAAAGGCTGAACTGTCGTACAATATTTGTCTTATCTATTTTCAGCAAAAAAACGAACCTAAGTTTAACCAATGGGCCGCCGAAGCAAAAAAATGGGTAGTACCGGGAACAAAACAGATGGAAACTTTGACGCGTATGATGAGCAGCCCAATGAATTGATCATTAACAATTTTTTCTGCGCTTGCGGTATTGCCTTTCTTTTGCTATTTTAGAACGGACCGATCAAGTACCTAAACAAGCATCTGCCATGAAATACCTATTTATTTTATTGACGTGTCTCTCTTTACGTGTAAGTGCGCAAACTCAACTAAATTTTAACAAAGGCTTTATAGAAAGTCTTGACAAATGGGTAGCCATTAAAACCCCTGTTGATACCATATATGGTTATGGCTTTATTTATATGGATGTCACCGCAGGGCTTGACAGTGCGTCAGGGTGGTTTGTTTAAAATTAAAAAGGATGGTGTATTTATCAGCCATAAAAACCCGCCAAATCAAATACGTATCGAGAGGCTACAAGATAACGGACGGGTTAAGGTTGCATGGATACCTGATGATAAAATAAAAGAAATGCAGGAAGATGTTGAACCGGATTGGCTTAAAATTTACAAAGCGGATACCACCTCTGTACCTTATTTATTCAGGTTGGGTTTCACTTACAACGCCGCTAACCAAATTGACAAAGCGCTATATTATTTAAATCGCGTAAAAAACACCAATCCCGATTATCGTGGTCTGGCGTTTGAATTCATTTACGCCTACAATGCACTTAACCAATTTGATAAAGCCGAAGTCGCAATCAACGATGAGCTAAAAAAGACCCCTAATAACGGCCATTTATACAAAGAATTGGTGTATGCGCAGATAAAGTCAGGAAAAATGGATAAGGCAGAAGAAACTTATAAAAAAGGAATTCTCTTGTGTAGCGTTGGCGACAAAACCGAGATGATTATGAATATCATTCCTCCTATTTCACGCAGAAAAATAAAGAAAAATTTAACTACTGGGCAGATAATGCACAAACCTGGATACCAGCAAACGACCAACGCTTAAACGCAATTGAAAACATGCGCCAAACCATCGGTAAATAATCTAAGGCTATCAGGCTGCGCTATCGCGATTGTAACGGTGCTTATAATCTATAGGCGATAGGCCGGTAATTTTTTTAAATACGGTTCTGAAAGCTTTAACATCCGTGTAGCCAACATCATACATTACCTCGTTTATGTTTTTCCGGGTATTTTCCAGGTGCTTTTTAGCGGCTTCTATCTTCACCCGTTGGATGTATTCGGCAGGTGTATTGTTGGTGGCCTTTTTGAATCTGCGGATGAAATGCCGGCGACCAATGGCAAAGCGTGTCGCCAGATCTTCAATCGAAATCCTTTCGGTCAGGTTTTGCTCAATAAATTCCTGTGCTTTCTTAATAGGCTCGTCTTCATGTTTCTTCTGCCCGTTAAACATAATAAACGGCGATTGGCTCTTGCGGTCAATCTCGATAGCAAAAAATTTAGACGCGCGTATAGCCATTTCTCGGCCCACATATTTCTCGACAATGTGAAGCAGCAAGTTCCAATAAGAAGATGCGCCGCCGCTTGAATATAAATGACCGGTTTCGGTAATAATGCTACCATCCGTCAAAATCACATTCGGAAACATCTCCCTGAAATCGTTAGCAAACAGCCAATGAGTTGAGCATTCTTTACCATCCAGCAAACCGGTTTCGGCAAGCAGAAAAGCACCCAAACATAATGATGTTACTTCCGCACCTTTATTATATTGGTCAACTATCCACGGCACCAGGTCTTTATTACGTTCAATACTGGTTTTCATATCACCGCTTAACGCAGGGATGATCACCAGATCAGTTTTCCCGACATCTGCACATAAGCTATCCGTATTTACAGAGAAAGCGCCACCGCTTAATTGTATCTGCGGCGCCATGCCTACCAGCTTTACATCAAATGCAGGGTCTTTACCGGCATCAATCAAAAACTGGTTTACGGCAGTCAGTATATACCGCGGATCAAAAATGGCGGCTAATACAGAATCGTAAGGGACTAAAATAGATACGTGCTTCATCTTATTTTATATTAACTTGTAATACAAGTGCTTTATCAAATTTAATAAAAGCCATCAAAGAAAAAACCTAATGTCTCAAATCACCCCTCACAATGTCTCAACTTCACGTCACGCAGGTGTAAATGGTGGTGTACATTTGTATCGTTAATTAAAACAATCACTAAACTTAAAACAAAACTTAACACAATGAAAACAACAAAGATCTTATACTGGGTATTTAACATTTTATTTGCCTTTGTAATGTTCGGTTCTGCAATTCCGGACGTAATGTCGTCGCCTGACGCTGTGAAAGGAATGCATGGCGCACTCGGCTACCCTTTATACTTTATTCCGTTTATTGGTGTAGCAAAAATGCTGGGCGTTATTGCCATCCTGGTTCCGGGCTTTCCACGTCTGAAAGAATGGGCCTACGCAGGCCTGACTTTCGATCTGATAGGTGCAACTTACTCTATTTACAGTATACCAAATCCGGACGGCCCATGGTACTTTATGCTAATTTTTATTGCCCTTGCAGCTGCAGCCTATATCTATTATCACAAAAAATTGGATTTGCAAAAAAGACAAGCATAATATCTGCTTAAAACAATTAGAATATGAGAAAATTAAAGTTACAGATGCAGATATCTGTTGACGGATATGTTGCAGGGCCCAATGGGGAAATGGATTGGATGTCATGGGGATGGGGCGACGATATAAAAGCTTATGTTAAAGATTTACACGAGCGGGTTGATACCATAGTTATGGGCCGAAAATTAGCCGAAGGTTTTATACCGCATTGGGCCGCTGCCGTACAAACACCCGAAGGCAACGACGAGTTTAGCCAAAAAATGGTAAACACGCCCAAAGTAGTATTTTCAAAAACATTGACCGAATCGACGTGGGATAACACAATTGTTGCAACCGGCGACCTGGTTAATGAGATTAAAAAGCTAAAGGCTGCCGGGGGCGGTGACATTGTCACCTATGGTGGCGCAGGCTTTGCATCGGCCTTAATTAAGGCAGGTTTGGTTGACGATTACCACTTGTTTGTCAATCCGGCAGCCATTGGCAACGGTATGCCGATCTTCAAAATGCTGGATGGCAAACTCAGTTTAAAACTTGTAAAAGCACATCCGTTTGAAGTTGGCATAGTAGCACTGAACTATATGCAGGCATAATTAATATACAGCGGGGTTGAAATGAGGCGAATAATAGTATCCATGAATGTCACAGTGGACGGATTTATGGCCGCACCTGACGGTGGGCTTGACTGGCACCTTCAAAACTGGACCACTGACATGGCCGATTTGCTTGCCCAACAACTCGGCACCGCCGACACCATATTATTAGGCAGAAATACTTACAGCGCAATGGCCGGTTACTGGCCCGCTGTAAGTACCGGCCTTTCGCTATCACGTAGCGATCTGGCTTATGCGACTATGATCAACAGCTATCAAAAAATAGTTTGTTCAACTACTTTAAAATGTGTGTACTGGGCCAACTCCAGGCTTATTTCCTCTAACATCCGTACCGAAATTTCAAAACTTAAACAACAACCCGGCAAGGATATCATTATTTATGGCAGCCATAAACTGGTGCGCTATCTTAGTAAATTTAACTTAATTGATGAATATCTGCTTTGGCTATATCCGGTAAGTATTGGGCGTGGGATAGCGCTTTTTCATCAACCACAGAAATTAAGATTCGTCGGCTCGCATATATTATCATCGGGAGTAGCGGTACTTAAGTACAGTATACATCCGGATTAGCCTATGGCAACTTCTCAGCACACTTAGCCGTATCATAGTAAAGTTAAACGTACTTATGCTAATTGCTGATTTTCTGCGTTATAAATGTCGCCAAGAATAATATCTTTGGGTTTATACCAATATAACCGGCTACACCAATCAAATAATTACCAATTTATATAGCCGGATGATCGTATATGCATAAACGTTTTCGTTATATATTTTTTTTGCTGATACTTTTTTGCCTGGTCACTGCCGCACAGGCACAAAAAAAATACACCATTGACGGCACGGTTAAAGACGCCGCAACCGGTGAGACTTTGATAGGCGCGACTGTTAGATTACAAGAGTTAAAACATAGCGGCGCCACAACCAACGGTTATGGCTTTTTCTCATTAACTGCCGTCGAGGGCGACTACCTATTAAATGTCAGCTATATTGGCTATGAGACTATTACACAACGCATTAAACTTGATAAAAATTCGCAGCTCGATATTCGGTTAATTAGCAATAACACTTTACAAGAAGTGTCTATAAGCGGAAAAACTCATAAAAGCGATAATATCGACAACCCACAAATGGGTGTTAACCGACTGGATTTAAGCCAGATAAATAACGTACCGGTAATATTTGGCGAGAAGGATGTTATCAAAACTATACAGTTACTGCCCGGAGTAAAATCAACCGGCGATGGCAATACTGGTTTTTATGTGCGGGGTGGTAATTCAGATCAAAACCTGGTATTGCTTGACGAAGCTGTGGTGTACAATGCGTCCCATCTTTTTGGCTTCTTCTCAACCTTCAATTCTGACGCTATTAAAGACGTAAGCCTCTATAAAGGTGGAATGCCTGCTCAGTACGGAGGCAGGCTGTCATCGGTTTTAGACATCAAAATGCTTGATGGTAACGATAAGAGACTTAATGTACAGGGCGGTATTGGTTTAATAGCTTCACGCATCAAGGTTGAAGGGCCTATCGTAGCTAATAAAAGCTCATTTATGATCAGTGCCAGACGTACCTATGCCGACCTCTTCCTGAAACTATCGCCCGACTCTAACACCCGGGGGGCGAGCCTTTACTTTTATGACCTGAATGCTAAATTCCATTACCGTTTTGATGATAAAAACACTATTTATCTTTCAGGATATTTTGGCAAAGACGTTCTGGGTTTAAAAGACAACTTTGGCACTAATTGGGGCAACCAAACCACTACATTACGCTTTACCCATATTTTCAACAACAAGTTATTCCTGAACTCGTCGTTTATCTATAGCAATTACAATTTCCTGATCCAAAGTTTTTTATCTGATAATGATTTTAAGGTACGCTCAAAAATACGTGACTTTAGTTTGAAGGAAGACTTTCAATATTTCCTGTCGGATAACAATACGTTTTATTTTGGAGTTAACGGCACATACCATTCTATTTCACCGGGAGATATAACCTCATCCACCACATCCGAAGTTAATCCGCAGACAATACAGCAACGGTATGGGCTGGAGTCGTCTGCTTATCTGTCTGATGATTGGAAAGTAACCGATAAAGTTGAGTTACTATACGGTATGCGCTTTTCGACATTCTCTTTACTGGGGCCCGGCAAATTTACTACGTACAGCCCTGCCGATGTACCCTTATACTACCAAAACTATGGCCATGGCGATATTGTAAAGACCTACCTAAATCTCGAACCGCGTTTTTCAGTAAGTTATAAGTTGAATGATCAAAACTCCGTAAAGGCATCATATAACCGTAATACACAAAATATCCATTTAATATCTAACTCAACATCAGCTTCGCCCAGCGATCTGTATGTAATGAGCAGTAACAATATTAAACCAGGCCTATCAGACCAGGTAGCATTGGGATATTTTAAAAACCTGGCTAATAACCAGTACGAGTTTTCGTCTGAAGTTTATTATAAAGCCATGCAAAATCAAATCGACTATAAAAATGGGGCGCAGCTTATAGCCAATCAGGACGTCGAATCGCAGCTGATTTATGGTAATGGCCGGGCTTATGGATTGGAATTATTTTTTAAGAAACATTATGGCAAATTAAACGGCTGGATAGGTTACACGCTGTCAAAAACCGAAAACAGATTTGACGATGTGAACGATGGCCATTATTTTGCTGCAACGCACGATAGGACACATGATATATCTATAGTCGGCATTTATCAATTGAGCAAACGCTGGACGCTTTCAGGCACATTTGTTTATGCAACCGGCAATGCGGTAACGTATCCGCACGCTAAATATCAGGTAGGCGGCTTAACAACATTTTATTACGCCGACCGTAATGCCGACCGTATGCCCGCGTATAGCCGCCTGGATATAGGTGCTACACTTGAGGGCAAACCTCATAAACGCTTTCACTCAAGCTGGACTTTTGGCCTGTACAATGCTTATAACCGCAAAAACGCTTATACAATAACCTTCCAGGACGACCCTCACGACCATTCGCGCACACAGGCTGTAAAAACCAGTTTATTTGGCCGAATACCGTCTGTAACTTATAACTTTACGTATTAGCAATGGCAATGAAGTACAGATTAATATTCTTAATGTTATTTAGCCTGATCTGGGTTGCATGTAAAAACGTGATTGATCTTAACCTGCGCAGTACCGAGCCCCAATTGGTTATTGAAGGTAATATAACTGACGAAACGGTGCCTCAGCGCATTATCATCACCCGCTCGGCCTCGCTTGACAGCCCTAACAGATACGCACCGGTAACAAACGCTGCAGTTAAGCTGATTAACGCTAAAGGGCAGGAGTTCAGTCTGATTCAACGTACACCCGGTGCTTATTATTCAACCTCATTTGCCGGGCGCTACAATCAAACTTACCAGTTAAGGGTTCAGGTTGATGGCAAAACCTATTTGGCTGCAGCCACTATGCCCCCTAAGGTACCTATTGACTCTATTGCCCTGTCTGTACAAACATTTGGCACCACTGCCGAAAAAACTATAATTATTTTTTACCAGGACACACCTAACTTAGCTAATTACTACCGCTTTATATTATCTGTAAACGGGACACAGGTAAAACGCATATTTACCCGCGATGACCAGTTTAACGACGGCCATTTGGTGCAGGCTTACTTATACCAGGATGACATTAAGTTAAAAAGTGGCGACCGGGTAGATATCGAAATGCAATGCATTGAACAAGATATTTATACCTATTGGTATACATTTTCATTACAATCTAACGGGTTTACAACAGCTACGCCCACCAATCCTCCTAATAATTTTATTGGCAGCAAGCCATTAGGATATTTTAGCGTACACACTACAGAGCATCGCAATATCATTATACCGTAGGCAAGTAAAATTTATCCTGCTGGAACGATTAAGTTTTAAACAAAAATGGCCTGCCAAATAGCAAGCCATTTACCTAACAAATTAATACCTATTCAGACGGAAGCAAGACTAATTTTACGTTAATATCACTGGTTGGTTTCACCGGTGTACTGCCATTAATCGGTTGCGAATATAGCACCAAATGCAGCCCATCATTTGCTGTATAATGGAAATAACTGTAAGATGTTCCGTTATAAACTTCAGGCACTTGCTCGTAGACTCCTGATACAAAGGAGAAATAAACTAAAGTAGCGCCATTATCATTAAAAAAGCTACCCACGCCTGGTACAACTCTATCAACAGAATCTGATTTACCGTCTGTGGTTTGTGACCAGTCGGCAGGTTGAATTTTAACACTCCAGGTTTGATTAGGGGTGTTTGTTACATATGTTTTTTTACATGAAGCTAAAGCCGCCACAACAAGGGCCACACAAGCAATAGATAAGAGTTTTCTCATAGCGATAATATTTTTGTTTTCAACAGTAAGATAATTGTACAACGCAAAGGTTTAATGCTTAGTTTACTTTTTTTTGATTTATTTTACAATCAGGTAGATATCACAATAATACAAAAAAAATACCCGCCTTAATGGACGGGTATTTTTATATATTAAAATATATTAATTCTGTTCTTCCTGCTTAGGTTTTTTATTCGAAGCTTTTTTGGGGGATATTTTGATCTCGTCGGCTTCTTTATCGTAATCGACTATCATAGTATCGCCTTCATTTAGCTCGCCTTTTAATATTTCTTCGGCAATTGGGTCTTCCAGGTATTTCTGGATGGCACGTTTTAACGGACGCGCACCAAACTGAGAATCATATCCTTTGTCGGCAATGAACTTTTTGGCTTCTTGCGTAAGGTCAATTTTGAATCCCAGGCTGTTAACGCGACCAAACAAAGCTGCTAACTCGATATCGATGATCTTGAATATTTCTTCCTCACCAAGTGAGTTAAACACAATTACATCATCAATACGGTTCAGGAACTCAGGAGCGAAAGCGCGTTTCAAAGCGTTCTCAATTACACCTCTTGAGTGTTGCTCGGCCTGCGTAGTTTTAGCGTTGGTGCTAAAGCCTACACCCTGACCAAAGTCTTTCAATTGGCGTGCGCCAATGTTTGAGGTCATGATGATGATTGCATTTCTGAAATCAACTTTGCGGCCCAATGAGTCGGTAAGTTGACCTTCATCTAAAACCTGTAACAGTATGTTAAATACATCAGGGTGTGCTTTCTCGATCTCATCCAACAATATCACAGCATATGGCTTGCGACGCACTTTTTCTGTTAACTGTCCGCCTTCTTCATAACCTACATAGCCCGGAGGCGCCCCCACTAAGCGCGATACGGCAAATTTCTCCATATACTCGCTCATGTCTATCTGAATCAACGCATCTTCGGTATCAAACATAAAGCGGGCCAGCTCTTTAGCCAACTCGGTTTTACCAACACCGGTAGGGCCTAAGAATATGAAAGAACCAATTGGTTTTTTAGGATCTTTCAAACCTGCGCGGGTACGTTGTATAGCGCGGGTCAGCTTCTTAATAGCATCCTCCTGGCCTATAATTTTGTTACCGATGGTGCCAGACATATTCAACAGTTTCTGGCTGTCGGTCTGCCCTACTTTTTGTACCGGTATACCGGTCATCATCGATACTACTTCGGCAACATTATCTTCAGTTACAGTATATCGTTTTGATTTTGTTTCAGCTTCCCACGCAGATTTAGCTTGCTCCAGTTCTTCAAGCAGATGCTTTTCAGTATCGCGCAATTTGGCTGCCTCTTCGTATTTCTGGCTTCGAACAACCTTGTTTTTCTCAACTTTTATCTGTTCTATCTTATTCTCTATATCCAAAATATCCTGAGGGACATGGATATTAGTTAAGTGAACACGCGAGCCCGATTCGTCCAAAGCATCGATAGCTTTGTCCGGTAAGAACCGATCTGTAATGTATCTTGTAGTTAAAGTAACACAAGCCTCAATAGCTTCGTCGGTATAAGTTACACCGTGGTGCTCTTCGTATTTCTCTTTAATTCTATTTAATATCTCAACGGTTTCGTCAGGCGTAGCCGGCTCAACCATTACTTTTTGAAAACGACGGTCTAAAGCGCCGTCTTTCTCAATAAACTGGCGATATTCATCTAATGTAGTTGCACCAATGCACTGTATCTCTCCACGAGCCAATGCAGGTTTAAACATGTTCGAGGCATCTAACGAACCTGAGGCGCCACCAGCACCAACAATAGTATGGATCTCATCAATAAACAGAATCACATCCGGAGATTTCTCCAATTCGTTCATTACGGCTTTCATACGCTCTTCAAACTGGCCGCGGTATTTTGTACCTGCAACCAGCGAAGCCAGATCCAATGTAACTACACGTTTGTTAAACAAGACACGCGATACTTTTCGCTGGACAATGCGCAATGCCAAACCCTCGGCAATGGCAGATTTACCAACACCCGGCTCACCAATCAAAATTGGGTTGTTCTTTTTACGACGTGACAGAATTTGCGATACTCGTTCAATTTCTTTCTCACGGCCAACAATGGGGTCAAGTTTACCATCTTCGGCAGCGCGGGTTAAATCGCGGCCAAAATTGTCTAATACCGGCGTTTTTGATTTGATGTCAGATACTTTCTTAGGCTGGTTAAAGGCGTCCTCTTCTTTAAAGTCGTCATCACCACCTGTTGACGAACCCGGCATTTCGTCAGTTATGTTGTTTTTATGAGCTTCAACTTCGCCCTTAAACACTTCATAATTAACATTGTATTGCATCAGTATTTGTGATGCAATATTATCTTCATCGCGCAAAATAGATAACAGTAAATGTTCTGTGCCTATTACATCGCTTTTAAATATTTTTGCTTCAAGGTAAGTTATCTTCAATACTTTTTCGGCTTGTTTAGTTAGCGGAATGCTGCCAATATGTACGTTAGTTCCTATAGTTCCTTTAACAGCGTCTTCAACAGACCGGCGAAGCCTTGCTGTATCTACTGCCAATTCTCTCAGCAGTTTTATAGCTACGCCGTCTCCATCACGGATAAGGCCAAGCAAAAGATGTTCGGTACCAATATAGTCATGTCCAAGGCGCAATGCCTCTTCCCTACTATATTGTATCACATCCTTAACCCGTGGCGAAAATTTTGCTTCCATATATACTCCTATTATACGTCCTAATATATCAATTAGTTGCTATAGTTAGGACGCTTCGTTTTTCGTAATTTATCAACAATATTACTGCCAAATTTTACTCGGATAAATAATCAGACAATATTATGATGCGCAATCTATCAAAAGTTAAACTTTATGCAATGTTTATTACCAAAATAAATGGCACTTAGCTCTGGTTGCGTGTTATAACGCCTTTATTTACCGGTTTGATACAGTAAAACCAGAATAGTTTAGTCGATATAGGAGTAAACCGTCCAACTGTGGAAAAAAAGGCAGCCGCTGCCGGTAACTGTGACATTACGGCATGCCAAGATTGTATAGTGTGCTAAACGCTTTATTTCTTTTTATGTAATCCGAAATGACGCGGGTAGTAAGCCAGCGTCAGCATGAAATATTGCTGCAGCACGTTGGCTGTAGTTGTAGTAAGGGTGTTTGCTCCAATATAGTTCTCCAGCGATTTGTTTTGATGCAGAATGTCAAGCACCGAAAACTTGATCTCCCCATTTGAGCCTTTCAGGAAACGGTAACCAACATCAGCATTCCAGATAGTGTAATAAATATTATGGTCTGACGCCGAGGTTTTATTATTGTTGATGTTTGCCCGGGTGTCAAAGAACAAGCTTTTCGGGAATGCAAAGCTCAAACCCAAATTAGTTGCCCAGTTATAGTTAGTATACCGGCTCAAACCTATCTGGTTGGTTTTTGAGCCTTCAAAACCCTCTCCAACATCGGCCCGCCAAATTGATTTGAAAGTATAAACCAACGATGCAGATGCACTAAACGAATTTGCCCGGGTCAGATAGTCTCGACCATTTACATTGGTGGTGTATTCTGAATATCTATAGTCAGAGTTTCCTGAAAGCTGGAACTGATGATCTTTAAAATTGAAAGCCTTATTTACCCAGCCATTATAGTTGGCAGATTTACTCTCGGCCAAATTAATGAATTGATGAACCGACCGGCCCAGCTCATCATATCTTGTGCTCTCAGCTATATTGTTTCTGATCAGATTTGCAGAAAGCTCTATTCTGTAATTTATCGGATTTTTCTTTTTCTGATCGTAATAGGCATAGTTTGCATACACATCGTGCCTATAGGCCGGTTTCAAACTCATATTGCCTACGGTAATGCTATAGACATCGGCATTATCAACCAACGGCGCCAACTGGCTGACAGTTGGGTAAATTACCGAAGTATAGTAGCCAAAACTGTAGTTTTTAGAATATTCGCCATATTGGTTATTATAATAAGTAAAGTCGGTTGCCGGGATAAAGTACCGATACGACCTGTCTATATTTTGAAAGGTTTGCAGCGCGTCGTTTTTCTGATCAAATATTTGCGCCTGCGCATTGACAAATACATGCCATGATTTATAAAAACGATTATCAAGTGATTTCCAGAAGTCTTTAGAAACGACAACAGACGGTTTTTCGTCAATAGTTTTATAATGACTGATGTTGGTAAGATCTTTATTAGGTGTAAAGGCAGAAGCGCCGGATGCCAGATCGCCAACATTATCATTTTCATTTTCATGATGTAGCTTCACAGTGTTGTTAAGATCTATCTGTACAAATCTGTTTCCCCGGCGTTGAAACAACTGTGTTACATCCTTTAAATTGGTAACGAAAGTGTGTGTACCACCGTCTATATCTTTTAGGTATTGCCGGTTAAAATACTTGTTTTGTGTAGCATCTGTAGCAGTAAAATCAGTAATGTTCTTACTATCCTCATTGCTATGATTTAAATCAAAAGTATACTTAAGCTCTGTGTTAAACGATTTATTTTTTTGCTTGCCAAAGTCATAGTATCTATTCGTATTTAAGGCTACCGAACCACTGGCATTGGTTGAGTTCCGGGTGGTATTCTGCTGTTCAAAGCTCCGGCTTTGATTTTGTGTCTGATCATTAACAGACCTGTTGTTTTGCGTAGCCTGCGCTGTGCTTTGCGAGTTGTTAATATTATACGATGCATTGATAGAACTATGCTCGGTGCGTTTTTGGTAACTGGCATTTGAGCGCAGGCTAAAATCGTTACTGTGCCGGGTATCGTCAGAAGTTTGATTTAAATGTCCGTTATCGCCTAATGAGATAATGGTTTCGCTTTGTCTGATAGTTTTGTTATCCAGGTCATTGCTAAAAACTTCGCCTTTAAGTAAGTTGGTTTTGAAATATGGCTGCCGCGGGTCAGAATCCTTGCTAAAATCCTGCGAAAACGTAACGCCGCCGCCTCTGAAAACATTTACACCGGCTCGCCTGAAATCGCTGTGATAATCATTATTTATACCTTCGCCTTTAAACGAGTTAAAACGCATTAGTGTACCGACATCATAAGCAGTTTTATTTACATTATTATAAGCCCCTACCAAGCTTACCTGCGTTTTGGGCGAAAAATAGGTAAGCATTCCGTCGCCTGCATAATGGTCACGGCTACCATACCCGCCACCAAATTTGCCAAACATACCGTCCTGCTTATCTTTCTTCAAAACGATATTCATATCTGTTTTTGGATTTACCGGGTCCTTATCGTTTTTATCCTGATAAACCTGCACTTTTTGTACAGAATTTTTAGGAAGGTTGTCGAGCGCAATTCTGTTATCGCCGCCAAAAAAATCTTTGCCGTTGACCAATAATTGATTTATTTTTTTTCCGTTTACGGTTATCACGCCGTCGGCCCAAACAGTAACGCCAGGGAGCTTGCGCAGCAGATCGCCAACTACGGCATTACTATCAAGCTTAAAAGCACTGGCGTTAAATTCAAGCGTATCGCCCCGCATTTGCATTGGCGCCTGCACTGCCGATATAGTGACCTCTTTTAATGAAACGTCTAACCGCTGCATGTTGATGGTTTTAAGGTCGATGGTTTTTGTTTTAGGCGATATAGAAAACTCTCTTTTTGTAGACTGATAACCAACATGGGTAGCCACTATATACAACGGCATGCCCACAGGGATCTCTTTAAATTGATAACGGCCGAAATTATTGGTCAGTTGATAGCTTACCAGCTCATTACCTTGTACCTTGTAAATCGCCAGCGTAGTAGATTGCAAAACGTAATTGTGTACGCTGTCGCGCAATAAGCCAATAACCGTACCTACTTTTACGGTGTCTTTTTGGGCAGCCTGGGTGGTAGTTTGAGTTTGCGCCACAGAAGCATTAAACATTAATGTGCAGCAAAAGCACACCAATGTAAGTTTTAAATACTTGTTCAAGTTGTGAAGTTGTTTGTGATAAGTTTAGATTGATTGAATACGTTACTATGATGTTTTTACAGGTTATCTTTAAGCTTAAGCTGCATAATTACCGGATTATCTTTGCGCGACCCTTTTTTAAAATAATTGTCTAAAGCCGGGGGGTAATTTGCCTTTTGGTCGGCATATTTTTCGTGATAGGCAAACATACCTAACGACGATGCAGCGGTATATAAATAGCCGCCGGTACAAGCTAAAATACCGGTATTATTGAACGTGTTACCATAATTTGAATCGTCATAAATAGGCAGGAAGTAAGATTTTTCGTCTTGTAAAATATGCTTGTAAGCAATGAGTGTTCCCGTCTTTAAATTATAAATTAAGTTATCTTCCTTATTCTCCCAATTCCAGGTGCCTGCCCTGAATATCAGGTTGTCATTAATACGGTAAAAATTACTTACGCTGAAAATGTTAGCAGGATGTTTTTGTATGTACTCTATGCACTTTTTCTTGTAAATGGGGTTAATCAGAAAATCAAGCGGCAGAGATGCGGTATAGGGGAAAATTAATTTGTAGGTATACCGGATAGTGTTAGGTGTAATGGTATAAATGCGATACGAATAAGGCTTTGAATAAAAAAAAGCCGTATCAACGCCAAAATAAGTCATAGGCCCTAAGCCGGTCGATATAATATCCGCATCGGCCTCACGCTTATCAAATTCTAGTCCATGAGCATACACTTTATTTTTATCATCCGAGAATACGATGAGAGACTTTGAATAGACCTTGTAATCCTTTGATGTCGAGTCAACATTGTTAACATACCAATTAGTCACAGCCTTATCACGCGCAAAATAAAATGAGTTTCCACCGGCTACTTCGTCTTTTGCCATCTCGCCACCATACTTTTGGGTTTTAATAATTTTGCCGTCATAGTCGGCATAAATCAGGTTTTTGTACCCATCGCGACTATAAACTATTTGTTTAGCAAACTTGTTAATATTAAAGCCCGATATTGGCGTTGAGCCATTACTTTTTATTTTGGCATGAAACTTCCCGTTTTTGTTAAATACCAGGATGGAGTGCGTGTTATAATCGAATATGATAAAATAATCTTCCGTAACCGCAAGCTTAGATATGCTGCCAAACAGGCTTTCTTCGGTGGTTTCTAAAGGAATGTAGTTAATTTCGGTAAAAAAGTCAGAGGCGTTACCGCCCATAGCGTTAGAAGGATCGATACGCAGCGTTTGTACCTTACTCGAATCGACCGGAATAATTTTTTGTGCCGTGACTGAAAAAACCATACCTGTAAGCAGGCAGCAGCATGCAACAAGTTCTTTCACTAGTGGTTTAGGGTTCATTGTGTTGGTTAGGATTAGATTGGTTTATCTACTTCAATGATAAATAAAAAATCAATAAATAGTACACAAAACGCGGTTTAAGCATGTTAAAAAACGTTAAATCGCATTTGTTAGCTATAACCGCTTTATGATCAAAAGCCAATTTACTTTCATGTAAATTAAAATGGAACCGTCAACTTGTAAACGGCAGCCTCCGCTTAGAATTTGGTCAGATCTGGATATTATTACAAAACTCTTTTAAGGTTTGCACATCGCAGGGCTAATGTTCATATTTGCAACAGACATTTACATTTCTATTCAAGAAAAATCACCCATTCACTCATTCAATAATTCGCTCATTATATAATATATGGCAGACGAAAAAATAATTTTTTCAATGGCCGGGGTTAGCAAAGTATATCCCCCGCAAAAAACCGTATTAAAAAACATTTACCTGTCGTTTTTCTACGGCGCTAAGATCGGCGTTATCGGTTTAAACGGTTCTGGTAAATCATCGTTGTTAAAGATCATCGCCGGTATAGATAAGACCAATATCGGCGAGGTAGTATTTTCGCCAGGCTACAGCGTGGGGTACCTGAGCCAGGAGCCGGAGCTCGATCCTGAAAAAACCGTGCGCGAGATTGTAGAGGAAGGCGTTGCCGAAACCACCGCCCTGCTCAAGGAATACGAAGAAATTAACGAAAAATTCGGCTTGCCTGAATATTACGAGGACGCCGACAAAATGGATAAGCTGATGACCCGCCAGGGCGAATTGCAGGACCGCATCGACACCGTAAACGCCTGGGAGCTTGACACCAAATTAGAACGCGCGATGGACGCCTTACGCTGCCCTGAACCGGATGCCAAAATATCGGTATTGTCAGGAGGTGAACGCCGCCGCATTGCCTTATGCCGTTTATTATTGCAAGAACCGGATGTGTTATTGCTTGACGAACCGACCAACCACCTTGACGCTGAATCTATCGACTGGTTAGAACAACACCTAAAACAATATAAAGGAACTGTAATTGCCGTAACGCACGACCGTTATTTCCTGGACAATGTTGCAGGCTGGATCCTGGAATTAGATCGTGGCGAAGGTATTCCGTGGAAGGGCAACTATTCGTCATGGCTTGACCAAAAAGCCAAACGTTTGGCACAGGAAGAAAAATCTGAAAGCAAACGCCAGAAAACCCTGGAGCGTGAGCTGGAGTGGGTGCGCATGGGGCCAAAAGGCCGACATGCCAAATCAAAAGCACGTTTGGGCAATTACGAAAAATTAGCATCCGAAGAAACTAAGGAACGCGAAGAAAAGCTGGAACTGTTCATTCCTCCGGGACCTCGTCTGGGTAACATTGTTATTGAAGCTAATGGTGTAAGCAAAAGTTATGGCGATAAGTTATTATTTGACAACCTGAGCTTCTCATTGCCGCCTGCAGGTATTGTTGGTATTATTGGGCCAAACGGAGCGGGTAAAACTACCTTATTCCGGTTGATTACGGGCCAGGAACAACCTGATGCAGGTACTTTCCGTGTTGGCGAAACGGTAGCATTAGGCTATGTCGACCAGATGCACGATGATCTTGATCCTAACAAATCTGTTTGGGAAAATGTAACCGGCGGATTGGAAACCATTATGGTAGGCAACCGCCCGTTAAACTCGCGCGCTTATGTGTCGCGGTTTAATTTTAATGGCGCCGACCAGCAAAAGAAAGTGGGTGTGCTGTCCGGGGGTGAGCGTAACCGGGTGCATTTATCAATTACCCTTAAAAAAGGAAGCAATGTGCTGCTGCTGGATGAGCCTACTAACGATATTGACGTAAATACGCTACGTGCCTTAGAAGAAGCTTTAGAAAATTTTGGCGGCTGCGCCGTGATCATTAGCCACGACCGCTGGTTTCTTGACCGCATTTGCACACATATCCTGGCATTCGAGGGTGACTCGCAGGTGTACTTCTTCGAAGGTAACTATACCGATTACGAAGAAAACCGCAAAAAACGCTTAGGTGATACCGCGCCGAAAAGGATTAAATATAAAAAGCTGACTGCTTAATAGGAATATATTCTCTTCTTGTCATAAGCCTGACGAAAGATCTGTTGACGGTTACCCCATAGTTTACAGATCCTTCGCCAGGCTCAGGATGACAAAATATGTATTTAGCAGCCGTCCTTTATTTCAGATAAACCGCATCCTCTTCCCCGGTTTCGCTGAGCACTACATCAATATGCTCTTTAATGATAGTCGACAATGCCATGCCTGAATAATCAGTATTGATCGGAAAGTTTTTGTGATTACGGTCTACTAATACCACGGTGCGCATTTTTTTTAACGGCACATCCAGGAAAACACCAAAACCATAAGCCAGCGACTTACCGCTGTTCAGCACGTCGTCAACCAAAATAACCACTTTGTTATTGCATATCTGTATATCAAAATCTACCTTGGCGTTCAGGCTTGTACTGAGGCGATCAAGGTCCAGCGTTAACAACGTAGTCTTAAACGGAGCGATCTTATCCAATACCTTTTTCAACCGTGCAGCGAGGAAACCGCCGCGGGGCAGCATACCGGCAATGATCAGTTCTTTTTCTTCAAAATTATCTTCCAGTATCTGGTAGGCAATCCTGTCAATTTTTTGCTGTATCTGCTGTTTGTTCAGGATAAGTATCTTTTTGTCTTCCATGGCTTGGAAATTATTCTTTGGGTAAAGCTAAGGAAATTGTTTCATTTTTCTCCCGACACGTCATTTTGAGCAAAAGCGAGAATCTATACACCCGTTCATAAATTTACATATAGATTTCTACTTTCAGTCCAAAAGACAATGGGTGTTTTACTGATACGGCACAAAGACAAAATTCGCTCCCTCTGGCACCACTACAAAAATGCACATAAACTCATTCGGGTTTTTATAGCTGGCCACGAAATTCTCCCTGCGCGATCTTTTTATCAGGCCTACCTCAATAAACTCCTCCATAGTCGAGGCGTGAATACTCCATTCGGTATTCAGTTCATTGCGGTCCAGGATCACTTCACCCAATTTCAATTCATGCTGATGGGCAACGAATATGGGATATTTAGACAATCCCTCAACCATAATCTCAACAGCAACCTCGCGTATCGATTCTTTGAACATTTTCAGATCACGCGGTAAGCTAACCAGCGGACTTTCGGCAGCCGGTTGCTGCTGACCGCGATTTTCATTAAATAATTCTTCAGGATTCATAGTACCACCCCTTAAATCTCCTCAAAGCGGAGACTTTTGTTTAGTTTTTTAATATATCCTCTAACTGCTCTCCTTCGGAAAAGCTTGAAGAAGTCTTTATTTTTAACAATACTACATTTTCTACATGTTGCGTATGCGGAAACATATCTACCGGCTGTATCTTAACGGTATCGTACTTCTCTTTCAGCACCAGCAAGTCGCGGGCCTGCGTGGCGGCGTTGCAGCTTACGTAAACAATCTTTTCGGCTTCAATTTCCATCAACCTTGCCACCACATCCGGGTGCATGCCAGCGCGCGGCGGGTCGGTAATAATCACATCGGGCTTGCCATGCTCAGCTACAAATTCCGCAGACAATACGTCCTTCATATCACCTGCGTAAAATTTGGTATTGGCAATATTATTGATGGAGCTGTTGATCTTAGCATCCTCAATTGCACTTGGTACATACTCAACACCTACAACTTCTTTAACATGGCCAGCTACAAAATTGGCAATGGTGCCGGCGCCGGTATATAAATCATAAACCAATTCGTCGCCTTTAAACCCCGCAAAATCGCGGGTTATTTCATAAAGGCGCAGCGCTTGTACACTGTTGGTTTGGTAAAATGATTTTGGGCCGATGCGAAACTTAATGCCCAACATTTCCTCATGTATGTACTCCGGCCCTTTCCAGGCGATGACGTCCTGGTCAAATATGGTATCGTTCTTTTTTTGATTAAGGATGTAAAGTAACGAGGTAATCTCTGGAAACTCAGCCTCGATAAAACGCATCAGTTTGCCAACCTCAGCTTCATCCGCATAAGCGAAAACAACAATTACCATCAATTCGCCGGTTGACGAGGTACGGATGATCAGGTTGCGCAGGTTGCCCTCATGCGTACGCAAATCATAATAAGTATAGCCATTTTGTTTGGCAAACTCATCCACGCGGTTACGGATATCGTTACTCGGATCTGCCTGCAGGTAGCAATGACGCACATCCAATATTTTATCAAAGCGGCCGGGGATGTGAAAACCAAGCGCATTCATATTCAATTCGGCGTCATCACGGCTTTCGCCATCATATAACCAACGCTTGTTGCTGAAGGTAAACTCAAGTTTATTGCGATAATACC
The DNA here is from genome assembly GCF_039539265.1 of Mucilaginibacter panaciglaebae. Lineage (NCBI taxonomy): Bacteria > Pseudomonadati > Bacteroidota > Sphingobacteriia > Sphingobacteriales > Sphingobacteriaceae > Mucilaginibacter > Mucilaginibacter panaciglaebae. Next base: position 180,525 of record NZ_BAABCV010000008.1, read on the forward strand.
TGTCCGCCGGGGAGGCTTCAATAGGAAGCATATCACCAACCTCGATCTTAGCCAGACGGGTCAGCGCATCTGATACCGATTTTTGTTTGAACTGCAGTTGCGCCTCATAGGTCATGTGTTGCCATTTACAGCCGCCGCAGGTACCAAAATGCTCGCAGAATGGCTGAACGCGGTGTTCGCTGGCTTGCTTCAGTTCAATTATCTTCGCTTCGCCGAAATTCTTTTTGCTACGGTACACCTGTACATCGACTACATCGCCGGGCACGGCTTTTTCCACAAACAATACAAAATCATCTGCTTTGCCCACACCCTTCCCTTCTTCGGCAATATCAATAATGCTTACGTTCTCAAAAATCTGGTTCTTTGCTCCTCTTCTACTCATTTGGGCGCAAAGGTAAGGGTTTTGGTGATTTGTTGGGGTAGTGATTAGTTAATTGGTGATTAGAGATCAGTAAAAACACGTTGCATGTTGAGGAACGAAGCATCTGCTATGCTAAACATAGCTGGCAGATTCTCACCACGCTCAGAATGACAAATTATTTTAGCACCACCTGTTCAAGGTCTACGCTTGAACTATCATATTAGGGAGCGGGACGCTTAACCGGGCAAGGACCAAGAAAAGTGCCGTCCTTCTGTTAGTTATAATCCACTCCGTTAATATGTAATTTAGTGCAGGGAAACAGCTTTACTATGCGGTTAATTTCGACGTCGGTAGCTTTACCCAAAAGCGTCATGTCTTTTATTGTTATGGTGGATAGTTCTTCGGGGATGCGTATATTACCAAAAAAGTTGATCCTTAAACTATTTATCGGCCCTATTTTAAGCAACTCGGGGGGCACGTTGTCACGTGCAAATTTACGGCACCATCATTTTTATTAAATGTCGACAATTCGTCTATCAGATACTGCCGGTACGGGTCACGCTTTCTTATCATCCAACCAATTTTTGGTTTAAGCCCAAATGTTTTAGGATCCTGTTCAAGCCCCACAAAACCTGCCCATAGTTCGAGCGGGGTATGAACTGCATTTTGGGAGTTTGATGCATTTACATAATCAAGATTTATCTTTAACATTTCATTGGGCATGTTGCCACCATTTAACGCAATGTGTTTAAAGTTCATTCTTTCGCCTCTTTTGCTATAAGGGAAAAACTTTATTATCCAACCATCAACCAAATCAGATTGTGGCCCGCAACCCAGGCTTTCCAAGTGATGCTGAAACATATTCAACCAAAACTGTTTATCTATATTCCCTTTTGATGCTTGTATAAATTGTTTTAATACCGGCTCCAGTTCATTTATCCACCAATCCAACTCATATTGGCGAAGTGTTTCTGTTTTGTCCAATAAATGCTGCCAGTCTTTAGTCGTCCCTTCTAAAGTTACTTTAGGGATACCGCAAGAGCGTATAACCACATTATAATTAAAATAGGCTTGCACCGCATTCATTAAAGTTATTTGGGACGCTATTTTTGAAGCAGGGTTAGTCGTAGTAAAATCGGCCGTTACGGTACGGGTAAGCTCCGGGCCCGAGAATTGCCCTATTTGATTACCCAATATTGTAAGTGCTTTACCCCAATCTTTTTCAGAAGTAAGATCGTTATCAGCTTCGTAGCTTAAACTTTGCTTCATATCAAATTTGGTAAATTTACCGCGCAATTGCTCTACGTTATTATTAAAGTGGGCTGCAAAACCCTGACTAATTAAAAGCCATATCATATCCGGGGACAACGTAAATGGATGATGATCTGCATAAGCCGCATATACCCCTTCAAAAAATGGATGAAAGCCACGCGAAACCAAAGTGCCTTTAATATCACTTTCGGCAATGATATTAGGTTCGCCATCGTATTTTTTCGCCTGAGCGCCGTAAGTTACTTGTCTGTCCTTTTTTATTAAGTCTTCTAATATCTGCCGGTAACTAACTGCGTCGAATACTTTGTTTTTTGAAGGACTTAGTTTCTCCACTTCAAAAGTGCGGCTTTTTTGAGCAATCACACTCGAGCAGCAAAATAATAACAAGCTTAATGACAGAATCTTGCGCATGATAGCGGCTTTGGTTAATTAAATATAGGAAATTTAATTGCTACATAATCCATAAAAAAGGTCCGCGCAAAGTTTACGCGGACCTTTTTTATGGATTATTTATGTTGATTACTTAGACACTGTAACCAGCAACACGCCATGAGGTGCAATTTTACCGCTTACCGCAGTTAAGTTTTGCTGACGCCAGGCGTCTCTGAATTTGGTATAGCCTTTCAATGCTGCATCTGTTTTAGGGAGGCTAATGGTTTGATATTTATCAGATGTATTGAACAAGCCGATAGCTTTGCGGCCGCCGGTAAGCTCTTTAACCCAGATTTGGTAGTCGGCATTTTTAAGATACTGGCGAGCTTCTTTGCCAAGTGCATCCTGGTTAATTGCGATAACCTCGTCGTTAGTTAACAGGCTTAGGGTAAATCTGTCCAGGTGGCCCATATCGCAACCTATTAACAATGGCGATGCCAGCAAACTCCACAAGCTAATGTGGGTATATTGCTCATCGTAAGTAAGGCGGCTATTGTGTAATGCAGGCCCCCAGCCCACTTTACCTACAACCAGCATATCAGGGTCGTTATAATGGCCCGGACCGGCATATGGAGCTGCTTTATCCTGATTGAAGCCAATGCCCGACATACTAGCCCAGGTGTCGGTAATATCGCCGGTTGTACGCCAGCTGTTACCACCGGCTTCGGCGCCCCATTTCCAAACCTCGCCCATGCCGTACTGGCAATAACTGAATAGAATATCCCGGTCAGCTTTATCTAACGATGCACGCATTACCAGGTAGGGTTTCTTCATCTCGTCCAGGTTAGGATGGCTTGGTGCAATCTGGCCGTATGAACACCAGTCGTATTTTAAATAATCTATACCCCAGTTGCCATAAGTAATAGCGTCGTCATCTTCGTGCTGATAACTACCCAGGTAGCCGCCGCAGGTACGCGGACCAGGCGATGAGTAGATCCCCATACGCAGGCCAAGACTATGTACATAGTCAGTCAGGCCTTTCATGTCGGGGAATTTATTATTGGTGACGATCTTGCCGTTAGCATCGCGGCTTTCAGCTTCCCAACCATCATCAATATTAACATACGACCATCCATGCGATGCTAACCGCTCAGCCATGTTGCGGGCTGCGGTACGTACTTTTTCGTCGTTTACACTCAGGCCCCAGGCGTTCCAGCTATTCCATCCCAACGCGGGCGTTAAACCGATTGTATTGCCTATGGCTAAAGTAAATTTCTTAGTAGCACTGCCTTTTCGGTTAGTTACCGTAAATACTAAAGGATAATTTCCGGCTTTTTGAACCGAACCGGTAATAATACCGGTAGCAGCATTAACCTTTAAGCCTGCGGGCAGGCCCTGTACTTTATATTTCATTGGTTTTGCGCCGGTAGCCGGAATTAAAAACAATACCGGATGGCCGGGACGAACGCCGAATACTGAAGCACCATTAATGCGCGGGGCCGCGCCAACAGCCGGAGTTAAAATGTATGGTGTAGTTTCAGTTTCAGTTAGTTCGGTACCTGATCTTTTATCCTTGAAAATGTATTCAATGTTGTATGATTTCTTTTTGGCAGTAGTGAAAGTAAACCACCATGAAAATGGTTTACCTTTGGTAAAATGGGCAGTGTCGGTTTTAACAGTTGCCACAACCGCGCCGGTTTCAGGGTCGGTTACTTTTAATGATAAAGTACCTTTGTATTGATAAACATTTTTAGTGGCTAGTATTATTGACTTACCCATTAAATTCTTATCCCCATAGCTAAAATCGCTGTTTTTATCAAACTCAACGCCTTCCATAATATCAGCCATGTGGATGTTGAAATCGCTGCCGTAAATACCGCCGTCACCGCCGGTATCATAAACGCGTATAGCAATTACGTTATCCTTATCCCATAAAAGTGCCGGATTGTTAACTGCAATTTTATATTCACGATGGCCGTAATGGCTATGTTTAATGTCTGTTTCTTTGCGGCCGCCATATTCGCCAATGAGTTTACCATTCAGATAAACCTGGTCGTTATCGTCGACGCTGGCCAGAACCAGCAGCAAGCTATCTTTTAAGTAAGCTTTTTCTTTAATGGATGACGGAATAACTACATGGGTACGATACCAGCCAAATCCGTCATAATTGGCATGACCTTGCTGCTCCCAGGGTTTGCTCAAATTGGCAGCTTGCCAGCCCGAATCGTCAAAATTAGGATTTGACCATTCGGCGTTGTCGCCTACGGTCATTTTCCAGCCTTTTTTAATGGAGATATGCTGTGCGCTGACTTTTAAAAACGGCACAAGCAGCAGCAAAAGAATTAAATTTTTCTTCATCTGAATTTATTGCTTTACTAAGGTTAATACAATTGGCTTTGATACCGGCTCTCACTGCAAGTCGGCTCGGCAATAAATGTAGGGATAAATTTTTATTTAAGTAATAGTTGCTAGTCAATGACGTGTATTGGGTAATTCCCACCCTTTGGCACTTTTCCATACGCCTGTCCATTAATATAAAGCTGGGTATTAGGAAACATAGCGGCTATCCGGTTCTTTCCTTTTTCATCTATTCTTCCGTTAAGCCACATGATATCAATGGGTATTTTGGCCAGTGCGTCAGGAAACGTTATTTCGTCTGTGAAATTTATAGACAACCTTTTTATTGGTCCAACTTGCATCAACTCCGGCGGTACCGAGCTTACAGTAATGTTTATTCCTCCTAATCCGTTAACATGTTCCTTAAGTTTATTGAGTATGGATGAGGATTGAGAAATTGACAAATCTTTTTTCCGGATCATCCAGCCAATAACCGGCGTTAAATTGAATGTCTTTGGATCTTCCTTCAATCCCACAAAACCCGCCCACAGCTCAAGCGGTGTTTTTGATAATATGCTGCCGCTATTATTGGCTAATTCATAATTCAAATCAACTTTTACAATTTCGTCGGGCATTACATCGTTGGCAACGCCCCGTATTATTTGTTTCAGATCGTTGCGTTTACCCATCTTATTGTAAGGGTAGAACTTCACTATCCAGCCGTCAATAGTAGTGGGTGCGCCGCAACCGTTGGGGCTATGATATTTGAACATCGCCTTCCAAAATTCCTTGTCAATTTTTCCTTTTGATGCGGCAATAAATTGTTTCAGTTCAGGTTCCAGTTCATTAACCCACCAGTCCAGTTTGTATTTGCGTAATGCTTCGGTTTTAGCTAACAAGCTTTCCCAATCTTTGGTGGTGCCTTGCAGGGTAATACTGGGTATACCACAACCAATCATTAACACATTATAATTAAAATAAGCACTCATAGCTTTCATGAGTGTAATTTGCGAGGCTACTTTGGTTATTGGCGTTGTGGTACTAAAATCGGCAGTTACGGTGTTAGTCAGTTCTTCTCCTGTATTGGCGGCTATTTGTTTGCTCATCTCAGGAAATATTTCTTCCCAGGGTGCATTTGGGTCATCCAGATATATCTTATCTGTCACTATAGTAAGTTCTTTTTTTCCGGCATGTTTTACAAAAAGACTGCGCAGGTCTTCAGCATTGCTAAGCACATGCTGCGAAAAACCCTGGCTAATGAGCAGCCACATCATATCGGGCGATAAAGTAAATGGCCGATGATTGGCATAAGCGAAATACAGGCCGTCAAAAAAAGAGGTGTATTTGTAGGCTATGATATTGCCCGGTATATTACTTTTTGCTACGATATTAAAAATATGCCCCCGGGTAACTCCCTGATCCGTATGGTCGGGGTTATCGGATATGATTAGGCGTTGCAGAGCTTGCTCGTAGGTCATGACGGGCTGCCACTTACCCGGTATAATATCCAGCTTTTCGATCTCAAAAGTTCTTGATTTTTGTGCCCACGCACATAGCGTACACAGTAAAAGTACAGCTGTAATAAGGTTTATCTTTTTCATAAGTATAGGTTGGTTAACTAAAGCTAACAAATTTTTCACAGTTAACTATAAGGAATGATTCAATTTTGGCCGAAATTCCATAAAAAGCTTTGCAGGTTTTAAAAACTAAACAGTGCGAAGCTTCGTAATTCAATGATATCTGCTAAAACATTATGTATAATAAAATCGCCATAGCGGCTAATATTAAAAGTGCCAGGTTGTATAGAAATTACTCGCAGGAATATTTGGGTTTGCGGCTTAATATTTCGCAAAATGCTTATAGCAAAATTGAGATAGGTCAATCAAACATTAGCCTGCAAAGGATATTTGAAATTGCCGAAGTTTTTGAGATCGAGGTTTGTGATTTGATAGATACAGAAAAGCCATTCACATTAAAAGCCGCCAACAATTAGCCCATTCTTTATAAAAGCAAAGCCCGATGCCGGCTACCGGATCGGGGCTTTTAATATGTGAATGGAAATTTAAAGCTCGATAACAACCGGGTGATCACTCAACGTTAAAGTAACTGACCCGGCGTTTTTAAGTGTCTGCTGTGCCGACTCACCTAAAGTAGGATCATAAACTTTAACAGTGCTATATTTCTTACCCAGGGTTACATTCACCTGGTCAGTACCAGTGGCTTTTTCATCCCAGATAACCAGTTGAAATTTGCCGTTACTATTTCGAAGCAGCAGGTCGTGAACTGTTTCGGGCTGATTAGCAATAACGTAGGCCAACGAGCCGGTTTTCTTCGCCATGCCTTTGTCGGCCAGAATAGTGGTTAAATTATGCAGATAGACCGCCGCCTTACGTGGTGTATAGTCTTTCTGATAAAAACCGAACGATTGATTGCCATCCTCGTCGGACCGATCGCGGAGCAAATAAACAGAAGTATAGCTCCACTTACGCTTAAACTGCGCCAGGTACAAGTTGAGGTACAGGCGGGCCTGCTTCTCTTCGGTAAAATCGCCTTGTATTGTAACGCCTGTTTCGGTAGTCACTTTGGGCAAGCTGATCAGTTGGTCTTCGGTGTAACCTGCAAATTTGCCGCGCCAGGTTCTACCATAATTGCCATACAGTCCATCTACTTTGCAAAGCCTGCCAGGATCGGCAGCGTTCCAGGTTTGGTTGTCATACAAACCGGGGTGGCTTGGATGCGAGAAATAATTATGGCAGGTAGCGTAATCGGCATATTGCGTTCCTGCAGGCATTACGGTGTTGGCCCCTGCGGGAATAATTAAATATTGCAGACCTACATTGTCGGTCTGTGCGCCGCCTTCTGTCAGGTTCCATACCGGGTAGCTTTTTAGCACCGGGTCAGCTTTTACTGCTTTGTATAAATCATTTTGCAGTTTGGCAACACCTACCCAGCTTTCATTTTTACCGCTCTTTTGGCCCTTGTAATTGATGACCCAGTTGTTAGGCTCATTATTGCCCTCAAAAGCCAATAGCGCGCCAATCTCTGCCAACATGTGTGCACCTTTTAATAAACGCGGGATATCAGCACCACCGCTCATTAAGCCATAGCTATACTTCACCCCGGTTTCGCGGTTCAGGGTTTTATAGTCGCCGGCTGTAGCATCACCCTCATAACCCGAGCGTATCCAGCGGATACCGGTGTATCTGATGGCTTCGATAGTTTTCTCCAGTTTCTCGCCCCGCGAGGATATAGCCGAGTTTACGCCAATGCTATTTAGAAATTCAGAAGTGCCTACCGCTGAGACAGATCTGACAGGTGCGGGCTTATCCTCAGAAAAAAACAAACTAAACGGCAGCGCACTGATTATTAAGGCCGAAGCCAAGCTAACAAATTTCATAAATATAGATTTAAAAGACAGCCCGAAAGATACAAAAGTTCTATAAGCCAATGTCAAGATCTACACGTGAGTGTGTAACAATTTGAATAATAATCACTGAAATTTGGTTTTCAGACTTATCCCAAGTTACAACTTCGGAAAGCGAAGTTTTGTGTCCCTATCGCTGATCCACTCGCGAGTGTGTATCAAAATGGATCAATTGGATCAGCATGTAAAGCTAACTAATTGACTGTCAATAAATTGTAGTTTTTACTTTGCAAAAGTGGATCACTTTGGATCACTTTTCATGACTTTTAAGTCTTTTTTTTGGATCAGACATTTTGCACGATTTCGTTTAATTCCACCCACTGTCGCAAACCTCCGGAAGTGGTACCTTACCTTACATTGATCATCCTGCGCACCTATGCTTCGGTACCGATGATGGAGCCGAACGCCGGAGTTACTTATACAAAAAAGCACAACGAAATTCCGTTGTGCTTTGCAGGTGTAGGGTATATATTTATTGTATTTTGACAGATGTCACCAGGTCATTGGCGGTTGGTGTCAGGTTAGGGAAATGCGGAGTGTCGCCGCTTGGCAGGGTCCAGGTTTGTCCGGTAAAATTGTCGTCTTTATACATGGTGACGGTCCAGCCGGTTGGTACTTTTGCTGATGACGCCCAATCGTTCACAAAACCATAAGGTGTAAGTTGCGAAAGCGTATAATTTCCCTTCGGGATCTTACCGGTCACGGTACCGCCATACAATGTATTTTGGTAAAATGTTACACCCGGATACAACAGCATAAAGTCTACCAGGCTGCAGGCCTCATAGGTTTGGATATAACCTGTCGGGCAGGCCACGGCATAGTTGCGGTAAGTTAAATTGCGCGACGGATCGCGGTTGGCCCAGCCGGTATCTACATTGGTTTGTATCCAGCTCAGGTATTGGGTTTGGCCGCCTTCGTTAATGAGCTGCATGATATATTGCGCAAAAATGGCTTTCATTACGCCCTGTTCGTTAAAGTCGCCTTCGGCAGGTAAAATACCCTGTGCATTACAAAGGTTATTTTTTACGTAATCGGCATAGCGGGTAGCGTCAGACAGGTAAGCGCTGTTACCGCTTTGTTTGTATAACAAGTAGGCTGCCCCAATAGCAGTACCTGCGTTATAAGTGTAAGCCTGCCCTCCCGGCGGGTTGCTGCCTATCTTATTATCATAAACCTGGCCGGTGCTGGTATTGGTTAAGTTGGCTTTAGCCCAGGTATAAATGCTTTGCGCCTTGGTTAAATAAGCGCTGTTGCCGGTAAGGGTATACAGGCGCATTGCGGCAATTACCGTCGGAAAGTTGATACACGAGTTTTTACCCGAATGGTTAAAATCCCAGTACATGCCGCCACCAACAGGGTCGTACGATCCGTTCCATACCCGGTCAAAGCCGGCTTGCGCAGTAGTAAGATAAGTGGCATTACCGGTTAACTGATTAGCCCGGCACAAGGCCATTACCCACCACATCATATCATCATAAATAAACCAAACGGTGGTGTTGTTCCAGTTAAAATGATCATACTTGTTATAGCCGCCGGTATACATATCATTAACACGGGTCAGATCGGCCGATTTACGAGTCCGGATATAATTATCCATAGCCATATCCCAGAAAATGGCATTCGTCCAGATAGCGGCATCGGCATCTTTTAAGGTAGTGCTGTAATAAAGTTTAGCTGTTGGGTTGTAACAGGCGGTATTAAAAGCGTTGTAAGCTGTTGTTGCATCGGCCGGGTCCCAGGAGTTGAGTGCCTCTCTGAGAGGCGGCACAGACCCTAAAGCCATTTTGTCGGCGGGCGAGGCATCCCTCTTTTTACAACTTAAAAACGCAACACACGCGCCAAGCATCAGGATAGTTGTTCTCTTCATAATTGCAGGAATTAGTAGTAATTATTGTTTTGATTAATTGTGCAACAATAAACTGTAGTTCAACTACCACAAGGTATTTGGCAGGCCAAATCATCGCGTATCACGAAACCTGCTTAAAACAACCTATTCAACAACATTTATTTTTGGTCAGCAGGGGGAAGCGACCGGGCTTTATATCTGATCTTTTTAAACTGCTTTTAAAATATGGCTAAATCATATCGTTTAAAATATTCGTCAGGTCATATTTCAACATTAACTTATCAGAAAAATCAAACAGATAAGATTATAACGAAAATAAATACAAAAGGTTTTATATCAGTAGTTTAAATCAAAAACAAACTACTGTCTGGAGATATAAGCACGATCAATTTAAATTAATTTATTCGAAATTCCTACATGAAATCGATTGCATTATTAACATATTTATGAATAATAATTTCCGGGCAAAAATTACCTATAATGCTTTTGTTTCCCGGACATCGGGCGCGTCAACGTTTAAACATATTTGTACGTATTATTGTATTAGCTAAGCAAATTACAAACACAAACACACTATGAGATCACCATTTAAGAAATTAACATTAAGCGCGGTACTCACAGCTGCCTCGGCGATGGCCATGGGGCAGGCTCTGGACACCACCAACCACGTAGAAACCCGACCATCTAACGGCGGCTATCAACCTGCCTTTGTTGGCCAGGCACGCATACATGGGGTGAAAACCAGCATGCCCATTGAAGCCACGGTAATAAACAGCAATCTAAAATCGCCATGGGGAATCCATGTACTGCCCGACGGCAGACTTTTAATAAGCGGGAAGCAGGGCTCCATGCAGATACTGAAAATGGACGGCACGCTGGATAAACAGATCACAGGCTTTCCCGAAGTGCTGGCCGAAGGCCAGGGTGGTTTATTAGATGTTAATATAGATCCGGACTTTACCCATAACCGCATGGTTTATTGGGATTATGCCGAACCAGGCGATAATGGCTCAACGCTTGCCATAGCTAAAGGCAAATTATCTGCCGATGAAACGCAATTGGAGAATGTAGTAGTGATTTACCGTGCTACACCAAGTTATAAGGGCGGATTGCAGTATGGTTCGCGCATTTTATTTGACAAGAAAGGCGATATGTTTGTAAGCACCGGCGAGCGGGGTGCCGAAGACATCCGGGTAAAAGCTCAGGATTTGAGCGCAACTATCGGCAAGGTTATTCATATTACCAAAGACGGCAAACCTGTACCTAACGGGCCGTTTGCTAAAACAACCGGCGCTAAGCCGGAGATATTTGCCTACGGTTTCAGAAACCCGGAAGGTATGGCCTGGAACCCGGTAACCGGCGAGTTGTGGGAGGACGAGTTTGGCCCGCGGGGCGGCGATGAGATCAACATCGTTCGCGCCGGCAATAACTATGGCTGGCCTTATGTAACTTACGGTATAGAGTATAGCGGCAAAAAGGTATACGACGGCATTCAGCAAAAAGAAGGCGTTACACAGCCTGTTTATTATTGGGACCCGAGTATATCGCCATCAGGCATAACTTTTTATACCGGCAACCTGATTCCTGAATGGAAAAACAATTTACTTGTGGGTGGTTTAGGTGGATCGCAGGTAGCCCGCCTTGTTATCAAGAACGACCATGTAGTTGGCGAGGAACGCATGCTTAAGAGATACAATGAACGCTGGCGGGCATTAACCACCGGTCAGGACGGCGCCATATATGCCATTACCGATGGTGGTAAGCTGTATCGTATTGCACCGGCGAAATAATTATAAAGCGGTTATTTTTAAAGACAAGAACAGGTGGTTTTTATATCAGGCTAAAGCCAACGGCAATGAATTGAACGGGCCTTATCAGGTCAATTCATTGCCGTCCCATTTATGGGACGGATAAAAGACAACCAAACGGCTTTAGCCTGACTAAGCTATTATAACGGGCTACATTAATATCAAAACGTTAAATAATAAAGTGTTTGTTATTTTTGCCAAATCTATGGTTACAAACGCGTCATCAATTCAAGATCTTCACCGCGCGGCAGTACAGCTTATTGAGTTTGCCGGCACCGAAAAGGTAGTTATTTTTAAAGGCGATATGGGCGCCGGCAAAACCACTTTTGTTAAGGCTATTTGCGAAGCCCTGGGCGTGCAGGAAGCTGTTACCAGCCCTACGTTTGCCATCGTAAACGAATATAAAAGCGACGATAAAAAGTTATATCACTTTGATTTTTATCGCCTTAAAACGCAAACCGAAGCTTTAGATATGGGTGCCGAAGAATACTTTTACTCAGGCGCCTACTGCTTCATTGAATGGCCAGATAAGATCCCGGATATGCTGCCACTGCATTACATCAAGGTAACTATCAGCGTTTTAGCCGATGGCAGCCGGCAAATATCAATTGAAAAAATCTGACGAAATTTTACTACCTTCATCCATCCTAAAAATAGATTATGAGTTCAGGGAAATACAGCGGTTTTTCGGACGTCGCGAAACAAGCCATGATGCAACCGCAAGAGTCGATGCTTGAGGTCAAGAACAAAAGAAATAAACTTTACATAGGCATACCCAAAGAGATTTCTTTCCAGGAAAACCGCATACCCCTTACTCCGCTTTCTGTTGCTTTATTGGTTAATAACGGGCATGAAGTAATGCTGGAAAGCAACGCCGGCAAAGCAGCCAAATTTTTAGATAAAGATTATTCAGAACAGGGTGCTCAAATAGTTTTTAATACTAAAAAAGTTTACGAAGCCGATATCATTATCAAAATAGCTCCGCCCACCATGGATGAGATAGCCATGATGAAACCCGGCCAGATATTGATATCGACCTTGCAGCTATCGTCACTTAAGCCCGATCTGTTAAAGGCCATGCTAAAAAAACAGATCACGGCATTGTGCTTTGAACATCTGCGCGACGAGGGCAACTCATTGAGCGTGGTACGGGCCATGAGCGAGATTGTGGGTGCAACATCTATCCTGATAGCTGCCGAATACCTGAGCAATATATTTGATGGCAAAGGCCTGATGCTGGGCGGTATTACCGGCGTGCCACCAACCGAGATTGTTATTTTAGGCGCAGGTACCGTAGGCGAGTATGCTGCGCGCACCGCAATATCTTTAGGTGCCGAGGTCAAAGTATTCGATCCTTCTATTTATAAATTGCGCCGCCTGCAAAACAACATCGGCACGAAGGTATTCACATCTGTTGTGCAACCTATAGTTTTAGAAAAAGCCATAACTACCTGCGATGTTGCTATTGGCGCCATTCGCGCCGAGGACGGCCGCAGCCCATGCATAGTATCTGAGGCTACCGTGAGCAAAATGAAGCCCAACTCTGTAATTATCGATGTAAGTATTGACCAGGGCGGCTGTTTTGAAACTTCAGAAATTACCAACCATACTCATCCGGTGTTCCGTAAATATGATGTGATACATTATTGCGTGCCTAACATTGCATCGCGGGTAGCCCGAACTGCCACTTATGCATTAACCAATATTTTTGCACCTATATTGTTAGAAGTAGGCGAGCAGGGCGGTATTAAAAATGTGATCTGGCAAAAACCGGGCATACGTGAGGCAGTATACATTTATCAGGGGCACCTGACCAATAAACACATTGCCGAACGTTTCAATATTCCAAATAAAGATCTGGACCTGCTGATCGTTTCGCAGCATTAATGGCTGCTGGCCGGCGAAATGTACCGCGTAATAGCTTACACAATATCCTTTTATTGCCGCTATTCATAGTATAGCTAAAGGCAGATCAAAACCTCCATCATTAAAAAGGCGTTGTCTTTTAATTGTGCTGCACAACCCAAATGTTTGTTTAGCCAAGGCACCAAAATTGCTAAGAATAAAACAGATTAATGCCAACATTAAACACTGGATGAATTTATTTGTTCATGGTTAAAGCGTGCATTATTTTCCGCGATTACAATATATTTGATTTACAATGAGATTATTCAACAAAACCTATCTTAAAAAGATCTGGAAAGTCTTAGTTGCCACCTTTAGTGGTTTTGTCAGCGATAATGGATTAAAGCTAAGTGCATCGCTGGCTTACTATACTGTTTTCTCGCTGGCGCCGCTTTTAATTTTGGTAATATCATTGGCAGGTTTGTTTTTTGGCAATGATGCTGCCTCTAACCGCTTATATCCTCAAATAGCGCAGTACGTTGGCTCGCAGGCTGCAATTCAGATTCAGGACATGCTGAAGAGCCTGGCTTTATCGGGCAAAACAGGCCTTGCCGTAGTAATTGGGGTAATTACTTTAATGCTGGGTGCGAGCAGTATTTTTATAGAAATTCAAGATTCGTTAAATATTATCTGGCGTGTAAAAGCCAAACCGAAAAAGGGCTGGCTAAAATTGCTGAAAAATCGGTTTTTATCATTCTCACTTATTGTCAGTCTGGGTTTCCTGCTGCTGGTGTCGTTAGTAATTAACTTTGTGATGGATGCATTAAGCAAAAGGTTGGCCTACTTTCTGCCTTATATTACTAACGTGCTGGTTAAATGTGTTAACCTGGCTGTCACCCTTATTGTCATCTCCACATTATTCGGCATCATATTTAAAGTACTCCCCGATGTTAAGATCCGCTGGAGAGATATACGCTCTGGCGCACTTTTTACAGCTGTATTATTTATGCTTGGCCAATATGGCATCAGCATATACTTACAATATACTGCTCAGAGTTCGGCTTATGGCGCGGCAGGGTCTATTATTCTGATATTACTATGGATTTATTACACCGCGGCAATATTGTATATAGGCGCCGAGTTTACACAGGTATATGCCGAAGCCATTGGCTGCAAAATTGAGCCTGCCGAATATGCGGTAGCTGTCGTACAGACCGAGGTGGAGAAAGAGGTTGAGGTGATGCCGCCGCAAAACCCACAACTAAAAGGAAAATTAGAAAAACCCGAAAAAACATCGTGAAACAATTGAATATCAGTCGCAAGTTTGCATTTATAAGGTAAATTTTTGCTAATTTTAGTATCCAATTATGATTTAAAGAGGTGTATTATAATAAACTCTATCGGTTTATTTTTCTGGTAGTTGTGCTCTTCTGCCTCAGATCGCGTGTAAATGCCCAATCGTTCAGAATGAATGAACCTGGAGGTGTCGAAAATATACCGTTCGAACTGGTGCGCAACCTCATCGTCATCAAGTTAAAGATCAACAATCGCGGCCCTTATAATTTTGCACTGGATACCGGCGTGGGTTACATGCTCATTACCGAACCTTCGCTCATTGATTCATTGGGCATTGAAAGCAAGCACACGGTTAAGATACACGGCTTAGGCGAAGGCAATGATTTTGAAGCTTACATAACAAGCCCGCTAAAGATTGATTTGAACGGGGTGGTAAGCAGTAATATAAATGCTGCTGCGTTTACAAAAGATCATTTCGGGCTTTCTGCTTATGCCGGCAGAACCATTCACGGTTTACTGGGATTTGAATTTTTTAGCCAGCTTGCTGTAAAAATTAATTTTGCAGACAACAGGCTGGTAGTATCGGTTCCTAAAGACATGAAGTACTATAAACGTGCGGCTAAAATACCTATCAGTATTGAAGACAGAAAGCCTTATCTTACCACCAGGGTTACTTTTGCTGACGGTACTATAAGGCAAAGCAAACTGGTAATTGACCTGGGCGCAGGGCATTTTATTTCTATGGAGCACTTGAGCGATAGGGATAAGCTCCAGCCCAAACACATCAGGGCCAGTTTAGGCATCGGCATTAACGGACCTATAAGCGGTTACCTTAGTCGCATCAAATCGGTAGAGTTGGGAAAATATGAGGTTAAAAATGTTATAGCAGCTTTCCCGGATAATAGCCAGGCGCCCGCAGCTACACCACGCGATGGAAACCTTGGAATAGGCTTACTTAAAAAGTTCAACGTGATTTTTGATTACCCGCATAATGTGCTGTACCTGAAACCAGGTTCAGGCTATAAAAAGCGCGATGAACACGACATGAGCGGCCTCACCTACTACAGCATTATGGACGACGACCTGGTTCATATAGTGATCGATAAGGTTGAACCGGGATCGGCAGCCAGCGATGCAGGATTAAAGCAGGGCGATGAGATAGAAATGATCGATACTCATGCTGTTGGCAACATGTCGTTGCAACAAATAGACGATCTATTCCAATCAAGAGACGGGCGACCGTTCTTTTTACTGATCTCAAGGGGTAAAAAGTACGTACCAATACGCCTCACCTTAAAACGCCGGGTTTAACCGGCAAAAGCCCGACGATTATTTTAATTGGCTTATGTTTTCGAAGAAAGCAGTTTGCAAGTCTAAAAGCGACCGCACATCGATCTTTTCGCCATACATGTCAAAACACAAAAATTTCGAATTTTTAATATCTCCCTCTTTATTTCTCTCAATAAAATTAAAAGTTTCAAAAAAATAGTGGTTAGTAGTAACCTTATTTCGCCTGTTGGTTTGCGATGTATTCAGCCTAAACCCTATTGAATCTATCCATTTGTGCACTTTAGAATGCAGGTTACGCATGTTACTCATAAGTTAAGTATTTATTACCTAAACGAAACCAAAGGACATTAGTTTTAACTCAATGCGATTAATTTATAAACAGATGTTAACTAAGAAAAAAATCGCTATTATTAAATTTCTATAAATAAAGGAAATGAAATTTCCCTACCACCTATGATTGAAACCTTAAAGAATTAAATTTCGTAAAAAAAGCCCATTACTTTACGCTACATAAAATTCATTGCTATGAAGATCAAATATTTACTGCCTATTTTGCTTTTTGCATTAATCAGCGCTAGCGCATGTAAGAGCACAACCAACCCCGGGCCAACCGGGGCTACCGGAGAAACCGGAGCTACAGGCCCAACCGGGGCTACGGGAGCTACCGGCGCCGCAGGTGCAGATGGAGCGGGCGGTCCGCAGGGCGAGGCGGGCGCTACAGGAGCCACAGGTACCGATGGAACCAATGGAACTAATGGTGCAACGGGAGCGAAAGGTGCCACAGGCGCAACGGGTGCCACAGGCGCTACCGGGGCCGCAGGATCAAATGGTGCTACAGGGGCCACCGGAGCTACAGGGGCCACAGGCGCGGCGGCAACAGTTTCCAATTATATATTTACTAATCAAACCGTATTTATAGTAGGCTTGACGCACTTTGTAGTACCTGCAATTACCCAGGACATTGTTGATAAAGGTATTGTATTGGTATATTTCCGAAACAGCGGCACAACTACATCCTGGAATCCGCTGCCATATTCAGAATCTGGAAATACTTTAAATCTGCAAGATTACGGAGTGGGCTATATCAATTTAAAATCAAACTTTACATCATCAGGCTTAGACATCCGGGTAGTGATTATTCCGGGCACATCATTAACAACGCTGATGTTACATAATCCCGGCCTAAACCTGAACAACTTTGATCAGGTAGCTAAGGCAACCGGCATCCAATAAAAAATCATAGCTAAGTCAATAATCGGGGGTCGTTGAAAAATTCAGCGGCCCTTTTTTATTTAAGTCGATTTAAGCTATTTTGGTATCATGCTAAATGATAAAAAATTTACCCGCACAAGGATAGCTCCAACACCCAGCGGCTATCTGCATTTGGGTAATGCCTTGTCATTTGCATTAACCGCCGCCATTGCCCGTAAAACCGGCGCAAAAATTTTTTTAAGGATCGATGATCTGGATCAGCAGCGGGTAAATCTCGCTTATGTGCATGATATTTTTGATACGCTCAATTTTCTGGAGATACCCTGGGATGAAGGCCCGCGCAATGTAATTGAATATCATGGCGAATGGTCGCAACTACACCGGATGGATACCTACAATAAAGTGCTGCAACAGCTGGCGGCCCAACAAGGGGTTTTTGCATGCAAGTGCTCGCGGTCGCAATTGCAGGGTACCAGCTACCCGGGCAACTGTATCAATCAGTCTATTCCGCTGGATACGCCCAATACCGCCTGGCGCTTATATACCAACGATAGGCCCATTACCCTTAAAACATTAAACAATGCAGTAACTACCGCTCGTCTGCCCGGATCTATGAAAAACTTTGTAGTAAAAAAGAAGGATGATCATCCGGCGTATCAATTAGCTTCGGTAGTAGATGACTTGTATTTTAATGTTGACCTGATTATACGCGGCGAGGACCTTTACCCCTCCACTCTGGCACAACTTTTTCTGGCTGATGTTTTAGGCAAGGCCTTTAACCAAATCACCTTTCATCATCATCAGCTGTTAATGGGGTCTAACAGCCAAAAACTATCTAAATCGGCAGGGGCAACATCAATTAAATATCTGCGTGAGCAGGGGCAGACGTCGGCACAGATTTACCGAACCATTGGCTCAATGACTGGCACAACATTACCATTACAGCATTTTGACGATTTTTTAGATGTGCTGTTTTAATAACCGGCAGCGGAAAATGCAGTTTATTTTACACGTTTAAGCGTACCACTAAAGCTGGTACCCTGAAATCCTATTACGACGTTCATTTTATCGCCGTCTATTTTTCCTTTTACGTATTGTACCGCAAAGCCATTATAAGTAAAGGGTTTAAACAGGATGTCATTGCCTTTAATTACACCATTTTTAAGAGGGATGTCGCCAATCTCGGTATTAACGGTACCGTTAACTATACCCTTATCCTCTTTCATGTTTACCGTAACATCGTACAGTAAAGCTATAGTACCAGACCATTTTCCGCCCGCACCTTCGGCATAACATACGGCGGTAGCTACTAAAACTGCCAGCAACGAAATCAAAAAGTACTTCTTCATCTCTTATCTCCTTTTTTTGTGCTTTTTGTAATTATAGACAAAATTAAGGTATTACGGTTTAATGTATTCAAATTTTTATAAAAGCTAATTCAAAAAAGTGTAATTTTAATTATTATGAGATCATCACAAAACCGCAGATCGGCTATTAAAAACATTATCGCCGGAACCGGGGCCGTTGCCGCCGCGGGTGCTTTGTCTGCATTTAAAACCGCTCCCGCAGCCCATGCACAGCCTGAAAAATTAAAAGGCAATATTAATCATTCAGTATGCCGCTGGTGTTTTCAAAACATCGACCTGGATACACTATGTAAAGCCGCCAGCGATATGGGTATGAAGGCTATTGACCTAATTGGGCCTGACGAATGGGAAATTGCAAAAAAGCATGGCCTCTATTCATCAATGTGTAACGGTCCAGGCGTTGCAATTACATATGGTTGGAATGACCCGGCAAAACACGATAATCTGGTAAAAAGCTATAGCGACCTCATACCCAAAGTGGCTGCGGCAGGTTACAAAAATCTCATCTGTTTTAGCGGCAACCGCGAAGGTAAGGATGATGTAACAGGCATGGAAAATTGCGTGACCGGCCTTAAACGAATATTGCCGCTTGCCGAAAAACACGGTGTAGTGCTGTGCATGGAATTACTGAACAGCAAGGTTAACCATCATGATTACCAATGCGACCGTACCGACTGGGGCGTAGCGTTATGCAAAAAATTAGGCTCAGAAAATTTCAAGCTGTTATATGATATCTATCATATGCAGATCGATGAGGGTGATGTAATTGCTACCATCAGAAAAAACCACCAGTACCTGGCGCATTTCCACGTTGCAGGTGTGCCGGGCCGTAACGAGCCTAATGATACCCAGGAATTATATTATCCTGCTATTATTAAAGCTATAAAAGATCTGGGCTTTAAAGGCTATGTAGCTCAAGAATACTTGCCAATAGTACACGATCAGGACCAACAAATCGCCTCATTGAAAGCTTCGATGATGATTTGTGATGTGTAATGACCCAGTCATCCTTAAACAAAAAAGGCCTTCTGAATACTCAGAAGGCCTTTTTTATTATCCGTTATCTGCAGATTATTACTTAGCAACCGCTGGTTGCTTTAAAGTCAATTTAATAGGTTGGTTGTTAAAAGTGGTGGTTAAAACCAGCTTACCTTCAGCAATAGTACCTTTGTAAACAATTGGCTTACCATTAAAGGTAGTAGTGAACTGGATGTTATCACCATCAACTTTACCTTCAGAAATAGTGTTTTTACCCATTTGGGCAGCTACAAACGGAGTGTAACCAGCTTCATCAGGGTTTTCTGATTTTGGGTTGTTATCAATTAAAGCGAAAACACCGGTTAATTTGGCGCCATCGGTTTTCAAAGTAAGCGATAAGTTATACTGTCCTTCAACCAATCCTTTCCAAACACCGTCAACACTGGCTGCTAAACTTACGGTAACTGCAGTTAGTACCACAACGGCTGCTAATAATACCTTTTTCATTTTTTTAATTTAGTTTTTATTTATTATTAATAGTTACAAATTTATCAAAATAACGCGAAATTTCTGTAACACTTTCGTTTTAAAACTGTAACGATTGTGTTTCTCTACTCGCTGCTGTCTCTGCTTCGACAGCCACCCCGGTAGGTAAAACACCATTCTCATCAAAAATAACCAATGTATTTTTACCAGGTTTTAACCAACAATTGGGTATGTACATTCCGCTTATTTTGATCTTTTCCGGGTATCGCCCCAGGTTATGCCCGTTAACCCATACCGAACCCGAGCTCAAGCTGGTAGTATTAACGCGCCATATAGCATTTGAGTATGTTTTGCCCGCAAGGTTTAATACAGATTTATAAAATTGTGGCCTGTTTGTTGGCCTTGCCGGGAGTTCTGACCATCCAAGGTCACTGTTTGCAAACCCGATAACACATCCGTCACCTGTAACATTACCGCACGGCCCGCCTCGCATACGCCAATTGGTAACATTCAGCGCAGGGCTTTCACTACCGGTTTTTTTCAATGTTACTTTGCCCCATATACCTTTACGATCCAATGTATCTATCTCACCTATTTTAAAGATCAATTTATTGCGGCCGATATGCGAGGTAAAAATTGCCAGGGTGTGTATAACTCCGCCGGTTAAAGCTAAATGCACCGTATCAGGAAATAGCCCCGGGGTATCCACTCGTTTGCCGTCCAGAAACACCGCACCACCTTCAGGGGCTTTACGTAACTGTAACAGATAATGGCCTGTCTGACCTACTTTTATTTTAGTACGATACCATGCATATGCTGTAATGTCACCGTCGGCGCCCATTTGCTGCGGATCAGTTGTTTGCTTCCAGCTTTTATCATTAAACTCAGGCTGTGCGGCCAATGACGCATCCTTTGCCTGCCAGTCTCCTAATTTTAATTGCTGCGGATGATTGCCGGCCGGTTTTTGATTTAACTTAACAACGGCACCATTTGATTTAAAAATCCAAACCGGAAAAGTTGCTTTTACCGTCCAGGGACGTTCAATCATCGCCCCGTTAGCAGTAGCATTTGCAACGTAATCCGCACCGGCGATAACATTGCCGTTAGTCTCATCAAACCAACTACGGGTAGCCAACTCATTGTTTACTGCGATAATTTTTAATGTATGGCCCGCTATAGTAATGCTGTGGGCTGACGGCACTGTGCCGATAGCTGTATTAAACGCCAACAAGCCGTTAGCGAACTTAAAGGCGTTTGAATTTAAAGCCGCCGTTGCATTTTCATCTACAGAAAAATATAACTGCACCTTTGAGTCAGTATCGCCATAAACCAATAGTGTCGTGGTATTGCCTTGTGGAATGACCGCGTAGATACGTGCGGGAGCCCAGATTAGTTTAATGTTTGGTGCGATTGCATAGTTCTTCACTACCGGCATAATCTCACCCGGCGCCAGTTTAAGCGATGTTGCTCCTTTTACAGGTACATCCGCCGGAGGCTTAAGCTGAAATTTTACCGCTATTGAATCAGGATTATCTAAAAAAGCAATGGTTCCGGCTGGGCTTTTACGGGCGGTTACTTTAATGATGGTATCAGACACCGTAGGTTTATTTTGCTGCTCGTCGAGACTGTTTTCTAATATGGCTTGAAAACTACGGGCAAACCAGTTAGCTCGTTTAAAGCTGTAATAAATAGGTCGCAGATCGCCGGTTTGTCCAACGGCGGCCCCATAATCGTAAGAAGCCGCATTGTCGCGGTCATTATTATAATCGAAGTTTGAGCCACCGTGCGCCATATAAACGTTATAACCGTTACCTCCGTGGGCGATGATCTTCCAGGTACGGCGATCATACAGGGTAGAATCTGTTTCCTGCGGACCGTAATTCAGGAACCATACCCCCCAATACTCAGGGCTGAACCACGGGTTAGGCCGGCCGGGGTCATCAAGGCTGGCATAATCGCTGGCCGGGTCATTGCCCGAATGCAGACCGCTGAAAAAGTACGGCACCTGTAAACCCAGTTGGAGCGATTTAGCTCTTAAATGTTTAAAGTAATTATCGGGCATTACGGTTCCCCAGCCGCCACGGTGTTCGTTTTCCAACTGCACCATAATTACCGCCCCTCCACGGTTGATCTGGTTTCGCGACACAATCGGTATCAGCTTCTCAAAGTAACGGTCTACCGCAGCCAGAAAAGCCGGATTGTCTTCGCGCACGCGTAAGCCTTTTTTAAACCGCAACCAAATAGGATATCCCCCCATATTCCACTCGCCGCAGTAATACGGCCCAACCCGAACGATAGCATACATGCCCATGCTTTTAATGAGTTTTAAATATGCATCCAGGTCATGATTGCCGGTAAAATTAAATTGCCCCTCTTTGGGTTCATGAAAATTCCAGAATGTATACATTTCTACCGCATTGAAGCCTGCACGTTTAAGGCGTAATAAGCGGTCATGCCATAAGGCACGCGGCACCCGCGCATATTCCATCCCCGCGGAGGCAATAAAGGTACGTTTGCCATTGATCAAAAACCCACGTGCATCGTAATCAAAAAAAGGTTTTGCAACTGTTGCCGATGGAAACATGTGGTCGTTGCGTGATGGTGTGCCTGTGCCTGGTTGAGCAGCGGCACTCATGAAGATCACTAATAAAAAAAAAGGTAACATAATACCGCACAACGCCGTGCGAGATTTTAAGATCCCTGGCTTCCAAAGGTGAGATAACGAAGCCCACCGACTATATTCCGCTGTCATTGCGAGGAGGAACGACGAAGCAATCGCAAGGATGCAATATTTGTGATTGCCATGCTGCGCTCGCAATGACAAAATGAAATTGCTGACGCTGAGATTATTCAAGCGTAAGCCTTTACGCTCACCCTTCGAGGGCCCCGGGGTGACAGCCCAGTAAGTATCTACTATCATGGCGCAATTTAATACAAAACAAAAAAGGAGGCAACCTGTTGGGTGCCTCCTTTAAATATATTAAATGGATTTATATTAAATACCGCTTAGTTTCCAAGGTTGTCTGTAATCGCGTTTAACAAATTGGTTAACCTCGTCAACGTTGGTAACTTTTAAGTTAGCAGCGTCATAGATCAAGTCGATGTAACGGGCAGGGTAGCTTGCACCTCTGCGGCGTCTGCCCTCAACTTGTTGAGCGTCGGCAGCAGCCAGTTTTGGAACGTTAACACCTCTGATAGCTAAGTTACACATTAACATGGCTTCGGTTAATAAAGCAGCTTCTTCAAACGGAGAACTGGTTTCCATGTTACCGTAACCTGCAAGACAAGCTTCAACCCATTGTGCATAGTGACCTTCAGTACCATTTTTAACCCTTGCATATTTCTCAGGAACATTCAGATCGTCCATTCTTGAAGTAGGTAGCAGACGCGCACGTGAAGCGTAGCAACCTGCAGTCATTTTACCTTTAGTACCAATAAACAGCATACCACCGTCGCCTTCACCCCAGTGTTCAGCCGGATCAAGCTCTTCAGGACGAGGAGGAATCATACCGCCATCCAGCCAATGTACTTTTACCGGGCCTTTGGTTTTATTGGTTTTAGGGAAAGTCATTGTAGTGAAGCTTGAAGCCGGACCGGTTTCTAACGAACCACCCTGGCCAACGCTGGTTGATACTTTGTCAACATATTTAAGGTTAAGCACTTTCATTGGGCCATGCAGAATATGTGCACCCATGTCGCCCAATACGCCTGTACCGAAATCCCACCAGCCTCTCCAGTTAAATGGCAATACCTGCACACCGCCTGGTTGGTCTTTACCAATAGGGTATGGTCTTTCTTTAGCAGTACCTTGCCACAAATCCCAGTTCAGGGTACTTGGCGGCGTGGTTGATTGTTTAGGCCACTGTAAACCGTTTGGAGTGTTAGCCTGGTAATATCCCTGAGGCCATACAGGGCGGTTAGTCCAGCACCAAACCTCGGTAACGTCACCAATCAAACCGGCATCATACCATTCCATCATTTGACGCACACCGTCAGATGATGAACCCTGGTTACCCATTTGGGTTTGTACTTTATATTTTTTACCCATGTTAGCCATCATACGTGCTTCGTACACGTCGTGAGCCATAGGTTTTTGTACATAAACGTGTTTTTTTAATGCCATTGCTGCAGTAGCAACTACGGCGTGGGTATGGTCTGGAGTAGCGCAGTGTACAGCGTCAAAGTTTTTGTGCTCTTTATCAAACATCTCTCTCCAATCCACATATTTTTTTGCGTCAGGATATTTGTTGAACACATGTGCTGCGTAATCTTGGTCAACATCACATAAAAATGCAGGTTTAGCTTTACCGCTTGCCACAAATGCAGCATTATCGCTTGTACCTTTACCGCCCAAACCCACACTGGCATAATACAAGGTATCACTTGGTGCTCTGTAACCTTTACCCAGTACAAAACGAGGTACAATAGTAAAACCAGCAGCTGCTAAAGCACTTGTTTTCACGAAATCTCTCCGTGAAGTGCTGTCTGCCTTTTCTTCATTCTCTTTCATGTTATTAGTTTTAATGTTGGATGTATTGTTTGTTAAATGTTCCATCTTAAATTCACACAGGCTCAACCATTCAAAAAATCAATTGTGTGTATGCTGCGCTTAATTGGTTTCAATGCGGATGTTCATCACTAACGCGTTGAGAAAGGTTGAAATTATGAATTAAATACGAATAACTAAAAAAAATCAGGGAATACAACGTAACAATTTTATCATAAAAAAAATCAATCACGTATATACAAGCTAATAATGTGCCATCGATTGCAAATCGTACACCAATTGCATACTGTATAATATGACTGTTATTTTGAACCGTAAATGGCGTCCTTCTATTATTTTTCTGCGATGACTGCACATTTTTAAACAATTGTTTGAGTTTTAAGTGTACATCGGACACTAAAAAAATAAGATTTTTAACCCTAAACAGCCATTTGCCCGATTATTTAGGCAGATTACTGTCAAATTGCCTTATATATTGAGCAAAAGATTGTTATATATTACAAAATACATATTACTTTTGCCGACCATAACTGTTATGAGCAACATATCTCCACAACTTAAAGTCTTGTCTATTGATATAGGCGGGTCGCACATTAAGGCAACAGTCTTAGATAAGGATGGCGCATTACTGGTAGATTACAATAAAGTGGAGACACCACAACCTGCTACCCCCGAAAATGTGGTGAACGCCATTAAAAAGTTGGCTAAACCTTTCGAAGGGTTCAATCGCATATCGGTAGGCTTTCCGGGTTATGTGCGCGATAGCATTGTAAAAACTGCTCCCAACCTGGCTAATGCCGCCTGGGCTAATTTCAATCTGGGTAAAAAACTTGAAGAGGAATTAGGTTGCCCGGCTGCGGTAGTAAATGATGCCGATATGCAGGGTCTTGGCGTGGTAGCCGGCAAAGGTTTAGAACTGGTAATTACGCTGGGCACCGGTTTCGGCACCGCATTATTACTTGACGGCAAACTGCTGCCGCATCTTGAAGTAGGGCAAAGCCCGGTTACTAAAACCAAAACCTACGACAAATTCATTGGCGAAAAAGCGTTTGAGCACGAAGGCAAAAAGAAATGGAACACCCGCATGAAAAGGGTTTTGAAAAATTTAAAAACACTATTCAACTACGACTACTTGTACATAGGTGGCGGCAATGCCCGAGAGTTAGATTTTGAGCTGGATAAAAACATAAAATTGGTTACTAACAAAGACGGTATAAAAGGCGGTGCCAGACTATGGGCTCCTCAGCAAGCTATTAAGCCTAAAAAACAATTATCAACAATTAAAAAATAAATCACATATCATAAAAAAGAGGAAATGGATTCAAAAAGTCAAAACATTGAGGAATTAGCAATTAATACGGTAAGAATTTTGTCGGCCGATGCTGTACAAAAAGCTAACTCTGGCCACCCGGGTACTGCTATGGCGCTTGCGCCGGTAGGTCACGTACTTTGGAAGGAGTTTATCAACTTTAATCCAAAAAACCCCGATTGGGCAAACCGCGATAGATTTATCCTGTCGGCAGGCCACGCTTGCATTTTACAGTACAGCTTTTTACACCTGTTAGGTTATGATCTTTCTTTAGATGATATTAAAAATTTCCGCCAGTTGCACAGCAAAACGGCAGGTCACCCTGAGTATGGTTTGGCTCCCGGCGTTGACGTAACCACCGGCCCGTTGGGACAGGGTTTCGCTAACGGCGTAGGTTTTGCTATTGCACAAAAACACTTAGCCGGCTACTATAACAAACCAGGTTTCGACCTGTTTAACTACCATATATATGCTATCTGCAGCGATGGCGACATGATGGAAGGCGTAACTTCTGAAGCCGCTTCACTGGCAGGCCACTTAGAGTTAGGTAACCTCATTTATTTATATGATGATAACAAGATCTCTATTGAAGGCAGCACCGACATTGCTTTTAATGAAGATGTTGATGCACGTTTCAGAGCTTACGGGTGGCATGTACAATCAGTAGATGATGCTAACGATA
Organism: Mucilaginibacter panaciglaebae; assembly: GCF_039539265.1. Lineage (NCBI taxonomy): Bacteria > Pseudomonadati > Bacteroidota > Sphingobacteriia > Sphingobacteriales > Sphingobacteriaceae > Mucilaginibacter > Mucilaginibacter panaciglaebae. The sequence continues at coordinate 206,917 of NZ_BAABCV010000008.1, forward strand.
TCAAAGCTATCGAGCTTGCTTTACGCAATGCAAAATCCGAGACTCAAAAACCATCACTGATCCGTGTTCGTTCATTGATCGCTTATGGTAGCCCTAACAAATCAGGTACTGCAGGTTCGCACGGTTCGCCGCTGGGTGCTGACGAGATCAAACTGGTGAAAAAATTCTTTGGCTTTGACGAAGAAAAATCATTCAACATCCCAACCGAAGTTGAGCAATACTACCATGAAATTGGTGCCCGCGGTATTGAGTATGAGAAAAAATGGAACGACTTGTTTGCTCAATACAAAGCGAAATACCCTGAATTAGCTGCCGAGTATGAAGCTGCTGCTAAAAACGAGCTTCCACAAGGCTGGAAAGATAAATTGCCGGTGTTTAAAGCCTCTGACCCTAAAATGGCAACCCGCCAGGCTTCAGGTAAAGTTTTAAATGCGCTTGCTGCAAGTTTCCCTCACCTGATTGGTGGTGCTGCAGATTTGGCTCCGTCGACCGAAACAAACCTGAAAGAATCTGATTCATTCACTTCTGAAAACCGTAACGGGCGTAATTTCCACTTCGGTATCCGCGAGCATGCAATGGGTTCTGCATTGAATGGCATGGCATTGACTAAAGGTATCAAACCATTTGGTGCTACCTTCCTGATGTTCTCAGAGTACATGCGCCCGCCAATTCGCTTAGCGGCTATCATGAAAATCTCTCCGATCTTTGTTTATACGCACGACAGTATAGGTTTAGGCGAAGATGGCACTACTCACCAGCCGATCGAGCAATTGATCTCTTTACGTTCAATTCCAAATATTACCGTCATCCGTCCGGCAGATGCTAACGAAACTACCCACGCATGGCGCGTAGCTATCGAGAAAAACGATGGACCGACTGTGCTGGTATTTACCCGTCAAGGTTTGCCAATTTTAGACCAGGAGAAATATGCTGCGGCTGATAATCTGGAGAAAGGCGCCTATGTATTGTCTGACTCTGACAAAACTCCGCAGGTTATTCTGATGGCTACAGGTTCTGAAGTTGCATTGATATTACAAGCTCAAGCTAAATTAGCAGAAGAAGGTATTGCTGCCCGTGTGGTTAGTATGCCGTCTTGGGAGTTATTTGAGAAACAAGATGCAGCCTATAAAGAATCAGTTTTCCCGAAAGCTATCAAAAAACGCCTGGCTGTTGAAATGGCCTCTCCTCTGGGCTGGCATAAATATGTTACCGACGAAGGCGATACCTTATGTATGACAACTTTCGGCGAATCGGCTCCGGCAGAAGAGCTTTACAAATACTTTGGCTTTACCGTAGACAACGTAGTTAAAAAAGCAAAAGCTTTATTATAAGTCTTAGGTCCTTAGTCGGGAGTCCAGCGTCAGAAAAGACGGGGACTCCTGACTTAAGACTCTCGATTCAAGACTAAGAACAATCTATGAACTGGCAAAGCGACATCATCACAAACCTAAACTGGGCGGGCACTATCAGTAATAGAGCCGGCAAGCAAAAGGTGGCTGATCAAATTGTTGCCAAACTAAAGGACGGCGACGTAATTGGTGTAGGCTCAGGCAGTACCGTTTACCTCACGCTGTTTGCCATTGCCGAGCGGATTAAAGCCGAAAAGCTTAACATCAAAGCTATCCCGACATCAATTGAAATATCCATGTTTTGCGCTAAACTTGGCATCCCTTTAACCAGTTTGTATGAGCACAAACCCGACTGGTGTTTTGATGGCGCAGATGAAGTCGACCCAAACAAAAGCCTGATCAAAGGTCGCGGTGGCGCTTTATTTAAAGAAAAATTGCTGATCAGCAGCAGCGCGGTAAATTACATCATTGTTGATGACACCAAACTGGTTGACAAGCTTGGTTCTAAATTCCCGGTACCGGTTGAGGTTTTTCCTCAAGCTTTATTGCATGTTGAACAAGAACTGATATTTTTAGGTGCAAATGACATTCAGCTACGCCCGGCTGCCGGTAAAGACGGGCCTGTCATTACCGAAAATAACAATCTGCTGCTTGATGTTCATTTCAATGAGATCGATATTGACATGGAACGCAAAATAAAGAACATAACAGGTGTAATTGAAAGCGGCTTGTTTATAAATTATAGTATAGAAGTTTTAGTGGCATCAAATAAGGGTTAATAGTATTATAGCATGACATTTAAGGCTCTTGATGGTACACTTATTGACGCTACAAACACAACCAACTCACAATTAATAAATTGATATTTAAAAAATAAAATAATGGAAACTAACAGAGTAAAACAGATACACAGCTTTGGTCAAAGCATTTGGCTTGATTTTATTGATCGCGCATTTATTGGTGATGGCAGGCTTAAAGCTTTAATTGATAATGACGGCGTAAGAGGCGTCACCTCAAATCCTGCAATTTTTGAAAAAGCGATAAGCAGCAGTACTATGTATGATGCCGACATTGCTTCATTGTCAAAAGGCGATAAAACCAACGAAGAGATTTTCTTTGGTTTGGCTATTAAAGACATTCAGGATGCTTGTGATCTGTTTAAACCTTTATTTGACGAAAGCGGCAAAGCCGATGGTTTCGTGAGTTTAGAGGTGTCTCCTTTCTTAGCATTAAAAGGCGAAGAAACTTACCAGCAAGCAATCCAGCTTTGGAAAGAAGTTAACCGCGAAAACGTAATGATCAAAATCCCCGGTACACAGCCAGGTTTGGATGCTATCCGCAGAGCTACTGCACAAGGGTTGAACATCAACGTTACCTTATTATTTGGCTTACCACGTTACGAAGAAGTTGCGTTGGCTTATATCCAGGGATTAGAAGAGCATCTGGCAGCAGGTCATAGCATTGAGCATATTTCATCAGTAGCCAGCTTTTTCCTAAGCCGTATCGACGTGTTGATTGACCCTATGCTTGACGAAAAAGGTTTAGGCGATCTGAAAGGCGAAGTTGCTATCGCGTCAGCTAAAAAAGCCTATGAAATTTATAAAAGAATATTCAGCGGCGAGCGTTGGGAGAAGTTAGCTGCAAAAGGTGCTAAACCGCAACGTTTACTTTGGGCAAGTACCAGCAGCAAAAACCCTGCATTTAAAGACACCAAATATGTTGAGGCTCTGATTGGCGCAGATACTGTTGATACTGTTCCGCTGGAAACCATTGAAGCTTTCCGTGATCATGGTATCGCCGCTAACACTTTAGAGCAAGATCTGGATAAAGCTACAGAGACTTTGGCACGTGTTAAAGCCGCCGGTATTGACATTGACAAATTAACTCAGCAATTAGAGGACGAAGGTGTTGCGAAATTTAACCAGCCTTTCGAAAAACTATTGGCATCAATCGAAGCTAACAAAGGCAAATAACATCCGGCCGTAAATGGAAGCGAATAACCTTAAGATCCTTTTCTTTGACATTGGCGGTATTTTGCTCAGCAATGGCTGGGGACACGAATCGCGCCGGTTAGCAGCACAGAAATTCGGGCTGGATTATGAAGAAGTAAATGCGCTGCATACATTTATATTTAATGTGTATGAAATTGGCAGTGTAACGCTGGATGAATACTTGGATACCGTTATCTTCAACCATCCGCGAGAATTTACGCGCGAGGATTTTAAGGAGTTTGTTTACCAGCAGTCTGTCGAGCTGCCTACCTTAAAGTGGCTAAAAGAATGGAAAAAAGATTGCGGCTTCCGCATTATTTCTGTTAATAACGAGGGCAAGGAGCTGAATGATTACCGGGTGAAGAAATTCAAGCTGCATGATTTTTTTGACGCATTCATATCATCATGCGAGGTTGGATTGCGCAAACCCGACCCAAACATCTGGAAGCTGGCCATGGGTATTGCGCAGGCACAGCCTAACCAGTGTGTGTACTTTGATGACCGCATTATGTTTGTCAATGCTGCCAAAAACCTGGGAATCAGGGCTTATTTGCATACCGACCTTGAATCGACAAAAAAAATATTACAACAATTAAAAGAGGAAACCATCATGAGCTAAGGCTCAAAAGCCGGAACAGTTAAACCGGCTCATGATAGCTTCGTCACCATAAATAATTATACAGACGATAATCACAACAATAATATGAGCACATCAACTAAATATGATTTCGGCATGATAGGCCTCGGCGTAATGGGCCGCAGCCTTTTGTTAAACATGGGCGACCATGGCGTAAAAGGTGCCGGATTTGATAAGGATGCCGGTAAAGTTCAGGCATTGGAGCAGGAAAGCACAAACGGAAACCTTAAGGGCTTTAGCGATATTAAGGAATTTGTAGCCAGCCTTAACACGCCGCGTGCCATTATGATGTTGGTGCCTGCGGGTAAAATTGTTGATGACGTTATTGAAGAATTGTTACCCCTTATTGATAAGGGCGATCTTATCATTGACGGTGGTAACACTTTCTATACTGATACAAATCGCCGGTTTGACTATCTGAACAGCAAAGGCATCCACTTTTTTGGCATGGGTGTGTCTGGCGGTGAAGAAGGTGCACGCCGCGGCCCGAGCATGATGCCGGGTGGCGACAAAGAAGCGTACAATGTAGTAAAGCCTATCTTTGAGGCCATTGCGGCAAAGGTTGATGGCGAGCCCTGCGTTACCTATTGCGGTACAGGCTCGGCAGGTAACTTTGTTAAAATGGTACACAACGGTATCGAGTATGGTGTTATGCAGCTATTGGCAGAGACTTACGAGATCATGAAAAAAGGTTTGGGCATGGATAACGAAGCCATTGGTAAAGTATTTACCGAATGGAATGAGGGCCGCCTGAAATCATTCCTGGTTGAAGTTACCCGTGATATTTTCCGCTATAAAGCACCTGGCACAGACCACTTGTTGTTAGACGATATTAAAGACGAAGCCCGTGCTAAAGGCACCGGCAAATGGACCTCGCAAGTAGCTATGGACCTGCAGGCTCCTATCCCGACTATAGACACATCAGTTTCTATGCGCGACCTCTCTAAATACAAAGAGCTGCGCGTAAAGGCGGAAGGTATTTATGGTGGCGTTGCGGGCAAATTAAATGTCGATACCGCGTCTTTCTTAAAATCATTAGAAGAAGCGTTTTATTTCAACCTGATCATAAGCTATGCGCAAGGTATACACATGTTAAGCCGCGCTTCTGTCGAGTTCAATTATGGTTTAAACCTAGCCGAGATTGCCAAGATCTGGAGAGGCGGTTGTATTATCCGCTCATTGTTCTTACAGAATATTTATGAAGCATTCACCGCTAACCCGCAGCTTGACCATTTATTATTAGATGCAGGTGTAGCTAATGAAGTAAAAGGTTCTGTAGGCGGTGCCCGTACCGTGGCATCGGCTGTTACTGCTGCCGGTATTGCTGCGCCTTGCTACGCAGAATCATTAAGCTATTTTGATGCATTCCGCAGTGGCCGTATGCCATCAAACTTAATACAGGCACAACGCGACTATTTTGGCGCGCATACTTATGAACTCATTGGCAAGGAAGGCACCTTCCATACCCAGTGGACTAAATAGCCTCACCCAAACCCTCCGCTGTGGGGAGGGTTTTTGAATATATTAACTTTAACTAAAAGAAACCCAAAAGTCTCCCTATCGGGGGAGATTTAGATGGGGCCGAAACTAGAACGTTAGCACATAAAAAAAATGGCAACAATAAAATCAGAGCCTACCGTATTTATCATTTTTGGTGGCACCGGTGACCTTAACGCGCGCAAACTGGCGCCTGCGTTGTATAACCTGTATTTAGACGGATGGTTACCGAAGCAATTCTCGATCATTGGTACGGGCCGTACCAAACTAACCGACGAGCAATTCAGGAAAAACCTGAATGAGGACATCAATAACTTCTCCCGCAGCGGTAAAGCTGACAAAGCTAAATGGACCGAATTCGAAAAGAATATTTTTTACCAGGTATCAGACGCTAAAGATGCTGAAACCTATAAAGAGTTTGGCAAACGTATCGAAGCTCATAACGCTGAGTGGAACACTAAAGCCAACGTCATTTACTACCTAGCGGTATCGCCTACGTTCTTCCCTATCATTACGTCAAACCTGGCGAAAGCCAAATTGACCACCGATGTGGAGCGTACCCGTGTGGTAATTGAAAAGCCATTTGGTCATGATCTGGAATCGGCTAAAGAATTGAACAAATTGCTGGCCGGCCTTTTCGATGAAAAACAGATCTACCACATTGACCATTATCTGGGTAAAGAAACTGTACAAAACATCATGGCGTTCCGTTTTGCCAACTCTCTTTTAGAGCCGATATGGAACCGTAACTACATTGAGCACGTGCAGATTTCAGTTACCGAGTCGTTAGGTGTTGAGGAACGGGGCGATTATTATGATGGTTCGGGCGCTATGCGTGACATGATCCAGAATCACCTGCTGCAATTGCTTTGCTTAATTGCTATGGAAACCCCGGTTAATTTCAATGCCGATGAAGTACGCAATCGCAAAGTTGATGTATTGCGCGCTATGCGTCGTTTTTCGCCAGAGGATGTGCGCATGTCTGCTGTACGCGGACAGTATGCTAAGGGGTGGATGGAAGGTAAAGAAGTTCCGGGCTACCGCGAAGAACCAAAGGTTGATCCAAACTCAAATACCGAAACGTTTGCTGCCATTAAGTTTTTTGTAGACAACTGGCGCTGGCAAGGAGTGCCTTTCTATGTACGTACAGGCAAAAGGCTGCATCAAACATCATCAGTAATCTCAATCCAGTTTAAAGATGTGCCGCACAAGATATTCCCTACTGAGGCTGCCGAAAGCTGGCAACAAAACAGGCTGATCATCAGCATACAGCCCGAGATGAGCATCCGCCTGCAGGTACAGGCAAAACGCCCTGGTCTGGATATGATCCTGAATACAGTTGATATGGTGTTCGATTACAAAGGAACCTACACTAACCAGGCTCCTGAGGCGTATGAGACCTTATTGTTAGATACCATGATGGGCGACCAAACTTTATTTATGCGCGGCGACCAGATAGAAGCTGCCTGGGAACTGATTATGCCGATACTAAGTACCTGGACCAACAAAAAGAGCCTGAACTTCCCTAACTATGCGGCGGGCGCCTGGGGCCCTGAAAGCGCCGAGGCGCTGATTGCCCGCGACGGGTTCAACTGGTTCTCGTTACCTTTGAAGAATACGAAGAAGTAATTATTAAATAAACAACGTTTTCATTGCGAGCGTAGCGTGGCAATCGCGAACATGCTTAGATTAGCATACTTGCGATTGCTTCGTTCCTCGCAATGACAGTTTATAACGCTTTACCATGAAACTAAACATCTTCCAAACTCCTGACGAAGTAATTGATGCGCTGGCGCAATACTTTGTGCAAACCGCAAATGACGCTATTACTGCCCGCGGCAAATTTTCGGTAGCCTTATCGGGTGGCAGTTCGCCTAAAAAATTGTATGAATTGTTGGCATCAACTACTTATGCCGATAGCGTTGACTGGACAAAGGTTTATTTCTTTTTTGGCGATGAGCGTAACGTGCCGCAAAACGACCCGGAAAGTAATTACCTGATGGCTAAGAATGCCTTGTTTTTACCGCTATATATTGAGCCTGATCATATTTTCGCGGTTGATACTTCGCTTACACCGAATGAAGCCGCCCAAAAATATGCAGAACAAATTGCCGAGTTTTTTGATGACGACGAAATGAGCTTTGACCTGGTGTTGTTAGGCCTGGGCGATGACGCCCATACCGCTTCATTATTCCCGCATACCGAGGCTTTACATGACATTTCACCATCAGTAAAAGCCAACTTTTTGCCCAACAAAAACATCTGGCGCATTACAATGAATGCACCATTGATCAATGATGCTAAAAACATCGCTTTCCTGGTCTACGGTGAAAGTAAGGCAGAGGCAGTACATCACTGTTTGGAGGATGAAGAAAATATTGAAGAATATCCTTCACAGCTAATTGATTCGATTGCTGGTGAAACAGTTTGGTTTTTGGACGAAGCCGCAGCTGAGAACCTGGACACGATTGAGTAATTTTAAGATTATTCAGGATTTATAATAACAAAGGCTTTCCGGTTGGAAAGCCTTTGTTATTATAACCGACACGTCATTGAGCGGCCACTAAGCAATCTCTGCACATGCTAATCCTCGTAATGATGTGTTGGAGTTAATTCGACTTCAACTGCGTCACTATATTAGTTGCACTCAGCTTCTGTTGCACGCCGGAGGCCATATCTTTAAAGGCTAGCAAACCACTTTGCATTTCTTCACTGCCGATCAATACAGTGTACGGAATATTCTTGTTATTGGCATACTCCATTTGTTTTTTGATTTTGGCGCCTGCGGGATATAGCTCGGCATTAATACCGCCGGTACGCAGTTGTTGAAGTAAAGGCAAAGCATATTCCTCGCCTTCTTTATCAAAGCAGCAGATGAGTACGCGGGTAGTTTGGTTAGCATCGGCAGGGAAAAGATTAAGCTCTTCCATCACGTCGTAAATCCGGTCGGCACCAAAGGAGATACCGGCACCGGTCAAACCTTTAAGGCCAAACATGCCGGTCAAGTCGTCATAACGGCCGCCTCCGCCTATACTGCCCATCGCTACCTCGTTGGTTTTTACCTCGAAGATGGCACCAGTGTAATAGTTCAGCCCGCGGGCCAGGGTGATATCCAGTTCTACAGTAGCTCGTTGTATTTTAAACTTACTGATGTAATTAAAAACGGTTTCAATCTCGTCGCAACCCTTCAAACCAATGGCAGAGGCCTCTAAAGCTGAACGCAGGCTTGCCAGTTTTGCACCGTTACTGCCTTCCAGTAGAATAACCGGTTTCAGTTTTTCGATGTCTGCGTCGGTAAAGCCTTTATCTAATAGTTCTTTAATTACACCGTCAAGGCCAATCTTATCCAGTTTGTCAATAGCAACAGTCAGGTCAATGATGCTGTCGGCTTTGCCAATAACTTCAGCAATGCCTGATAATACCTTACGGTTATTGATCTTGATAGTAAAATCCTTTAAACCTAGAGCGCTCAAAGCCTCATCATAGATCAGTACAAATTCAGCCTCGTTCAATAAAGAATCAGAACCCACCACATCAGCATCGCATTGAAAAAACTCGCGGTAACGGCCTTTTTGCGGTCGGTCGGCACGCCAAACCGGCTGCACCTGGAAACGTTTAAACGGGAAGGTAATATCGTTTTGATGCTGCACTACGTAACGGGCAAAGGGTACCGTTAAGTCGTAACGCAGGGCTTTTTCGGAAATATCCTGGGTAACTAAATTTGAGTTCAACGTCCCCAAATTCTGCGGATCGACTTTAGATAGATAATCGCCGCTATTCAGAATCTTAAATATTAGTTTATCGCCCTCGTCGCCATACTTACCCATCAGCGTCGACAGGTTCTCCATCGACGGTGTTTCAATTTGTTGGTAGCCGTATTTGCGGAAAACGCCCTTAATGGTATCAAAAATAAAATTGCGTTTTACCATTTCGGCAGGCGAGAAATCGCGGGTGCCTTTGGGTACAGATGGTTTAATTGCGGCCATGGCGGCAAAGGTACAAAAAACAGGGAATTAGAGGGTATCCTACGACATAGTGCATTCTCAATTTAAGCATCGGCCCACCGAAACCAAACAGCTGACGGCTTTATGCTCACGTTGAGCATTATATTGAAATTAAAAATCAAAAAAAGCGGGTAAAGGCCTGCCAATCCACCGGGCCGGGAGTCTGGCCTGTGCGGCTGAAGCGATTGGATTGGCTTGATTTTTTGGTCCTTTTTCATCTAAGGAAAAAGCCAGCCCTAGCGGCCATGAGCGGTATACGGGCGACAAGTAGAACCGGATTATTAACTATACTCCAACAACTCCATCCTATTCCCAAAGGGATCTAAAAACGTAAAGCGATTGCGGCCTTTAATGACAGGCTCTTCACAAATAGCGATACCATTCGCTTCCAGATGCCCGCGCACAGCAGAGAGGTTGCTAACCTCAAAAGCAGTATGCCTGAAAGTAAGTCCGACAGGTTGTTCTACACCAATGTGCAATTCAATATCACCAATTAAAAACCAATAGCCCGGCGTATCAAAAACATGGTCGGGGCGCGGTATGGGTTTAAGGCCGAGTACGTTGGCATAGAAATCACGTGCAGCTTCTAATTGGCGGGGAGCTACACATATATTGATATGGTCGGCGCGTTTAAAGTTGATCATCCGGATGTTTGTGGCTGTTAATGCCCCGATAAAGATAATGGAATTCATAACTTTATGGCATTGTAATTATCCACCGTTAAATTGCACGATCAAGATGCGAAGCATCGCATCTTCTACAAAAACATACATCATCATGGGTAAATTAATAAACGACTTTGAAAGCTATCGCACCAAAATGAACGATAGGATCATGGAGACAGCCAATACCAATATCAAACGGTTCTTCGCGCTTGACACCACCACCTACGCCGACGGCGCGCTGGACGTAAAAACCAAAGAAATGATGGGCCTGGTAGCCTCGATGGTTTTGCGCTGCGACGATTGCATTAAATACCACCTGGGCAAATGCCATGAGGCCGGTGTAAATAACGATGAGATGAATGAGGTATTTATGATCGCCAATTTGGTGGGTGGATCGATTGTGATTCCGCACTACAGAAAGGCTGTTGAATACTGGGATGAACTGAATGAAGCGGCGAATTAATGCGAAACGTAGAGACGCGATGCCTCGCGTCTTTTACGCCGATTAATTGATGCCATAACAAACCATTAAATTGCACATTCGGACGCGAAGCACCGCGTCTCTACAAAATATTTAATATGACAGATCAATTACACCGCTGCTCCTGGTGCGGCACCGACCCCCTGTACATGGAATACCACGACAAAGAATGGGGCAAGATCACGCATGACGATAAGATATTGTTTGAATTTTTGATCCTGGAAGCGGCGCAAGCCGGCTTGAGCTGGATCACCATTTTGCGCCGTCGCGAAAATTACAAAAAAGCTTTTGCCAATTTTGACGTACATAAGGTAGCAGCCTTTAACAATGAAGACATGGAGCGGTTAATGCAGGATGCCGGCATAATCCGTAACCGGTTAAAGATTATCGCCGCTATTAAAAATGCGCAACTATTTCTGGAGACACAAAAGGAGTTTGGCTCGTTTGACAAATACATGTACAGCTTTATGCCCAACGGTAAGCCTATCAACAATACCTCGGGTAAAACACCGGCAACCTCGCCCGAGTCGGATGCTATTAGTAAGGATATGAAAAAGCGCGGGTTTAAGTTTTTCGGCAGCACTATTTGCTATGCCCACATGCAGGCTACGGGTATGGTGAATGACCATGTGCCGGAATGCAGTTTTAAATAACAGGCCTGGACTCACCCGGACAACGCTTCGCTGGTCGCCACTCCCTTCCGCAAGCGGTAAAGAGGGTTGTGTTGAGTGGCTAACAAAAAAAGTTTGTCATGCCGAGCAAAGCGAAGCATCTGCCGGGCGACCAATAGTATTTGCAGATCCTTCACTCCGTTCAGGACAACAAAAGAAGCGAAGCAAAGCCGGGTGAGTGCACCGCAATGCTGAACAATCTTATTTCCATAACCAACATAAATTGTATTTTTGAAAAGATTGATCATAGCATCGGTGTAATCAGAATCAAATCGGTGTAATCAAACCACATCGCGAAATTATAAATCATGAAAAAGCTTTTTCTTTTAGATGGTATGGCCCTGATATACCGGGCTCATTTTGCTTTAAGCAAGACGCCACGTTTTACTTCGGGCGGTATAAATACATCGGCGGTGATGGGTTTTACCAATACGCTGTTAGATGTGTTGAAAAAGGAAAAGCCAACTCATATGGCCGTAGCATTTGATACCGACGCGCCGACCGAACGCCACACTGATTTTGCGGCCTACAAAGCCCATCGTGAGCAAATGCCTGAGGATCTTTCGGCAGCTCTGCCTTATATCATTAAACTAGTACTGGGTTTCAATATCCCGGTAATTACCGCTGATGGTTATGAGGCCGATGATATCATAGGTACCCTGGCTAAAAAAGCCGAACAGAAGGGCTATCAGGTTTATTGCATGACACCCGATAAGGATTTCGCCCAGCTGGTATCCGAAAATATTTTCATCTACAAACCTGCCCGCATGGGCAACGGCATGGAAATATTGGGTGTGCCGGAAGTATTAGCTAAGTGGGAGATTGAACGCCCGGAGCAAGTAATAGACATTTTGGGTTTATGGGGCGATGCCGTGGATGGCATTCCGGGCATTCCCGGTGTCGGCGAGAAAACCGCTAAAGCACTGATCAAACAATACGGATCGGTAGAGGGCATTATTGCTAACAGCCATGAACTGAAAGGAAAACTAAAGGAAAACGTCGAAGCTTTTGCCGAGCAGGGCTTGTTATCCAAGAAATTGGCGACTATTAATTTAAACTCGCCGGTTGAACTGGATGAGGCCGGACTGGAAATTTGCGACCCAAGCCGCGAGCTATTGGAGCCGCTGTTTGCCGAACTGGAGTTCAGAACTTTGGGCCGTCGGGTTTTTGGCGACGACTTTAGCATCACAGAAATAAAAGCGGTATCTGCGGGTACCCAGATTGATATGTTCGGCGCGCCCGTAGCCGAAGGCCGTACAACGCTGACAGTGGATATTCAGGATATCAAAGAGCCTGCATTTGAAACCGCAGCCAAAAACATTAATAACGTACCTCACCAATATTATTTGGCCGACACCAAAGAAAAACGTGCCGAGCTTATCACTATCCTTAAAAAACAAAAAAGCTTTTGCTTTGATACTGAAACTACCGGCACGGACGCTAATAATTGCGAGTTGGTTGGCCTGTCCTTTTCGGTAAAAGCTACCGAGGGCTGGTATGTACCGGTTCCTACCGATCAGCAGGAAGTAAAAGCTATTGTGACCGAGTTTAAAGAGGTTATGGAAGATCCTGCCATCGGCAAGATTGGCCAAAATCTGAAGTTTGATATCCTGATGCTGAAATGGTACGACGTTGGGGTTTGCGGCGATTTATTTGATACCATGATGGCACATTACATCATCGACCCGGATACCCGCCATGGTATGGATGTGCTGAGTGAAAATTACCTGAGCTACAAGCCGGTGTCGATAACAGAACTCATCGGACCAAAAGGAAAGAACCAGGGTAACATGCGCGATGTAGACATTGAGAGGATCAAAGAATACGCCGCCGAGGATGCAGACATCACCCTGCAACTGAAAGAAGTTTTCGAGCCCAAAATAAAAGCCGTAGGTGCCGAAGAATTGCTGCATAAAATTGAAAACCCCTTGATCTATGTATTGGCCGACATCGAGCATGAGGGCGTACGCATAGATCACAGCACCTTAAAAGATTTCTCAAAGGAACTGGAAGGCGACATTGCCAAATTAGAGAAAACCGTTTACGAAAAAGCCGGCGTTCGTTTCAACATCGCATCGCCCAAACAGTTGGGCGAAGTATTGTTTGAAAAACTAATGCTTGACCCTAAAGCAAAAAAAACCAAAACCGGCCAGTATCAAACCGGCGAGGATGTACTGCTGTCATTAGCCAACAAAAGCGACATTGTACGTGATATTTTGGATTATCGTCAACTACAAAAGTTAAAGTCTACATATGTTGATGCGCTGCCGCAGATGGTTAACCAAAAAACCGGGCGGGTGCACACCAGCTACAACCAGGCAGTCGCAGCTACCGGCCGGTTAAGCTCGACAAACCCTAACTTACAGAATATTCCGATCCGGACTGAGCGCGGGCGCGAGGTGCGCAAGGCCTTTATACCGAGGGATGACAACCATATTATTGTTTCTGCGGATTACTCGCAGATCGAACTCCGTATCATCGCCGAGATCAGCAAAGACGCCAACATGATGGAGGCCTTTGTACAAGGCATAGATATCCATACAGCTACAGCTGCCAATGTCTATGGCGTATCTGTCGATGCGGTTGACGGCACACAGCGCCGTAATGCCAAAGCGGTGAACTTCGGTATTATTTATGGGCAGTCTGCTTTTGGTTTGTCGCAAAACCTGGGCATCCCACGTAAAGAAGCTGCCGAGATCATTGAAAACTATTTTCTGCAATTCCCAGGCATTAAACAATATATGAGCGACACCATGAACTTCGCCCGCGAAAATGGCTACGTAACCACGCTAATGGGCCGGCGCCGGTACCTGCGCGATATTAACTCGGGCAACGCAACAGTTCGCGGTTTTGCCGAGCGAAATGCCATTAACGCTCCAATACAAGGTTCGGCTGCCGATATGATCAAGATCGCCATGATCAATATCCACAAAGAATTTAAAGACCTTAAGCTGGATAGCCGCATGACCATGCAGGTACATGATGAGTTGGTGTTTGATGTACCTAAACATGAGCTGGAAATTGTGAAACCGATTATCATGGACAGAATGAAAAACGCCATTAAAACTACTGTGCCTATTATTGTTGAAATTGGCGAGGGTGTTAATTGGTTGGAGGCGCATTAATGTCCTTCTTTAGATTTTCAGAACCAATAGCTAACCAAACTCTATCTGCCCGCAGATTTTTCATCATGAGAAAAAAAATAAAAGAGTTAACAGCCCATCTTGCCCTTATTGTACTATGCTTAACATTGCAAAGTCGGCCGCTATATGCGCAGAACAACCCGGTGCTGGAAGGAGTTGCGGACGCAGGCGTAATTAACTTTAACGGCAAATATTACCTGGCAGGGGTGGCTACAAATGGCGGTTATTATATCTCGGACGATTTGGTGAAATGGACCGGGCCGGTTCATGTTTTTTCAATGGATAACGATTGGACAAAGGGAAAGCCTTTTGGCGACAACCAGATCCACGCCGCCGATATACACTATTGGAACGGCAAATTTCATTTTTATTGGTCGGTTAATTATTGGGGGCCAAAAGACGTAGTTGTTCATGTAGGACATGCTGTTGCCGACAATATCCTGGGTCCTTATGTAGAGCCTGATAAAAAAAACTGGTTTGACAGCCGGATAGACGCCAACCTATTCATCAATAGCGATAGCACCTTTTATTTTTATACCGTAAAATTTACCGATGGCAATACCATTTGGGGCCAACAAATGGTTGATCCCTGGACGTTTAAAAGTCAGCCTAAATATCTCTTCAACTCGCTGCCAGATACCTGGGAGCGAGTTGATAATAATGTGAATGAAGGCCCCTGGGTAATGAAATACCGTTCGAAATATTACCTGATGTATAATGCAAACCATACCGCTAATGAATACGGGAACTATGCATTAGGTGTTTCCGTAGCTGATGATCCGCTGGGTTTTAACAGTGGGGCTAAATACACTCAGCCTGTGGTGCAGCAAAACCTGACGGACAATCCCGAAGAACAACGGTATTTCTTCACCTCGTCAGTTGAGGCTTTTAGTAACTGGAAGTATACGTTTGATAAGCCGTCCGATAATTGGACAAGCACCGGCTTTGCAGAATCAGGGTGGGAAAGCGGCGACAAAGGGTTCGGCAATCAGACCATGAAAGGCAGCACCACCATCAGGCCACAGACCGACTGGAGCAGCGACGACATTTGGGTAAGAAAGCACTTTACCATGAAGCCCGCCCCATCAAACCACCTCCAGTTACTGGTTAATCATACCGGCCCGGCAGAAATTTATGTTGATGGGCAATCGGTTTACAAAAGTGAGGGGGCTAATTATGCAACCATTGATCTGAGTAAAGAAATAATACAAAAATTAAAAGCAGGCAACAATGTAATTGCTATCCATAGCAAAAAAGGAAGAAGAGGTTGTAATTTAGATGTCGATCTGGTTGACCCCTTGAATAAGCAGGGCGACGATATATTGTTCAATCCCGGCCAACCCAATATTGTTAAGGGGCCTAACGGATTTGAGTGGTGGCTGGTGTATTTTGGCATCAAGAACGGCGGCCGCCGCGGCCAGTTTATTGATCGCGTACTTTTTAACAACCAGGAGCTAACGGTTGACGGCCCTACAGGCAGCAGGACCGCCGGATACCATCCAAACCCATCGCAGCCACTATTTGGCGATAACTTTAACGCTGCCGATAAGGCCGGCGTTAAAGCCAAATGGGATATAAAATCCGGCAAATGGCAGGTACAAAATGATGAACTAACACAAACCGGGCTATTAAACAGGGGTTTTGCTTTGATCAAAAGCCGTAAATCTGCTAATTATCTTTTCAAGATCGGTGTAAAAAACAACTCGCCTAAAAACGGGAACTCGGGTATTATAGCCTATTATGCAGGGCCAAATAATTTATTGGAGATCGGGTTCAACCAAAAAGAAGGAAGCTGGATCTCAAGGCTGGTGAAAGATGGCAAAGAAACCATTAAAAAGAATAAGCTATCGCCTCAATTTAATTTCGATGTCTACCATAGTTTATCCATATATAAAAATGACACCCGCTTTGACGTGCTGATTGATGACAACCCGGCACCCGGCAATAACAAAATCCACACCTCGTTTACTGCACAGGGCATCCCGGGAGTATTTACCGAAAGAAGCACTGCATCATTTGACGGCGCCATTTATACTCCGGGATGGGACGAGTACAATTCGACAATTACCGGCTGGAACAAATCGGTTAATGACCAAAATGCCAAAGGCAAATGGGTCATATCTTCTGACGGAATATCGCATGTTGAAGAAAAAAGCAATTATGCTGTGTTTAAGGGCGATAGGCTTAGCCAATATGAATTTGCAACCCAACTGTACAAAAACGACAACGAAAATACAAAACCCAATAAAGGGCTGGCAGGGATATACCCAATTTATATTGATAAAGACAATTACCTGCAGGCAGGAATAGATTTTGAAAGCGGCGATCTTGTTGTTTCCGGAAAGCTGAAAGGAAACAAGGTAGCCAATTTAAAACTGCCCCTTAAACGAACTATAGCCAAATACCCTGATCCTAAATATGGAGATGGCATAACCAGGTTTTACCGGTTGAAGAAAAACACTGAACTGTCATCGCTGGAAATTGCAAAGTCGATTTACAACATGCGTGACTTTAAAACCAACACCTTTGATTTACTTAATATATTTTATCGCAACAATGGCGAGTGGCATCCGCTTGACTTTAAGGTTGTAGGTCGCGATGACCAGGCAGTAAATAAAATACAGTTCGATAAAATAACTGCCGATGCGATCAGGCTTACCAGTTCCGTCGCCGACAACAACGTTCACGTTTATAAACTTTACACCGTCGAGGACCAAACATCCGATTATAATCTGCGTGCGGTGAAATTAGCCGATAAAGTAGTGCTATTTCTTGACGGCAAACAAGTTGCCGAAATTAGCGGCTCATGGCCGGCATCGCAAGTTGGTTTGTTTGGAAAAGATATGGCGGTTACTTACAACGGCAGTACTTTATTTGAAAAGTAGTTTTTGACATCGTCGGCCTACTATTGGATATCCAAATTCCAAAACTCAGGTGATCCGCGCTGTTACATATCATTACGGACAGCAAAGGGTTACAAATTACAATTATCCTAATTTACCAGTATAAATATTCGCGCAAATTATCATTGTCGTAATTTGGGGTGCAATAGCGACAAATATTTATAGTTATAAAAACACTTTTTTCAAATTATGTGTTTGTTTATTTACCCGAATGTTTAGTACCTTGATCACAGCATATAACATCCATGAAAATATATCACCTCAGTGCCGAATGTTACCCGGTTGCCAAAGTTGGCGGCCTTGCCGACGTTGTGGGTGCACTCCCTAAATACCAAAACCTGGCCGGGCTTGACGCTGCAGTAGTGATGCCTTTTTACGACCGCAAGTTTATCCGCGAAAATGAGTTTGAAACGGTCTTCCAAAGCGCTACTTTATTGGGCACGCGCAGGTTATATTTTGAGATACTAAGAGAAAAAACCAATAAACTGGGCTTCCCCCTTTATCTGGTTAAAATACCGGGTCTTGTCGATCGCGAAAATATTTATAGCTACCCTGACGAGACCGAGCAGTTCATATCCTTCCAGCTTGCTTTTTTGGATTGGATAAGCTACTCGCAGCAATCGCCCGATATCATCCATTGCCACGATCACCATTCAGGGCTGGTGCCATTTTTATTAAAATACTCTAAGCTATACGCTCGATTGGCAAATACGCCTACCGTATTTACTATTCATAACGGGCAATATCATGGCGCTTTTGGTTGGGATAAGTTGTCTTACCTGCCTGAAATTGACCTGTCTAAAACCGGCCTGCTTGACTGGAGCGGTGGTATTAATCCACTGGCATCAGCTGTACGCTGTGCTGATAGGTACACTACCGTGTCGCCAAGCTACCTTGATGAACTTTCGCATAACTCGAACGGGTTGGAATACCTTTTCTTTTTAGAACGCGATAAAGGGATCGGCATAATAAACGGCATCGACACCGAAGTATGGAACCCCGCCACCGACCCGATGATTGCAGCAAAATACGAGGCACTTAAAGTAACCGCGGGTAAAAAAGAAAATAAAGAAGCCCTGTGCGCCCGGTTTAACCTTGATCCGGCTAAACCGGTGGTCAATTTTATCGGGCGACTGGTAGTTGAGAAAGGTGCGGACGTGCTGCCTGCAGCCGTAGAAACCAGCCTGACAGATTATGCAGGTAAGGTAAACTTCCTGATACTGGGGACAGGCGATCCGGATACCGAAAAAGAGTTGCAGGAATTGAAAGAGAAGTTTCCGGGCGGTTGCAATGTATATATTGGTTACAACGAAGAATTAGCGCACCTGTGCTATGCAGGTTCAGATTTCCTGTTGATGCCAAGCCGGGTTGAACCTTGCGGATTGAACCAGCTGTACTCCTTACGCTATGGCACCGTACCTATGGTACGCAGCACCGGCGGGCTGAAAGATACAGTAATTGATTTTGGCGATAAAGGCGGCTATGGCATACGATACAACAATACCAGTGTAGAAGACATTTGCTATTCAATAAGCCGGGCTATAGAACTTTATGCCGATCATAAAAAAATGCAAACATTACGTAAACGGATGATGGCTCTCGATTTCTCGTGGGATAAATCCGCCAAGCAATATATGGAACTATATAAAAGCATCATTTCAACAACGACAATATGACATCTAGTGTAATTTGCATTGTTCTTGGCGGTGGCCAGGGCAGCCGTTTGTATCCCCTAACTGCAACACGCTCCAAACCGGCCGTGCCTATTGCAGGCAAATACCGTTTGGTCGACATCCCGATTTCCAACTGTCTGCATTCGGGCATTACGCGCATTTATGTGTTAACGCAGTTTAACTCGGCGTCGTTGAATAAGCATATCAAAAACACTTACCACTTCAGCAATTTCAGTGAGGCGTTTGTTGATATCCTTGCAGCCGAGCAAACCCCCACCAGCGGATCATGGTTCCAGGGCACAGCCGATGCGGTGCGCCAGAGCTTGCATCACCTGGCCGTCCATGAGTTTGATTATGTATTGATCCTGTCGGGCGATCAGTTATACCAGATGGACTTTGACCATATGCTGCATGAGCACATAGAGCGTAAAGCTGATATCTCTATTGCCACCATCCCCGTTCATGCCAACGACGTGCCGGGCTTTGGTATTTTAAAAACTGACGAGGAAAGCTTCATAACACAGTTTGTTGAAAAACCCAAAACTGATTTTGAATACTTACAGTCGGAAGTAAGCGATGAGATGAAAGCCCAGAAGCGCACCTACCTGGCTTCAATGGGTATTTATATTTTTAACCGCAAACTTTTATTTGAGATACTGCAAGGTAATAATCATCCCGATTTTGGTAAAGAGATCATCCCCCAGTCTATCGACAGCCACCGTGTGTTAAGCTACCAGTATGAAGGTTACTGGACCGACATCGGTACCATCCCGTCGTTCTTTGACGCCAACCTGGGTTTAACTGACGACATCCCGCAATTTAACCTGTTCGATAAGAACTACATCTTTACCCGGGCGCGCATGCTGCCCCCGTCGAAAGTTTCGGGCACGCACATGGAAAAGGCTATTGTGGCCGATGGCTGTATCATCAACGCCAGTCATATCGTTCGCTCAGTAGTGGGTATTCGTACCCGCATTGGTTTTGATACAACTATTGAGAATTGCTATATTATGGGTAGCGATAACTATCAAACACTTGAGCAAATTGAAGAGTGCCAGCAAAATGGCCAGCCTATTATGGGTATTGGCGACAGATGCCAGATCAAAAATGCCATTATCGATAAAAATACCTACATAGGTAACGACGTTATTATTAACTGTGGCGAACCATTGCCAAATGGCGACTATTCAACACACACCGTACAAGATGGCATTGTGGTGATTAAAAAACGCGCTGTGATACCGAATGGAACGGTGATTTAAATTTAATTGTCATTGCGAGGGGTTCGCGATTGCTGCACTCGCAATGACAAAAATTTCTATAAACTATAGTTATTGCAACTCGCCTAACTTCATAAAAGCATAAAACAATCCGGTGCAATGCAATGACTGGGCTATCTTATTATCGGCCAATAATTGTTTTACTTCCTCGATGGTATATTCTTCCACGATCAGTTCTTCATGCTCGTCCAGCGATTGTTCCTGCACTTTTATGCCGCCTTTAGCCAGGTAACAAAAAGTTTTATTATTAGCAGTAGATGGATTTGGATAGACAACGCTGATCAGCTCTATATCATCAAACTGGTAGCCGGTTTCTTCTAAAAGCTCCCGGCGCATCGCTGCCTCAGGGGCTTCATCTCCGTCAATAACGCCACCTGGGATTTCCAGCGACACTATATTAGCCGCATGGCGATACTGGCGCACCATTAAAACTTTATTGTCGGCTGTCAGTGCAACTGCATTTACCCAGTTAGGATATTCAAGTACGTAATATTGCTCTACAATGCGACCATCTGGCATCTCGCATTTATCAGACCGCAAAGTGGCCCAGGGGCCCTTGTGTATATATTCTGAATGGCAAATTTTCCATTCCAGGTTATTACTCATTTAATTTGTTTTATAGATGAATTAAATTGCACAATTTTCAACTTTGTCATCATGAGGCCTAAAATCTGGCGCCTCTAAAGGTTCAATGACAATATTCGCCTTCTATGTCATCTCGACCAACGGGAGAGATCTATACACACGCTGAGCATGGTGTGAATGTCGGTATATAGACTGTTTCGCTCCGCTCAATAGCGTAGTTCTCGCTATGTTCGGAAATGACAACGTTGCTTTTTTTCATGGTCTGCGTAGCATGCAACCGCACGTAAGACGGCTTGAACGCACGCGATTGCTTCGTCGTTCCAGCCGCGCAATGGCAAAATCAATTTTTAGTCTAATCGCAAAGTCAAACCCCTTAAATCAAACCAATCTCTAAATCGTGTCTACCAACTGCCACCCGAGCCGCCTCCGCCAAAGCTGCCACCACCAAAACCGCCGAAACCACCGCCGCCGCCACCAAAACCGCCGCCGCCGCCCGAGAAACCTCCCCAACCACCACCGCCGCTACCACGGCCCAGGGCATTACCTGCCAAAAACCACCAGAATGGACTTGCAGCACCACGGCTGCCAATAACGCGGCCGCCACCGCCGCCGCCACGGTTACGGAATACCATGATCAGAATAACGATAACGATGATCACAATAAACCCGGCCGAACCTCCATCCTTCTTGTGACCTTTTTGAGTATTTGAATCGGCTTTATACTCGCCCTTAGTGTATTTGATAATATCGTCTACTCCTGCATCCAAACCTTCGTAAAACTGCCCTTGCTTAAAGCGAGGGTTCATGTCATTTACGCGTATCTGCTGGGTAATTACATCTGGCAGGGCACCTTCCATGCCATACCCGGTTTGGATAGAAAGTTTATGGTCGTCTTTAGCTACCAGGATAACAATACCATTATTCTTGCCTTTTTGGCCGATGCCCCAGGCCCGCCCTAATTTTTGGGCATAGTCGTTTACATCATAATCACCAATAGAATGGATCATTACAATGGCAATTTGCGACGATGTAGAGTCATTAAATGCCACTAATTTATCTTCAAGCCTCTGTCTTTCATCAGCCGATAAAGTGTTGGTATAGTCGGTTACCAGGGTGTTCGACTTAGGTGGCAGCTCCTGGGCAAAAACGCCGCAGGCGTAAAACACCAACCCAATAAATAATAATATTTTCTTAAACATTGTCTTAAGTTCTAATCGCCATCCATAAAGGCAACATCATCACTTAGCTCGTTGGTGTCGCTGTTTAAATCGTGCGGGAAATATTTACCTAACTGTTTGCCGGCAATTTTAACTCCGGTAACAATACCTTCTACAATATCGCCGGTTTTAAAATGGTTCAGCATATCCTCTTTGGTGCTGTCCCAAAAATCAGTAGCTACTACTGCATTTATACCGGCATCGCCAATAATGGCAAATTTACGGTCGACCATCGCTACATAGATCAATACACCATTACGCAGCTTGGTTTTATCCATATCCAGCTGGTAAAAATATTTTGCTGCGCGATCAAGTACTTCTTCGCTGCAGGTTTTTTCGAGACAAACCCGCAGTTCGCCCGAAGTATGTTTTTCGGCCTCGGCTATCGCCTCGCGGATACGTTGTTGTTCTTCGTCAGTAAATAGGGCCATGTGGACTTAAGTTGGAGTTATAGAATTACTGAATTATTGAATAACTAACACTGGCCATTCAATAATTCAGTAACTCTATAATTCAATAATTAAAATTTCACCTTCGGCGCTCTGTCAGAACCTGCTTCGGCCTGGAAGTAACCTTTTTCGGTAAAGCTGAACATTTTGGCAGTAATATTAGCCGGGAACGAGCGTATCTTGGTGTTGTATTGTTGAACGGCCTCATTGAAGTCGTTACGGGCAACGGTAATACGGTTCTCGGTGCCTTCTAACTGAGCCTGTAAACCTAAAAAGTTTTGATTGGTCTTCAGGTCGGGGTAGTTTTCGCTTACTACCATCAATCTGCCTAAAGCTGAACTTAACTGACCTTGTGCAGCCTGGAAAGCTTTGATGGACTCAGGAGTTAATTTCGACGGATCAACCTGCACAGAGGTCGCCTTAGCACGGGCATTGATCACATCAGTCAATGTACTCTTTTCGAAGTTAGCAGCACCTTTAACGGCTTCAACCAGGTTAGGTATCAAATCTGCGCGGCGCTGATACTGGGTTTGTACCACACCCCATTTGGCCTTAACGTTCTCGTCCATCTGCACCATGCTGTTGTAACTGCATGAACTTAATGACATTGCTGCCACGATAACTAATATTGCTGTGAATAGCTTTTTCATTTTCTTATTTTTAGTTGTTTTTGATTTTAGATGCAAACGCTATACCGTTGTTACAAAAAACGTTTTTGAATGTCATTATGGCAATAGCTGTTGTAAATATAAATTAAATCAATTAATCAATTACATTTTATAATTTGCGTTATAATTGCAATTAAAGCTCAACGTTACATGAAGCGAATATTTACCGCCCTTTTACTATGCTCGGGCCTTGCTGCCAGTGCACAAAATTCAGAAAATTTAATACAATACGTTAAGCCCATTGTGGGTACCCAGCGCATGGGCCATACTTACCCGGGTGCTACCGTTCCGTTTGGCATGGTACAGCTTAGCCCCGAGACTGATACCGCTAGTTATGAGCTTAACGGACACTATAACCCCAAAGTTTATGAATACTGTGCAGGTTACCAGTATGAAGATAAAACTATTGTAGGTTTTAGCCACACCCATTTTAGCGGTACCGGCCACTCAGACCTGGGCGACTTTTTAATTATGCCTACTGTTGGCACCCTGAAATTAAACCCGGGTACCGTTGATAAACCGCACAGCGGTTATCGCTCGCCTTTCTCGCACGCAAACGAGGTGGCCGAGGCTAACTATTACAAAGTAAGGCTTGACGAAAGCAATATTCTGGCCGAATTAACTACCACTACGCGCGTCGGCTTCCATCAATATACCTTCCCAAAATCAGATAATGCGCACATTATTCTGGATTTAATGGCCGGCATTTATAATTATCCTGACAAAAACGTGTGGACCTATATGCGCGTGATCGATGACACGCACGTGGTTGGTTACCGCCTTACCAACGGATGGGCACGTACACGCGCGCTTTATTTCTCGATGGAGTTTTCAAAACCTTTCATCAGTCATGGATACAAGAACTTTTCAAAACGCGAGGTGTATGGTGGTTTCTGGGGCAAGTTTAACCAGGTTAAAAACTTCCCTGAAATAGCCGGACGCAACCTGCGCGCATACTTCAACTTTAAAACCGAAGAAGGCGAAAAGATAAAGATCAAATTTGCTATCTCGCCGGTAAGCATTGCTGGCGCACAGGCTAACATGGCTGCCGAAGTAAATACCTGGGATTTTGATCAGATCAAAAAGGCTGGTCAGGACCAATGGGAAAAAGAACTGCATAAAATAACCATTCAGGGTAATAAAGAGGTCAAAGAGAACTTCTATACCTCGATGTATCATACCATGATCAATCCTACGGTTTATATGGACGTAGACGGCCAGTATAAAGGGCTTGATCAAAACATCCACAAAGCCGAGGGATTTACTAATTATACCACCTTTAGTTTGTGGGATACCCACCGCGCACTGCATCCGCTCTTTAACATCATTGACCCTGAGCGAAACGCCGATATGGTAAAATCAATGCTGGCGCACTTTGACCAAAGTCCCGAGCACATGCTGCCTGTTTGGAGCAACTCGGCTAACGAAAACTGGTGCATGAGCGGTTATCATGCCGTATCTGTAATTGCGGATGCTGTGATTAAAGGCAATGCGCCGTTTGATGCCAATAAGGCTTTAGAGGCCTGTGTAACAACGGCCAAACACCGCGACTATCTGGGTATAGGCGAATACATGGACCTGGGTTATATCCCCGACGAAAAGGACGGCAACTCGGTGTCATCAACGTTAGAATATGCTTATGATGACTGGTGCATAGCCCAAATGGCAAAAAAATTAGGCAACCAGGCTGTATACGAAGAGTTTATCAAACGGTCTCAGAATTACAAGAACGTTTACGACCCTAAATCGGGTTTTATGCACCCAAGAAATGCCGATGGTACTTTCCGTAAAAAATTCGATCCGTTTACTACCATTAATCAGGGTTTCATTGAGGGCAATGCCTGGAACTATACCTTATATGTTCCGCATGACCCTGCATCATTAATTAAACTGATGGGCGGCAACAAACGTTTCGTAACTTACATGGACAGTTTGTTTAGCTACAATTTGCCTGATAAGTATTTTGCCGAGACCGAAGACATCACCAAAGACGGCATCATTGGTAACTATGTGCATGGCAATGAGCCGTCGCACCACGTAGCCTACCTGTACGACTGGACCGACAAACCATGGAAAACGCAAGAGAAGATCCGCATGATCTTACCTAAAATGTATAAACCAACTCCCGACGGTTTAGGCGGCAATGATGATACCGGCCAGATGAGTGCGTGGTATATTTTCAGCTCGCTGGGCTTTTACCCGGTTGCTCCGGCTTCAGACCAATATGCAATTGGCAGTCCGGCGGTTAATGGTGCTGTTGTACAAGTTGGCAATGGTAAAACCTTCAATATCCACGTTAATAATCAGGGACCAAAGAATGTTTATATTCAAAAAATTGTGCTGAACGGCAAACCGCTAAATAAGCTGTTTTTAAGCCATGGTGATATAATGAACGGCGGGGATATTACCTTTTATATGGGAGCTAAACATAAATAAGAAATTAAAAGATTTGTTGAAGCCCTTTCCGGTTGGAAAGGGCTTTTTGTTTTACATCTACGTTTCTTCTCTTTCCCGGGGAAGGAATCGGATAAGCACTCATTTGCTTATCTATTTTAAAAGTGGTGTGGTCACCAACAAGTATCGGGTGTTTCATTGTCAGTGATGATATTTGACAAAAAAATTACACAACAAGCTCATTTAAAACATCTTAACATAATTCAGCTAAAGTATTACTACTGTTTCAAAGTGTTTCACCCGTTTTTCATAATCACTTAATTTACAACAGGTTATTGACATAAAGTGTTTCAAGTGTTTCAAAGTGTTTCACTTTTTTGTGAAACACCCGGAGCATTAATCATCAATTAATTTATAAAGCGCGGTTTACCCTCGCGAAGTTGTCGCGAGCCCAATAATATGTATCTTTGCGTCAATGCAGTTAACAGACACACCGGCAAGTATTTGGGAGAAGGGATATAATAACTACGGGCCATGGCTTAAGGAGAAGTACAAGGGGCACCGGGTTTTCAAAGTTATTGTTGATGGTAACTTTACCTGCCCCAACCGCGACGGCAGTAAAGGCTACGGTGGTTGCACTTATTGCAACGTCGACTCGTTTACGCCGTCGGTAAGCCGCAACGCATCTAACCTGAAACAACAGGTTATTGAGGGCATGGAGCGCGCGCGCAAAGGCAACAGGGCCGACAAGTTCATTATCTACTTTCAGCCCAATACCAATACCTATGCGCCGGTACACTACCTCAAAATGCTGTATGACGAAGCACTAAGCTATTGCCCTGAAGACATTGTTGGCCTGTCGGTAGGAACCAGGCCTGATTGTATCGATGCCGAAAAGATAGCCCTGCTGGAAAGCTACACCGACCGCTTCGACGTCGATCTGGAAATGGGTATGGAAAGTATTTACAACGACACCCTTGCCCAAATTAACCGCGGTTGTACCCACGACGATCTGCTGGCAGCCCTGAAGCTTGTTGAGAACAGCAAGCTGGATATCTGCGTGCATACCATTTTCGGGTTCCCCTGGGAAACTAAAGAAATGATGCTCAAATATGCCAATGAGATCAACCGGCATCCGCAAATAAAATTTGTAAAGTTCCATCACCTGCATATTGTTGAAGGCTCGGTAATGGGTGTCAAATATAAACGCGAGCCATTCAAGCTTTTCAGCCTGGACGAGTATGCTGATTTCCTGTGCGAGCTGCTTCCGCTGGTACGTCCCGACGTGGTGATCCAACGCCTGTTTGGCTTGAGCGACCGCGAGCTGCTCATCGCCCCAAACTGGGGATTAAAAAAGTCGGAGATCCAATATTACATCGACCAAAAAATCCTGAACAGCGGCGTAGTGCAGGGTAGCGCGCTGTAACGTTGTTGAAACTTCGACAGAACATTTACTGATATCCCGCTAATTCCCCCTCATTCTCGAACGGCATTTGTTTTGCACTTAAAAGTACAAACAAGTATTTTTAGACGTCACTAATCGGTTAATCTTTGGCACAAAAAGCTGTACAAAACTATATTCCGGCTTTAACGGGGGTGCGCGCCCTTGCAGCGTATCTGGTATTCATATCTCACTATTATTACATTTTTGATGATACTTTTCCCCACATTGTGCAACGCTTTCTGGGCGAGTTCCACATTGGGGTGTCTATTTTCTTTGTGCTTTCGGGCTTTTTAATAACTTTCAGGTACTATAACAATTTTCATTTAACTACCCATTGGTTTAAGCAATACCTAAAAAATAGGGTGGCTCGTATATACCCCATGTATGCGCTATTGACCATTTGCGCATTTATATATTATTTCATCACTAAAGACGAAAGCATCACCAAAGGCTATCAAAACCCATTATGGTTAATGGTAATGAATATCACCTTCTTACGAGGTTTCTTTTACCGGTTTTGGGATACGGGTATAGCGCAGGGCTGGAGCCTTACTGTTGAGGAATGTTTTTACTTTTCGGCACCCATTATTTTCCTCCTCGCCAAAAAATACGGTAAGTTTTACATACAGCCGGTTATACTGACAGCCTTTGCCATCGTGATGGTTTTGATATTTAGTCGTGTAGATTGGTGTGGCTTTTTCAGCAACTTCCCTTTTGTAATGCTGTTTACCTTTTTTGGGCGATGCTTTGAGTTTTATGTAGGTGTGCAACTGGCCCGCATTGTTTTAAACAAAGGCTTTAAGCGCACTAATAAAGTTGTTTACACCTACCTGGGTTTTGTGCTGATGTTTTTATGCGTAATGGTGATGGCTTATCAACCCATCCCCAAAGGCTGGAGCGCCGGGGTGGAAAGCCCTGCAGGTATTATTGTCAACAATTACTTCTTGTGTATTGCGGTGGCGCTGTTCTTTTATGGCCTGCTTACTGAAATGACGTTATTACGAAAATTGCTGGCATTGCCCTTTGTCGAGCTGTTGGGTAAAAGCTCCTATATATTTTACCTGATACACTTAGGCTGGATGTATAACCTGATACACCGTGGTACCGACTGGCTCAACGACTACGTGTTTGAACTTTATGATAAATGGGGTGTCGACTGGCACTCGCCTTTTGAATTTGATAAATTAAACCTGTTATACGCGTTTATAATACTAAATGCCATAGCTATAGTGTTGTTTAAAACTATTGAAGAGCCGCTTAATCATTACATCCGTAAATCAAGTTTTCTGATCAGGAATAAACCGTCCAATCCGGAGAATAGCTCTCTTAAAATAAAATAGCGCATGATAGGGAAGTTCACCATGCTTGGATTTTTAATTGTTACGTTGCTATTGATTAATTCGGCAACCGCATTGGCGCAGTCTGAAGAGGAAGAGCCTGGGAAAACCGCGCTTGCTGATGAAACTGAGATATCGACAGTGATCACTCCATCCAGCAAAAACGCAATATTTGACGCCGTTGCCAAATACACTTTTGAAGTAAGGAACCCGACAGATGATGACCAAACAGGCAAAATATCGTACACCCTTATTGATGAGAACGGTATAAAAATGCGCACTGACTCCGTCAAGGTAAACGTCCCGAGAAAAAGTATCGGTAAATATGATTTTGATATCCCCGGCAAAGGGCCAGGCTTTTATAAGGTAAATTTCATGATCAACACCTCTGATTACGACGATACCCTGCATAAAGTTTTTGGCGTAAAGCCTGAGTTGATCAAATCTGAATATAAAGCCCCGGCTGATTTCGATACTTTCTGGCAAAAAGCAAAAGCCGATCTGGCCAAAATAGCCCCAAAATTTAAGACTACCTATATGCCCGACATGAGCACCAAAACATGTAAGGTATATTTGGTTCAAATGCAATCGTTGGATAATATTACTATACGTGGATGGCTAACAGAGCCCGTGAGCCCCGACCCAAAACATAAATTTTCGGTAGTGCTTGCGCTCCCCGGCTATCAGATAGATCTGTCACCTATAATGACTATTGACCCTGACTTTGCCTTCCTGGCACTTAATGTGCGCGGACAAGGCAACAGTCGTGAGTTCATTAATACCCGTCACGATGAGTTTGTGTTACACCACCTTGACAATAAGAACAAATACGTAATGCGCGGGGTTATAATGGACTGCATACGTGCTATGGATTTTTTATATACCAGAAGTGAATTAAAGCACGATAACATATTTGTTAAGGGTGGTAGCATGGGCGGCTTTTTAGCAATTACAACTGCAGCTTTAGATAGTCGGGTTAATTTATGTTCGGCTCAAAGCCCGGTGTTTGCAGACATGCGCAGCCTGATAAAAAGGGTAACCTTCCCCATCAAATCCATCCAACAATACCTTAAAACGCAACCAGGTTTAACCTTAGACCAGATCATGAATAACTTTGATTATTTTGATGTAAAGAATTTCGCGCCCAAGGTTAAATGCAATTTTATGATGAGTATAGGCTTACTGGACACTTACGTTCCTCCGACAAATGATTTTGCTGTTTATAATAGCATGACGGCCAAGAAAAAAATAATGATATTCAGGGACCGCGGGCACGACGTTAGCCCAATTTATACACAGGCAGAGCTTTCATGGATACATGACCAATTTGGCTTGTATTATTGATTATATGTAATGAGCGCTAAAAAAACACAGTTAATAATATACCTCAAGCTACTTGTGCTGGCAGTTGCCCTTACCGGATTTCAAACCGCATTCATAAATGCTGCCCTAGCTCAGGCGCACGATTCATCCGCTGCCCAAAAAGAAGAAGTCAGTAAAGAAGCCGGCGTCGACAACAATAGTAATGATACAGAGAACGAGGACGAAGGCGAAATCTCAACCGTGTTAACCTCTGGCGATAAAAATTCTCTCTTTAACGATAAAGCTAAATATACTTTCGAAGTAATAAACACTACCGGCGCCGACCAGATTGGCAAAGTATCATACATAGTAACTACCGAAAAAGGCGAACGGCTTTTTGAAGATTCTGTCAAAGTCAAAATCGCTAAACAGAGCACCGAAAAATACAACTTTGAGATCCCTTCAAAGGGTGTTGGTTTTTATAAGGTAAACTTCATGATCAACGTTAGCGATTACGATGATACCACCCGCCGGGTCTTCGGCATTAAACCGGAAAAAATAGAATCACGCTACAAAAAACCAGTTGATTTTGATCAGTTCTGGCAGAAGACTAAAGATGAACTGGCCCGGGTTAAACCACAGTTTAAAGTGACGGCCATGCCTGAGTTGGATAAAGATAACCGCCATGTTTATTTGATCGAGATGCAGTCGTTAGGGGACATGACCATCCGCGGGTGGATGACGGTTCCTATTAACCCTGATCCGGGTAAAAAATTTGCAGTGCTTTTAGGTTTGCCGGGGTACCAGGTTTCATTGGAACCTCTTACCGGTCTTGATCCTGATCTTGTAATCATAACGCTCAATGTACGCGGTCAGGGAAACAGCCGAGGCCCGGTTGATACCCGACGGGACGAATATATAGTATACCACATTGAAGATAAATACAAGTATGTAATGCGCGGTGCAATTGCTGATTGCCTGCGCTGCGTCGATTTCATTTGCGAACAGCCTAACCTTCGGCATGACCAGATACTGGTATCAGGTGGCAGTATGGGTGGCTTTTTATCGGTAGCAACCGCAAGTTTAGATAAGCGGATTAAGCTATGTTCGGCACAAAATCCTATTTTATGTGATATCCGGGGTATGGTGGGCTCAGTAAAATGGCCCATAAGCTCTATACAGCAATATGTAGGCACCCAACCGGGATTATCGTTTAACACCATACTGGATAATTTGGATTATTACGATGTAAAGAATTTTGCAACTAATTTAACATGCCCAACCATCATGGGTATAGGTTTACTTGATCCATTTGCACCACCTGATAATGAATACGCTGCTTATAATAATATAAAGCCGGCTAAACGTATAATGGTATTTAAAGACCTGGGGCATGAAATTACCACGGCGTATAAAGAATTAGAGGGCCGCTGGATGCGCGACGCTTTTGGATTATTTTAAAGACATAATATGAAGTTTACTAAATCCCGACTAAGGCAATTGCTATTAACGGCGGTATTTTTTACCACAATGCTAAGTAAAAGTTATGGCGGCGCTTTCCCTGTGAGGCCCGGCAGTTGGTTATTGTCACCGTCAATAAATTACTTTTTCGCCAATAAAGGATGGGATTCTCTGCGTAGGCTCAGTTCTTTTGCCAATCGTGGCGAGTTTCGGTCCATCAGCTATTCTTTGTATACCGAATATGGTTTAAGCAGACGCTTTACAGTCATTGGCCAGTTGCCTTTTGTAAACAATAACTATCATGATACCACGGGCTATAACAGCCAAAACAACGGCTTTACCGATATGGAGGTAGGTGTCAGATACTATGCCTTTAACATCAATTATATTTATTATTTTTCTGTACAAGGCACCTTTATACAACCGCTGTATACAAACAATGTAAACCTTGGCTATGGCGAGCAGGGTGCAGAGATCAAAGCATCCTTTGGGGGCAGCGGCCACCTGTTTAGTAAAAACTATTATTTTACTTTAGAGAATGGCGTACGCCAGTACTTTGGTTCGGCAGGCCCTTTACAAGATCGATATACGGGTACTTTTGGTTTAACCTTAGACAAGCGGTTTAAACAACAAATATCAGCCACCATCGGAGGCTTTTATTCTACCAGCAGTTTAAGTGCTGGTTATGACCCTACTCATATTGCGGGTAACAAAAACTTTGTATTTAACCAGGCATCATTAAGTTATGGATACTCTATATCGCAAAAAATTTCGGTATTCGTCTCGGCAAGTACATTTATTAGCGGGCGTAATACCGGCGACGGGTCAAGCGTATCCGCATCACTTATTTTAAGGCCTTTTTAGTGCATCAAAACATAATGAGATCGTTTCTTATATTATTGCTTTTACCTTTTTATTGCCTGGCTCAATCTGCCGAACCTTTGATACAAACCGGCAATAGTAAAGCCGGAAAGAAAGACTACCAAGGTGCTATTACCGATTTTACAAGGGCTATTGCTATTGATGCTAACAATGCCAAAATTTATTTCTATCGCGCCAATGCCTACTCAGCAATTAAAGATTACCCATCGGCTATAAAAGATTTCAATAGATCGGCACAGCTTGACCCGGCAAATGTTACTATGTTTTTGTATTACTACCGGGGCAATGCTTACAATGGCAACAAAAATTACAATGAAGCATTGGCCGATTATAACAAGGCGCTGAGCTTGAGTCCCGGTAATGCTATTTTATACCATTACCGGGCCGACGCTAAGTCAAATCTTGGCGATTATAAAGGGGCGATCGAGGATTTTAACCGGGCTATAGCCATATCGCCGGCCGATCCTTCTTTATACGAATATCGCGGTGTTGCGAGGGCCAATATCAGTGATCTTAAAGGCGCTATTGCAGATTATAACACAGCAGCTAAACTTGATCCGGAGAATGCGGATATTGTTTTTTACCGGGCAAACGCAAGAGGTAACATACCTGATTTTAAAGGTGCCATTGCTGATTATAACAAAGCTTTGGCTATGGACCCCAAAAACAGCGATGCACTTTTTTACAAAGCCAATGCCGAAGCCGCCCTGGGCGATTATAAAGCGGCTATAGTTGATTATAAAAAGACTATTGAGCTGGATCCTAAAAAGCCAAACGTATACAAATACCTGGCTAATGCCTTAGGAAGTATCCATGACGAAAAGGCGGCTCTGGAATATTTTGCCAAACTGATTGAGAAAGACCCGAACAACGCCTTGTTGTATTTATATGACGGTATTGTTAAAAGCAACCTTAATGATAAAGAAGGAGCTATTGCTGATTTTGATAAAGGTATTGAGCTCGACGAAAAGAATACGGAAATATACCAAAGCCGGGCCGACGCCAAATATAATATCAAATTATACGATGAAGCCATTGACGATGCCGACGAAGCTATTGAACTTGACCCAACTAATAGTTTTGCATATACCACACGCGGCATGACGAAACTAAAACAAAACGATACTACCGGTGCAATGGCCGACTTGAACAAGGCGATTGAATTAAATACACGTAACGATTACACCTATGCTATACGTGGCGAGCTGCGCACTATACTTAAAGATTTTCAGGGTGCATTGGCTGATTTTAAAAAGGCTGTAGAGGATAACCCGAGTAACCCCGAACATTATTTAAGACGCGGAGATGCCTATTTAAAGTTAGGCAACCGGACACAAGCTCTCGCTGATTACCGGAAAGCAGGTGAGATGGGATCTAAAGACAATAGCTTATATCAGCGTTTAGGGGCATCGATGGCTAAGGGTAAATTGTTTACAGAGGCTAAGGAAATTTTTAGTAAACTGGTTAAAACCGATCCTGATAACGCGTACTACTATGCCTTGCGTGGTATCGCTGTGGAAAACTTAGGCAGGGTTGACTCGGCAATAGCCGATTATAACGAGGCACTTAAAATAGATACCGGCCTGGCTATAGCCTACCAAAACCGCGGACATGCCAAGGCAACGCTAAAAGATTTTGAAAGCGCTTTAAAAGACATTAATAAAGCCATTAGCATACAAGGCGATGATGACAAGGCCTTCTTTTTACGTGCAAATGTAAAAATGGAACTGAAAGATTATGAGGGTGCTGTAGACGATTATAACAGTACGTTGTTTATCAACATCGACAACATTAAAACCTTTGCTTATCGCGGTTACGCCAAAAGCTTCATACCAGATGCAGAGCGGATAGAAAATGATTTTCAATACGCGCTAACGCTCGACCCTAAAAACGACGACATATATGTGCTATGGGGCGATGCTGAGGTGAACCTCAAAAACACTGCGGCATCAATGAACTATTATAGTAAGGCAATTTCTTTGGATCCTAATAATCCGCAAGCGTATTATAAACGCGGTATGCTAAGAATCAAACAAAACGACAAAGCTAATGCCTGTACAGATTTAAATGCAGCCGCAAAATTAGGCCTGAAAGACGCTCAGGCTGCCGTACAGCAATATTGCAAATAGGGTTATCTGCGGTATATCCCAAACAGGCCATTAATCATTTTTTCGCGATAGGCAAAGATCTTCAAAATTTTTTTGCGCACCAGCAACGAGTTGCTTAGCCGGCCTATGACCCCATAGGGAATGGCATAATTGAGTATATCTGCCATGTGCACTCCACCATCTATCGCTTTAAAATGATGTTCATGATGCCATAAGGCATAAGGGCCAAAACGTTGTTCATCCACAAAATATTGCTGGTCTTTAATATGAGTGATCTCAGTCATCCAGTCCATTTTAATGCCAAATAGCGGCTTTATTTTATAGGTAATGATCATGCCTTCGTATACTTTGCTTTTGACGTCAAAGGGCGATGTTACTTCAAATCCTGTCGTTGGTGGGGTTATCTTAGCAAGATTTAATGGCGATGTAAAAAAGTCCCAGCTTTCGGCCAGTGGAATGGGCAGATTCTGCTCAAATTGTAGTCGATATGTTTTCACGGTTAACTCCGAGCAAAAACTTAGCCAGTAATGGGTATTATAGTACTAATTCAATATTAGGATCCCAGAAAACTTTATCAAAATCCTGCACCTGGTCATTCATCACTTTTACGCCCTCAGATTCCAGTAATTGCCGCATCCTGTCACCTCCAAAATGAAACTTGGCGGTAAGCAATCCCTGGCGGTTTACCACCCTGTGCGCCGGCACCGGCGGCTGCGCCGAGGCACAAGCTTGCATGGCATAACCAACCATTCGCGATGAGCCTTTTGTTCCCAGGTAATTCGCTATTGCCCCATAAGATGTCACACGGCCGACAGGTATCTGCCGGGCCACATCATATACGTTATCATAAAAATTATAATCTGGCATAAGGGCTACTATTGAAATGAGAATTTAAGATAATTGATATTCTTGTTATCTGCCAAATATTTCTTTTCGTAATAGGTTTTGATAGATAGCACCTCATCGGCAAACTCTGAATGGTATAAGTCAGCTGTATTAACGTGTTCTTTCAGACTCAGTTCGTCAATCTTTTCGGCGGTGTAAGCATACAAACCATCATTATCGGTTTTCAGATTTACGAAACCGCCAGGCCTTAATAGCACTTTATATTTCTCTAAAAAGCGTGGTGATGTTAATCGCTTTTTCTCGCGGCTTAACTGTGGTTGCGGATCGGGGAAAGTGATCCAGATTTCATCAACTTCGCCGGGTGCAAAGTAATCCAGCAGGTTTTCAATTTGTATACGTAAAAAGGCGACGTTATTTACACCATCCTCAATTGCTGTCTTGGCACCGCGCCAAATACGGTTGCCCTTATAATCAATGCCGATAAAATTCTTATCGGGAAAAAGCCTTGCCAGGTTCACGGTATATTCACCCTTACCACAAGCCAGCTCTAATACCACCGGGTTATCATTCTTAAAAAGCTCTTTACTCCACGCGCCTTTGTAAGGCTTCCCGGCATCCAGTTGTAAAACGTTGCCAAAGTTTTCTATTTCGGCAAAGCGTCTTAGTTTGTCTTTTCCCATATACCCCTCTAAATCTCCCCAAAGGGGGAGATTTATCCTATATAATAATTCTGTTATTGTTTTGTTATGTCTCCCATAAAAGCATCCCTTTCGGCAGGTTGAGGGATCTTACTTTATTCCATAATGATCGGCCATCAAGCCTTCAAAAACCCCTGTCGGCAATACTTTCTTTAAAGTGACGGCTATGGTTTGGCCAATAGCGCCCACCAGGTATTGATGGGCCGGGCTGCTTTTGCTTAATATTTTTACCAGTTGCTTGCCAATAGCAATCGGGTCGGCACCGGCGTTCTCATCTTTTTCGATATTGGTTATCGCGATATCGTAGTTGGCTTTCAGTTTCTCATTATCCACTGTGAATGGAATTTTCTCGCGGCTGCCTGTAAACTCAGTTTTAAAGTCGCCCGGGTTGATTGTAGTAATCTTGATACCGGTTTTACGCAGTTCCATACGTAAGCTTTCAGAATAACCCTCGATAGCATACTTTGACGCTACATACATACTTTGGTAAGGCAAACCAAACAAACCAGCCAATGAGCTGATGTTAATTACCAGGCCGCTGCTATTTTTCAGCATCTCCGGGATAACAACGCCACACATACGTACTACACCAAAAAAGTTAACTTCAAATTGCTGCTTGGCCTTATCAACAGGCATAGCATAAGCCGGGCCTGCAATACCGTTACCGGCATTATTTACCAATACGTCTATACGCCCTTCGGCTTGAATAATTTTAGCAACAGCGGCTTTAGCAGATGCATCGTCCGTTACGTCCAGTTCGATCAGGTTAAAAGGCACGTTTACTTTTTTTGCAAGATTACGTGTGGTGCCATAAACGGTGTGTCCGGCTTCATGTAAAGCAGTGGCGCTGGCCAAACCTATACCTGATGAAGCTCCCGTTACAAGAATTACTTTTTTCATTGTGTTGCTGAAATAAAATTTAAGTGTGCAGGTTAGTGCTCCCAAAGATATAATAATGACAGACAATATGGAGCGTGTTTTTTGCAGTGACCTGTGGCAGCGATATCGGCCA
The DNA here is from genome assembly GCF_039539265.1 of Mucilaginibacter panaciglaebae. Classification (NCBI taxonomy): domain Bacteria; kingdom Pseudomonadati; phylum Bacteroidota; class Sphingobacteriia; order Sphingobacteriales; family Sphingobacteriaceae; genus Mucilaginibacter; species Mucilaginibacter panaciglaebae. The sequence goes on from NZ_BAABCV010000008.1 coordinate 243,614, forward strand.
CGCCTTATACCTGCGGGCGTATCAGCGAAAAGCCTGCCCCGAAGGTAATACCCACCCAATCAAGAGCCTATCATACCTGCGCAATAATCATCAAACGAACAGCTTACATTTCACATTCACAAGGGAATGTGTTACCTTTGCATCTCAAAAAAAATAAATTTAAAACGCTATGTCATCAGTAGAGACCGCTTACACCAAGTACAAAGTAAAAGACATTTCTTTAGCCGAATGGGGCCGCAAAGAGATTTCTTTAGCAGAAGCAGAAATGCCGGGCCTCATGGCTTTACGCCAGGAGTTCGGAGCTTCAAAACCATTAAAAGGTGCGCGCATTGCAGGCTGCCTGCACATGACCATCCAAACCGCCGTGTTAATTGAGACACTGGTTGAGTTAGGTGCAGAAGTTACATGGTCATCATGTAACATTTTTTCGACTCAAGACCATGCTGCCGCGGCTATTGCTGCTGCCGGTATCTCTGTTTACGCCTGGAAGGGCCTGAACGAGCAGGAGTTTGACTGGTGTATTGAACAAACATTGTTCTTTGGCGAAGACCGCCAGCCATTAAACATGATCCTTGACGATGGTGGTGATTTAACCAATATGGTATTTGACAGATACCCTGAGTTAATTGCCAACATTAAAGGCTTATCAGAAGAAACCACTACCGGTGTTCACCGTTTGTATGAGCGCATGAAAAATGGCACTTTGCCCATTCCTGCCATTAATATTAATGACTCTGTAACGAAATCAAAGTTTGATAACAAATACGGTTGCCGCGAATCGTTGGTTGATGCTATCCGCCGCGCTACCGACGTAATGATGGCCGGCAAAGTAGGCGTTGTCTGCGGTTATGGCGACGTGGGTAAAGGTTCTGCCGACTCATTGCGTAATGCAGGTGTACGTGTTATTGTTACCGAAATTGACCCTATCTGCGCATTGCAAGCGGCTATGGAAGGTTACGAAGTTAAAAAATTGAGTACCGCTATTGCTGAAGCTGATATAGTTGTTACAGCTACCGGTAATAAAAACATCGTTCGCGAGAAACACTTCCGTGCTTTGAAAGACAAGGCTATTGTTTGTAATATTGGCCACTTTGATAATGAGATTGACATGGCATGGTTAAACAGTGCTTATGGCAATACTAAAATTGAGATCAAACCTCAGGTTGATAAATATACTATTGAAGGTAAAGATGTTATTGTTTTGGCCGAAGGCCGGTTGGTTAACTTAGGTTGCGCTACAGGCCACCCTAGCTTTGTAATGAGCAACTCGTTCACTAATCAGACTTTGGCTCAATTAGAACTTTGGACAAATAGTTCGGCTTACGAAAATAAGGTGTATACCTTACCAAAACATTTGGACGAAAAAGTTGCCCGTTTACACTTAGCTAAAATTGGTGTTGAATTAGAAGTTCTTGACCAGGATCAGGCTGAGTACATTGGTGTAACTGTTGAAGGTCCGTTTAAACCGGAGTACTACCGTTACTAAGGTTTAGGCCAAGATTTAAGATAAAGAGAGGGCATGGTCTGAGGATCATGCCCTTTCTTGTTAGATGCCGATCATCACCACCTCATTCTCCCATCCTGTCAATCGTTAGCGTAGTATCTTTGCGATGACAGAGCGAGTGGTTTTCCGGTTTGTCCTTTCTTGCTATAGCTCAAAATGACAACGGCGATAAGCACTCTTTTAAAACAAGAAAGCCCGCCGCTGATAGCGACAGGCCTTCTTGTATCGCTTTTATTAAACCTTACAGCTCAAACTTAATCGCGTTAAACAGCAACAATGCGTCGGCTGGTTTGGCTTTGTCATTTTTGAATACGAAGTAGATATCATGGATACCTGTCGTTTCTTTGATATCAGTTTTGGTCCAGTTTTGATCTTTAGGTTTCAAATCCAGTTGTTCAAATGATGCCGAACCAATCAAGGTGCCGGTTGGCGAATCAACATGTACCTCAATAGTACCACCTGGAGTATTCTCTAAAGTAGTAGCGTAAGCAGCCAGTTCCATTTGTTTAATAGCTGTTAAGTCAATCTTTTTGAACTCAACATAGCTGTTATTACGGCCAATTACGTTTGTCGAGCCATCTAAACCGTTAACCTTGGTAAAAGCGTTTTTAATTACCGGTGCGGTAGCCGCATAAACCACGGGGTTATGCAGGATGATGGTTGTCGCTGTAGTTTGTTTTGGAATGTTTTTATTGCCCTTGTCCGTATAAGCGGCGCGGATAATATAGCTGCCATTACCATTATCATCTGCAGGAACATTCGGTGTGAAGGTGCCTTTCAACGGCATAGTGTTGATATTGTTATTGGTAACGTTCATAATATAGTTAACAATAGTGTGTGCGTCAGCCAGCGCAATACCAGGGTGAGCCGGCATATCTACCGGACGGTTCCAATGACCATGACCGCCACCGCGAATTACGTGTGCCAGTCGCTCCATTTCCTTTTCGTCGCCTTTATATTTGGTGGCTATATCGATAAAACTCGGCGCCACGTTAACAGCATTAATACTATGGCAGTTTTTACAATCAGAACTACCAATTAAAGCTTTAGCAACCGCAAATTGGGTTGAAGCATCAACACTGCTTTGCTCCTGCGCTACCTGTACATAATCAAATCCTTCAGAGGTATAATTAATGCTCATCGATACGTGATCCGGGGCGATACCGCCCGACGTCAGGCTACCATCCTCTTTATCGCTTACAGTTACATTATAATCAAATGATTTCCCATTAAAGTAAAACGAGTGGTTGCCGCTCAGGTCAACAATAACCTGAGGTGCCTCATTACCGGCAATAATCTTAACCGTTTTAGTATTTTTCGCACCGTGCGAATCTGTAACAGTTAAAGTTGCCATGTAAACACCGGCTTTGGTGATAGTGACCGCAGGATTTGCGCCCGGATACAATTTGGGAGCAACACCTGGTGAGGTTAATCTCCAGCTGTATTTTAACCGGTCGCCATCAGCATCAAAAGTACCCGCAGATGAAAGTGTGATTTTAAGCGGAACTGTACCGCCTTGTTTATTAGTTGACGCCATTACCACTGGTTTGCGGTTACCGGCATTGTACTCAATACGTACCAGTTTAGCATTGTCGCTTTTACCAAACCACACGCTACCATATTCCAACACGTACAGATCGCCGTCAGGGCCAAATTTCATGTCAATTGGCTCAATAGGGTGATAGCTTGGCAGAAATTGCTCCATGCCCTGGTAATCGCCGTTAGCCTTCATAGATATCGCCATGATCCAGCCACGGGCCAGATCGGTAGCTAACCATTTCCCTTCGTAATATGGAGGCCACGGGCGTTTAGCTAACGGGCGGTCGCTTTTGTGATATATTGGGCCACCAACTGCACTCCGGCTACCACTACCCACCAACGGAAACTCGGTTGAAGCAGCATATGGATAATAAATAAACGGCGGAGAAACCGGCGGCAACTGCGTTAAGCCGGTATTGTTAACCGAAGTATTCATAGGTTTCTTCGGATCTTTGGCAGGGCCAGCCTCGCCATCGGTGTAGTTAAAGATCGGGTATGGTACATTCGGACCAACAAAATACGGCCAGCCAAAGAAACCCGGCTTGCGCGCCTGGTTCAATTCGTCATAACCTTTAGGGCTTATCTCACTATCTTCCGTAGCATCCGGACCAATATCGCCCCAGTATAACCAACCGGTTTTGCTGTCGATAGAAGGTCTCCATGGATTACGATGCCCCATAGTATAAATCTCAGGACGGGTTTTAGGTGTTCCTTTTGGAAACAGGTTACCCGCAGGGATGGTGTATGAACCATTTGGCTCAGGGTGAATTTTCAATATTTTGCCTAACAAGCTGTTAGTATTTGCTGTGCCGCGCTGGTCATCCCAACTTACCCTGGCAGGTCGCTCGTCAGTTGATGATGATAACAACGCGCCGGTATTGTTACCAACCGTAAGGTAAAGGTTATGCTTAGCATCCCAGGTCATACCACCGCCTGTGTGACAACAAACCTCGCGCTGAGTTGCAAACTCCAATATTCTTTTTTCTGAACCTTTTACCAGAGCGTCATTCTCAAATTTCCAACGGGTAAGCATCCATTTCTTTTCGGTTGGGTGCGCGTAAAAGGTATATATAAAATGATTTTTGTCGAAGTTTGGATCTACGGTCAAACCCATCAAACCCTCTTCGGCCTCAGTTACCTTACCTTGTGCACTGGTATATTTGGTATTAACAGCCAGCGTGGCAATGGTTTTGGTCATCTTCGTAACAGGATCAAACAATTTGATAGCGCCTTTACGCTCGCTGATCAATACGCGGCCGTCGCTTAATACCTCAAAAGTATTCGGCTCGTCCAGGTCGCCTGGGCGGGTCAGTGTAACCGGGGTAAAGCGGCTTTCATCAGGTTTTTTAGGATCATCATTTACAAACGATATCGTTCCAATACCTAACAATGCTATAGCAGATATTTTAATTATGGCTTTATTGCTAAACATGATAATTTTTTACGGGGTTTTATACGGGCGGTAAATATAGCAATTGCACCGTAACACTTCAACGCTTATTTGTCCTGGTTATTGGCAAATGGGTGTTTGTAAACAAAATGTTATGATTGAGCAGGTGATACTTTCCTTTTATTCCTAATGATTGACACCGTCATTGCTTTTCTACGCCGATTTTAACATTTAAGCAACGAAAGGAAAGGCAGTCTCCTAAACTACACCAACTTGAATATCGTATTGCACACGCAGGCCATCTTTCAGCCAATTGTTGATAAGTTTTAGTTTAAACTATAGTTAAATAAATTGTACCTTAGGGATACACCTAATCCGAGAAAGTATAAACCTAAAACTGCGACCGATGCAAGTAGATATTCAAGAAGCGATCCTGAATGAGATCGAACATGCCAAGAATTTTTTATTGATCCAGGACGAAGATATTGAGCTGATTAAAAAACGGCTGAATTTGATAACAGCTAATCAGCACCAATAAGTTATTATATTAATCCGGCTATTCGTTTCGTAAACTTTTTACAGGATTAACTATAGCTGCTTTAATGCTCTGGTAACTTACGGTTATCAACGTTATAGTCAACGTGCCCAACTGTTTCGGCAAACAACCACCACGGTAAATTAGTGCGATAGCTGAAAGCCTGCAACCAGTGATACATAAGATAATAAGCTATGGCGCACCCTGACACACTAATGAGGCACTTATTACTACCTCTATTTCTTGTCAGTAAACCTTTCATCCTTTTCGCCTAAAAAAGCTACTTTTGCCCTATCATGAGCGAAGAAAGATCATTAAATTTTATTGAGGAGATAGTTGAGGAAGATTTGGCGAAAGGCACCAACGGAGGCCGGGTTTTAACCCGTTTTCCGCCTGAACCTAACGGCCATCTGCATATTGGCCACGCAAAGTCTATCTGTTTAAATTTCGGATTGGCAAAAAAATATAATGGTCAAACCAATCTCCGCTTTGACGACACCAACCCAACCAAAGAAGAAACCGAATACGTCGACAGTATTAAAGAAGACGTAAAATGGCTAGGTTTTGATTGGGCCGCAGAGTTGTATGCTTCTGATTATTTTGAGCAGCTATATGATTTCGCTGTTCAACTGATAAAAAAGGGGCTGGCTTATGTAGATGATAGCACAGCCGAAGAAATTGCCGTGCAAAAAGGTACTCCTACTGAACCAGGCATACCTAATCAATATCGCAGCCGCAGTGTAGAAGAAAACTTGCAGCTATTTGCCGAAATGAAAGCCGGTAAATACCAGGATGGTGAAAAAGTGCTGCGCGCCAAGATAGACCTGGCGTCGCCAAATATGTTGCTGCGCGATCCGTTAATGTACCGGATTAAACACGCGCATCACCACCGCACAGGGGATGCCTGGTGCATTTACCCGATGTATGATTTCGCACATGGTCAATCGGACGCTATCGAGCATATCACGCACTCAATCTGTACATTGGAGTTTGTTCCACACAGACCATTATATGATCTGTTTATTAAAGAGCTGAACATATTCCCGTCAAAACAATATGAATTTGCCCGCCTGAACATGACCTATACGGTGATGAGCAAACGCAAGTTGATGCAACTGGTGACCGACGGGCATGTTGAAAGCTGGGACGACCCGCGTATGCCGACAATAAGCGGCCTGCGTCGTCGCGGTTATACCGCTGCTTCTATTCGTGAGTTTTGTGAACGCATTGGTGTAGCTAAACGCGATAACATGATCGACGTAAGCCTGCTTGAATTTTGTATCCGCGAGGATCTTAACAAAACCGCCTGGCGCCGCATGGCTGTGTTAGACCCAATTAAATTGATCATTACCAATTACCCGGAAGGGCAAACCGAAACGTTGCATGGTGAAAACAACCCTGAGGTTGAAGGTGGCGATGGCGGACGCAATATCCCTTTTAGTAAAGAACTGTGGATTGAGCGCGAGGATTTTATGGAAGAACCTCCAAAGAAATTCTTCCGTCTGGGGGTTGGGCTTATGGCACGCTTAAAGAATGCCTACATTGTAAAATGTGAGGACTTTAAGAAAGATGCCGACGGCAAAGTTACCGAGATTTACTGTACCTATATTCCTGAATCAAAATCAGGCAGCGATACCAGTGGCATCAATGTAAAAGGCACCATCCATTGGGTAAGCGTATCACATGCTAAAACTGCCGAGGTTAGGTTATATGATCGTCTGTTCAGGGTTGAAGACCCATCAAACGAAGATGGAGACTTCAAGGAATATTTGAACCCGGAGAGTTTACATATATTACCAAACGCTTATATCGAGCCTGACCTGGCTACTGCCGTTTCGGGCAAAGGTTACCAGTTTATCCGCAAAGGCTATTTTACTTTGGATAAGCATTCAACTACTGACAAACTGGTATTTAACCGCACCGTGACATTAAAAGATGGCTGGACAGTTAAAAAGTAACACCTTCTAACTATTGTCATTTCAAGCATAACGAGAAATCTTACACAAGGAATTAGCCAACGTATAAGATTTCTCCGTTTGGAAATGACATTTTATAAAAATCATACTTTCCTGCCCTTTAGGGGTGTATTTAATACTTTTGATAGACATTATATAGCACATTCAAATCCAACTGACTTAATTGTGCTGTGCTGTTATCCTGCACAAAGTGGCGCTTAAAAGCTATTATAGCAGCATTTAAATCTGAAGTATCATAACCGATTAAGCGCAAGGCAGTTTTATAATCAAAGTTTTCCGGAGCCAGTTCTAAAGCATCATCGCTCCAATAGCCGAAGCCATTTTGCGCTAACAACTTCCAGGGAAACAACGGGCCGGGATCGGGCTTGCGCTTCGGCGCAAAATCCTGATGGCCCAGGAAATTAGCCGTTGGTATATTATAGGTTTTTTTAAGCTGAGCAAGTAATAGCAACAAGCTCTTGATCTGCGCATCGGTAAACGGTTCTGACCCGTTGTTGTCCACCTCGATACCTAAGGAGATACTATTCATGTCGGTAACGCTACCCCACTTGCCCAAACCGGCATGGTTTGAACGCAAATAATCATTCACCATATGATATACTTTGCCGTCCTTACTCACTACGTAGTGTGCGCTTACCTCGGTACTTTTAATGCTGAAGGTGCGAATGGTTTGCTGTACCGAATCCTGTGCGGTAAAATGGATGATGACATAATTGGCCTTACGGATGCCAAAATTCACCGAAGCCACCCATTCAGATGGCGTTGTAATAAGCCCGGTGCTATCCATTAATACCGCAGGTTGCTGCTGTTTAAGCCAACCCAGCAGCGAATCAGTTTTAGCGGTGTAAATGCTGTCTGTTGTAAAATGCGGGCCGCGTATTACTGGTGGTTTATTTGCACTTGTGTTATTGCCTTTATTCACTTTAGGCGAGCAGGCTATCATCAACACACCGATGGCCGATAACAAAATGTAAACAGATGAGTGCTTTTTGTATTTTACCATTTAGCTAAATTATGTTATTCGGCCTATTGCCGTGCCAAATACCTAAAATATTATTACTTGCGGTTGTACCTTCCTGATCAAACAAATCCAATTATTGGTTTGATCTGTCATCTTTAATCTCTGTATTAGCGAAGGTATTACCTTGTTTGATATCGCCGGTATCATATCCCTTTTTAAACCAATACGCTCGTTGCGCACTGGTACCATGCGTAAAGCTATCTGGCGTTACACGGCCCTGGTATTTTTCTTGCAAGCGGTCGTCACCGATCTGATGCGCGGCATTAAGCGCCGAGTCGATATCTGCCCGCTCAATTACAATGTTGTTGTAATGATTCAGTGCCTCATAATGCGCCCATAGGCCTGCATAAAAATCGGCTTGCAATTCCAACTTTACAGAAAGCTTATTGTATTCGCGTTCACTCAGATTTTGCCGCGCTTCGTCCATTTGCTGCGAAACGCCTAATAGATTTTGTACATGATGACCAACCTCATGAGCAATTACATAAGCTCTTGCCGACTCACCCGCCGCACTGAAGCGGTTTTCTAATTCGTCAAAAAAGGACAAGTCCAGGTACACACGACCATCGGCCGGGCAATAAAACGGGCCGGTGGCCGAGGTAGCATACCCACAACCCGCGGCGTCAACTGCATCAGTAAACGTATGTAAAACAGGGTGCTGATAAGTTTTACCCATGCTGCGGAAGATACTATCCCAAACAACGGTTGTTCCCTGGAAAACCACACGGGCAAATTGTTTCTCCCGGTTTTCACCCCCACCGGGCACCGTATTGATCTGCTGCGAATTTGGCGAGTTACCCGTATTTAGCAATTGTACGGGATTAATACCGGTGAAGAGATAAATAACCGCACCAATCAAGCCAACAATACCTCCGCCAAACAGCAATCCACGGCCCCCGCTCCCGCTGCTGCCTTCTTCGTAATCGTTACTTTCATTACCACCTAACCATCGCATAATTTATACTGTTTTGATGTTTTGTTAACAGTAGCGGCGGTGGGATTGTTTGCTACACATAACTTAACCACCACTGTCTGTGCTCGTGTTTGTACTTCATAAACCAGCGGCACGGGAAGTATAAGATAGTGACTATACTGAGCCAAATCACATAAACCCAACCCAGACTAAGCCCGGCAGGCCCCGGCCCCGGAAGCAAACTTTTTGGCAGATCGATAAAGTGTCCCAACACAATAGCCGACAAATGGATCACATATAGATGCAGGATATAATAGAATAACGGAACACGGCCAAATACCACAAAAATGTCTGTAAACCTATTGCCTCTGCCCTCAATAAAAGCCAGGAACAGCATACAGGGGCCAAGAGTGATGAGCAGGTAATCTAAAGACGGCGGATATTTGGTTACATTGATAAACGATAATACAGTGCGATGAATATTGCCCTGATAGGTCCAGATATTGGGGTCTCCATAAATATTAAAATATCTGATCACTATAAACAAAACCAGGCTTAACGCACCTAAGCCAATCAGCATGCGTTTTCGCCTGGCAGTGTCAATGGTAAACAATTTACCAAAAACATAACCTGCTGACATAACGCCTACCCATGGAATGAGCGGATACAGTACAAATATGTCCTGACCTAAAATATGAACTATGCCCTGCACATGCAGAAACGTCCACAATGTTTTTTCGCTTGTGGACATTGCCGCGATGTTGACGCTATCAAACAAGTTATGACCAAAAATTAATATCAATCCCAAAGCACCGACAACGCGCAATGGCAGATACACCAAAAGGCCTAATATCATCATGCTAACACCAATAGCCCAAATTACCTGCAACAATTGGCCACCGCCCCAGCCCCAGCGTATTAATGTAAATTCAAGAATAATCAGCCACAACCCGCGCGACAACAAAAAGTTAGATGCCTGTACTTTGGTCTTGCCACGATTCAGCGACAAAAAAGCACCCGTACCCGCCAAAAACACAAAGGCAGAAGCACAATAGTGTGTAATAAATCTTGTCAAAAACAAAGTGGTTGATGCATGGGTTAAATCAGTAGGGGCGTAACTAAGTGAGGTATAGAAATCGCGCGTATGGTCAATTGCCATAAGGGCCATAACAACACCGCGCAGAATATCAATTGAATCAATACGCTTTTTAGGAGTTTCGGCCAACAGATTCATGACAATAGTTTAATGAATCTAACTTACACATAATCTGCTTATTATCATCTATCAGAACAGAAACATGTATATAAATTAAATAGGACTCTCATTGCTGAGAGGCCTATTTAATTTACGACCTGCCGCGCAGAGATCGTTACGCTACGCTCACGATGATAGCGATTGTAGAGACGCGATGCATCGCGTCTCTACGCGTTATTCTGTTTTTGTAGTTGCATGCGAAAAATCAAAAGGAACAACAACCTTAAAGCTGACATTGCGGCCCATATTAAAAATACCCCGCTGCACACCTTGCGGCGTATCTGGGTTATCAAAGTATTTTAAACGGCTCATGTTTGATTGATAATTAACGTTAGTCAGGTTGGTGCCTTCTATGTAAAGCTCTAATACCTTTTTACCATTTGCATTTACCAGGTTACCACCTAAGCCTGCGCTTAGCAAATTGTAGCCTGCGGTGTAGGTTTCAGTACCGTAAGCAGAGAAAAACCTGTCCTGCGCGCTATAATGATCAAGGCCAACAAAGGCATAGATACTTTTGATAAATGAAAATCCCTTGGCAAAAGTTCCACGCAGCTCAGAGTGTGTATGCAATGGTGGTATAAATGGAAGATATTTCAAACTATCGGCCACAGGGCTACCGTTACCCAGGTTTTTACCATAAGTAAGCGCCAGGTTATTTTCAAAATGCAACCATGAAGTTGGGTGGATATCCAGGCTAAACTCTCCGCCGCTTATACGGGCCTTACTTTGCGTATAAGTGAATATAGTATATAGCGGATAATTTGGGTTAATAGCCGCGCTGCCATCAGCGTTCAATACCTGTTGCTGATAAATGTAATTCTCGATATCATTATTGAACAACTCGACGCTGGCTGATACATTTGGCAAGGTAAGGAAAGCACCGATATCTTCTTGCACACTAAACTCCGGTTTAAAATTGGCATTACCCACGTGATATATCTGCGAACCGGGATCCGGTCCGTTAGCTGACAACTCGGCAATACTTGGTGCCCTGAAACCACGGGACACATTAGCCTTCAGCAAAAATGCTGACGAGAAATTGTAAGTAGCACCCACGCTGCCTGAAAAACCTGTAAAATTTTTATTCAAGACATCAAATTGTTTGATCACGCCGTTGGCGGATGGATTGCCACCTGTGTATAGCTGTGGATATTTATAACTTAGGGTGTCAATATAAGCGGGTTGCCCGTTGAATGAACGGTAATCATACCTGGCGCCCGCGGATATATCCAGCCTGCCAAAGCTCTTTTTAATCGCAGCAAACGGCCCTACATCAAACTGATGATAGGCCGGGATAGGGAAATCAGTAGCGCTGCTAATTGTATTATTTTGATACTGTCCATTAACGCCAAAGGTAGTTTCATATCCATCACCGAAGGTTTGGTTATATTTCAAGTCATAAGTATAGGTTGACAGGTGCAGGTTTAAGCCCGATACATCGCTATCCTCAGGATGCGTATACTCACGCCGGTGACTAAACTGGTAACCCAAGTTAACAATCAGGTTAGCCCCGTTACCTATGATAAAGTTGCTGTTATTATAGATGCGATATAACTGCACATGCTGATGTAAAACCGGGACAGCATATGAGTTCAATTCACCATTTGATACAATTGGGCGGGAAGCGTCGTCTTCGGTAACCTGCTTGGTGAACTTACGGGTTAATGGGTCGCGGCTGCCGTCAGGGATAGCTTGCTGATCGTCGAACAATGAGGCATGGAAATAGGAGTACCCCCATGACTTATTCAGACCGGCCATCAGGCGGGCATCGCGCTCTTTATAGTTAGTTCCGTATACCCTGCCATCATGCTGATTCTGGTAGTTTTTCGATTCTTTGGCTGACAGTACACTTCCCCAAATAAAACCATTATTGTTTCCCTGCAATCTCAATGAGTTATTGACGGCACCCGCATTGGTACCAAACGAACCCATTACAGACCCCGACATAGTACCCACCTGCACCGGCGGCGGCGATAGCAAATTAACCACCCCACCAATGGCGTCCGACCCATAGGTCAAGCTAGCGGGGCCCTTAATTACTTCTACACGATCAACAGAGTTTTGATCTACCTCGACGCCGTGCTCATCGCCCCATTGCTGGCCTTCCTGGCGGATGCCATCCATTAAAGTGATAACTCTGTTATAGCCCAACCCATGGATAAATGGTTTAGAAATATTTGGACCGGTAGTTACCGCACTTACTCCGGGGATACTAGCGATCATATCAATGACGTTGCCTGCGGCAGCACGCTGGTCAATAAATGCCTTGCTTACAGCAGCCATGGGTATAGGGCTTCTCTTTAATTCGGTAGCGTGGCTTACGCCGGTAACCACTACTTCGCCCGCTTCTATGAATGAGGCTTGCAATTGAATATTGAGGGTTTGCATTTTAGAGAAATCTACCTTTTGCACCACACTCGAATACCCTACGCAGGTAACCTGTACCAGGTAAGTCCCCCTGGATACAATGTTTAGGGTAAATTTACCGTTGGCATCAGTAATAGTGCCCGTTTTTAAATCAGGAATGTCAACGGTTGCGCCTGCAATAGGCGAGTTATCTTTTTTGTCGGTAACGGCGCCCGTAATAGTAGCTGGAGCTGTATCTGCAGCGTTTGTATATAATGAGTTTGCCAGCAGAACAAACAGCAAGCTCCATATTTTTATATAAGACTTCATTTTTAGATAATGTATGTTAAGTACGGTCCATTATTTCTAACTGGCACGTATCGTTGCTCTTAAATGTAAACTGGATAAGGTTGACCTATGGCCGATAAAGTTTAGCAGGATGCTGCAATCGGCGGAGCGCGACCGGCAGACAGAATCAACGCAATGCTTACAAAAGCATACTTGTAACCCTTATAAAAATGCTTTGTAACAATATTAGGACCGAAATAAGAATAATGGTCAACTATCGCATTAATATGGTGCATTGCATCACAAATCGAACATTTTTCCTGCACGATGGTGTGCGAAGTGTTTTTGCTTTCAATTTTGGCCTTAGTACCAATGCCGGCAATAATTTTATGCTGGTGTGTATAAACGATGTATTGCCCCGCTATAAAACAGGTCAATAACAGCCACGAGTAAAAAATATTTGCCTTGCTTTTTTTCAAAATAAGCTGATGCTTTTTTTAAATCACCGGCAAAATTAAGCATTAAAACATAAAATCAATATTCAAAAGCAATATTGTTGCAAATACAAATGCTTTTTGTCTGCAAACAGACGCCGCATGAATGTATATTTGCTGACATGACACCTGCAGAGATCAACAAAAAATATATAGAATTACAAGAAAGAATTGCTCAGGATTTTGACAGCGAGAAGCCCGACGTTAAGGTATTGCTTTTTTTGATAGGTGTGCAGGAACTTGGACAGGGCCCGCGCAAGTTTAGCAAACGACAAAAAGAGGAACTGATGCACATTGCCACCTGCAAATTATTCAGTATGATGGGGTTTTATGAGCTGGAGGGTTTAGATCAGGACGGCTGGCCGCACTGGAAATTAGTGAAAACCATTCCGAATTATACACTTCTTGAGCAAGAACTGCTAATGAAATCGCTGATTGTAAATTATTTTGAGGAAGAAATTAATTGATATTATGAAAAGATTACTTACCCTTATCATTTTGCTGACCGCAGCTGCCGCATTTGCCAAGCCTCCAAAAAATCAATATGTGCGTATTAGTACGGCTTATGGATCATGCATTATCCGCCTGTATAACGAGACGCCTAAGCATCGCTACAATTTTCTTAAGCTGGCTAAACAGGGCTTTTATAACGGCACTTTATTTCACCGGGTGATACAGAATTTCATGATCCAGGGTGGCGACCCGGACTCGAAAGATACCACCAGGAACAAAGCCGGCGCCGAGTTGGGGAATGGTGATGTAGGTTATACCGTACCTGCCGAATTTAACGACAGCCTATACCACAAACGTGGTGTGCTTGCTGCTGCCCGTGACGATAACCCCGCAAAAGCCTCAAGCGGATGCCAGTTTTACATTGTAGAAGGTAAACGTTTTACCGATGCAGATTTGGATAAGCTTATAGCCACCCGCCGTATGGGACGTCCTATCCCTGCATCGCAGCGCGAGATCTATGAAACCATTGGCGGCGCCCCGCATCTTGACCAAAACTATACCGTTTATGGCGAGGTAGTTACTGGCATTGATATGGTTGACCGTATTGCAGGCGTGAAAAAAGACGAGCGCGACCGCCCCTTGGTTAATGTGCCGATGACAGTGACCGTGTTATCAAAAGGTGAGTGTAAGGATCTGGACAAGATATTGGGATTGAAGGATTAACGACCAATTATAAGATTGATTGATTAACAGGATATTTAATAGATTAAATTGGTTTAATTAGATCTCCTGTTTAGAAGTATAAAATTTAATGAAGATCATTACCTATAACGTCAACGGTATCCGTTCGGCGATCAATAAAAACTGGCTGGCCTGGTTGCAGGCTACCAACGCAGATGTAGTTTGCCTGCAGGAAATAAAAGCCACACCCGACGTATTATCCGACCTGCACCTGGTAGAGGCCTTAGGTTATCAGCACTATTGGTTTCCGGCCGAAAAGAAAGGGTACAGTGGGGTGGCTATCTTAACCAAGCGCACACCCAAACATGTCGAATATGGCTGTGGCATTGCTGACTTTGACCGCGAAGGCCGCAATCTCCGTGTCGATTTTGATGAGGTGTCAGTTATGAGTGTTTACTTTCCTTCCGGCTCAAGCGGCGAGGAAAGACAGGCCTTTAAATTCAGGTTCCTGGCGGAGTTTGGTAAATACCTGACCCTTTTGAAGGTCGATCATCCTAATTTAGTGATCTGCGGCGACTATAACATTTGCCACCGCCCTATTGATATCCATAATCCTAAATCGAACGCTAATTCGTCTGGTTTTTTACCCGAAGAGCGTGAGTGGATGGAGGACTTTATAGAGTCGGGATATATCGATACTTTCCGCCACCTGAACAAGGAGCCGCACAATTATACCTGGTGGAGCTTCCGTGCCAATGCCCGTAACAAGAACCTGGGCTGGCGCATTGATTATGCCATGGCGAGTAAAGCGCTGGAAGACAACATCAAGCGTGTATCCATTTTGTGCGAGGCCAGGCATTCGGACCATTGCCCGGTATTACTCGAATTGGAATTTTAAACCGTTATAACAGACACAACAGTTAGCCGCGGCGTAGTGATCCACGTGAATATATATCACTTTGGATCAATTGGATCACTCCATAACCACAACCAAGTAAAAATCAGGCTATTGCGATTTAAGGCCCGGCGTTTTGGATCACTTTGGATCACTTTTTCTGACTGACCCGTCCTGAAAAAAGTTTACAGATTTGGTTGTTAATACTTAATTGAATTTACACTTTTAATTTAGTACTGAAATAAGTTTACACTATTTATCTGTCGATAGCTACCTTCATTTCGCTA